>JAHDKR010000020.1 GCA_018436785.1 Synergistaceae bacterium | reverse complement strand
GGTGATCTTCGAGCGGAATCCCGAGATCACGGACGAAGAATTGGAGGCCGTCGTGGGTGGATCCATTACGCTGATAGGAATTTTCTCCCTCGGGATGGCCATTTCGGGGCTTGTGATCACATTCGCCTCTATGGCCGCCGCCTGATCGCCCCGACCTGTTTCTCCGGGAGATCGGCCGCATGCGTGCCGACGATGTGCGTATCGTTCCGTGAAGTGTGATCGCGGTCGCAAACGAGTATCACGACGAAGGGAAGTGAACGAATGGGACGGGAAACGGCAGGAGATACGAAGAGGGAAGGACCGCCCGTGTTCTTTCGCGGGGAGGAACTTCGCCTGAGGAAGACCGCCGACGAGGAGGGGACTTCCGCTCACCCTGTGGGGGCGGATGAGGCCTGGAGGCGCTTCGGTCCCTTTCTGGAGCGGACAGGCGTGACGCGGATTTCCGACATCACGCATCTCGACCGGATCGGGATTCCGGTGTTCAACGTGCTGCGCCCCAGCGTCGACGGATATACGGCGGCGCACGGCAAGGGGTTTACGAAAACCGCCGCTCGTCTCTCCGCCGCCGGGGAGTCGCTGGAACGGTGGCACGCAACCCGGAGCGCGATACCGTCCATCCGGGGGACGTGGAACGAGCTGTCGAAGAAGTACCCCATGGTTCCGCCGGAGCAGCTCGCTCCCACGCCGCACTCCTTCTTCCACAAGGATCTGGAAATCCCTTGGGCGCTCGGCTGGGACATTGCGCATCAGGAAGAGGTCCCGTTGCCGCTTGAACTGGTTCGTCTCTCCCCCGGAGGCCCCGACAGCTCGCTGTTGAGCCTCGACGAGGGGCTGCTCTTCCAGTGCAGCTCCAACGGACTCTCCTGCGGGGTGCGCTTCCTCGAAGCCGTTTCACAGGCGCTGCTGGAAGTCGTCGAACGCGATTCGGTGACTTCGTGCACAATGGGATCCCGCGGCAAGGGACTCCCCGGCCCGGTTTTCCGCGCCGCCAAGCCGGAGACGGTCCCCTTCCCGAAGGTTCGGGATCTGTTCGACCGGATACGCTCCGCAGGCATAGAAATCCTGCTGTGCGACAACGGGACGGACGTCCGCGTGCCGACGTGGAACTGCTACCTGTTCGACATGGAGGACGCGGGGGGGATAGGCGGAGTGGCCCACGGAATGGGAAGCTCGCTCGATGTGGAGACCGCGATGATCCGCGCCGTGACCGAGGCGGTTCAGGGGCGGTGCGTCTTCCTCTCCGGCGTGCGCGACATCGTTCCGTCGAAGGAGTTCGGCGGCTTCATGAGCGGCGACGCGCGCCTCGCGAAGGAGGCGATGGAGAGC
>JAHDKR010000042.1 GCA_018436785.1 Synergistaceae bacterium | reverse complement strand
GTAATGCCCTTCTTCTTCAAATCCAGAAGCAGGTTCAGCAGATTGTTGCTGTCCTCGTCGTTGAGGGCTGCGGTCGGTTCGTCGAGAATGAGCAGGCGCACGTCTTTTGAGATGGCTTTTGCAATCTCCACGAGCTGCTGCTTCCCCACGCCGAGATCTTTTGTGATAGTCGCCGGGTTTTCGTGCAGTCGTATCTGTTTGAGAAGATCGTCGGTGCGCGCGTAGGTCTCGCTCCAGTCGATCACGCCCCGCCGGGCCCGTTCATTGCCGAGAAAGACGTTCTCGGCAATCGAGAGGTAGGGGACGAGCGCGAGCTCCTGGTGGATAATGACGATGCCGATCTTTTCGCTGTCTTTTATCGTATCGAAGACGCAGGTCTCCCCGTCGAAGACGATCTCCCCTTCGTAGGACCCGAAGGGGTAGACGCCGGAGAGAATGTTCATCAGGGTGGATTTTCCCGCGCCGTTCTCGCCGACGAGCGCGTGAATCTCCCCCTCTTCGACGTCGAAACAGACGTCGTTCAGAGCGCGGACTCCGGGAAAGGTCTTCGTGATGCTCTTCATCCGCAGGAGTGTTTTGGCCATGCTCTCATCTCCTGTTCCTGATTCAAGGGGGACGGAGCGCGATGGCCCCGTCCCCTCCGTCACGATATGCTGCGTGAGTGTTCCCGGATTACTTCAGATCCTCTTCCTTGTAGTAGCCGGAATCGAGGAGCAGTTCCTTGTAGTTGTTGACGTCGGCGAAGACGGGCTCAAGCAGGTAGGAAGGAACGACCTTCATGCCGTTGTCGTAGGTCTTCGTGTCGTTCACTTCGGGCTGTTTGCCCTGGATAATATCGTCGACCATCTCGGCGACCTTTGTGGCGAGCGCGCGGGTGTCCTTGAAGACGGACATCGACTGCTTCCCGGCGATCATGTTCTTCACGTTCGCGCGGTCGCAGTCCTGGCCGGTGATGATGGGCCAGTCTTTGCCGGGGATGTAGCCGTTGTTCTCAAGGGAGGCGGAGATGCCGTAGGCGAGCGAGTCGTTGGGGGAGAGAACGGCGTCGAGCTTCTTGTCGGTGTACGACCTGGAGATGAGGTTGTCCATACGAGCCTGAGCGTCCTCGGATTTCCATGCGAGAATGCCGATCTGCTCCATCTTCGTCTGGCCGGAGTGGCAGACAAGCTTGCCGCTGTCGAGGTAGGGCTGCAGGATGCTCATTGCGCCGCCGTTGAAGAAGAACGCGTTGTTGTCGTCGGGGGAACCGCCGAAGAACTCGATGTTGAAGGGGCCCTTGCCGTCTTTCAGTCCAAGCTTCTCTTCGATGAACTTGCCCTGGATGACGCCGACCTTGAAGTTGTCGAACGTGGCGTAGTAGTCCACGTTGGGGGACTGGCGGATAAGACGGTCGTAGGCGATGACGGGGATCTTCGCTTCCGCGGCCTTGGCGAGGACGTCGGAGAGAGCCGAACCGTCGATGGAGGCGATGATCATGACCTTGACGCCCTTGGTAATCATGTTCTCGAGCTGGGAGATCTGAACGCTGACGTTGTTCTCGGCGTACTGCAGATCGACTTTATAGCCTTTTCCCTCGAGAATTTTTTTCATGTTCGCGCCGTCTTCATTCCAGCGCTGGAGCGACTGCGTGGGCATGGCGACGCCCACAAGAACGTCCGCTGCGAAAGCGGCTGTGGCGGAGAAGAGAAGGACAAGCGCGAAAAGAGCGAGCAGCATTTTCTTCATAAAAACCACACTCCTTTGAAGATGGTAACGAAGGGCTTCTATTACGCCCCTCCGCGTCCTCCTTCCGGGAGGACTTCCGGCGCCTCGGAGGCGAACTGTGAAGCGGACCCCCGCAGGGCGGGGGAGAGAACCAGTTCAGGAAGTGCTCGAGAGGGCATCATCTCCTTATCTAAGCAGAATACGGCTTGCGGTTCGTCTTGTCAAGGCTAATTGATTGATTCAATAAATATATTATGAACATTTACGATTCTCTTGTCAAGAGGGGGGCAAAAAAACTTTTTCGGCGCCGGCGCCTCCTGAAGTTCGGCCTTTAAAACGAAGTCCTCGTTTTGCGGAAAGGGCATGACTTTGGAGAAACCAGGCAGCCGGACTTGGAATATCGGTGATTCTGCGGAGAAGAAGAGGAAAGCGGCTGCGGGTAAAGAATATGGTACAATCGTCCAAAACAGGACGTCGTACAGGAACACGACGCTGCCCCTTCGCACTTCTTGCGAAGACGCTTCGAGTTCCTGCCAAAAGAATCTCTACGCGGGTTTTCGCCCGTATTCTCAACGCCTCCCTCGCCTGTTTTCAAGGCGGGGTTTGTTATGTGCAGGCAGAAGGAGGAAGTCCATTGTTGACCGGAAAGAGAGTTATCGTGTGCTGTGCGCTTGCTGC
>JAHDKR010000137.1 GCA_018436785.1 Synergistaceae bacterium | reverse complement strand
GGAAACACACTCTCTCCGGTTTATTAGCTCGACAGCCGCAGATTCTCCCGGGGTCTTTTCTTCTTCGCGTCCATTCCGCCTGAGTTTGTAATGGTCTGTTCCTCGTGCACGTCGTTGCTCACTGCGTCGCCTCCTTTGCAGGTATAATGATAGTACATCATGATGCGTGCATACTGGGTGGTTTATGGAAAGAGTGAAGGTAACTAGCCAGGCGCTGTGATTGCAGAAGTCCGCCTCTTTTCGTATAATATTCGTGAAACACAAAACGCACGCTATCGAGAAGTAGCGGAAGACCCCCTGCGAGGGGCATCATTCGCGAGGAGGCTTGAAGATTATCGCACGGCGGAAGAGAGAACGAACGACCGAGAGCGCCGAAGCTCGCAATGAAGAGATGGTTCTCTCTTCGGAGGCCGAGCACCGGGCGGAGGGTGGCTTGAGCCCTGAAGAATCCTCTTCGGAAACATCTTCGGACGCGACGGGCTGTAGCGTACCCTCGACGCCCTCGGAGGAGAAAGAGACGATCGACCGTGATTCCATGTGGAAGACGATTATGGTGGGGAACTTCGACCACATGCTCGACTCCATTCTCCCCGAACTGGCCGCGAAGGTCGACCGCTCGCGCCGGCCGGAGTTCCTCGACAAAGAGATGAAAGATCTTAAGGCGCTCATGGGCGGCACGTGGCAGGAGCCCGACCTTCTCGCCAAGGTCCCGGTGAAGGAAGGGCGCGACATCTGGCTCGCTCTCCACGTCGAAGTGCAGGACAAGGGCGGGGAGGACTTCCCCGAACGAATGTTTTACTATCATTCCATGATCCGCTTCAAGTATCTGAAGCGGAAGAGATACGAGGAGGAGCAGGCGGCCAAGGCCTCCGTGCAGAGCGACGGGAAGCGGAAGATGGCGAAGGAGCGCCGTGGAGTCGTGGACGTGGTCTCGATGGCTATCCTCACGGCGCGCAGGCCGAAGGGAGAGGCCGAGTTCTACGAGCACGCCTCCTACGGCAACGAGATGCGTTACATCTATCCGGCGGTCAGGCTCTGGGAACTTGACTCCGAACAGCTCGTAGCAAGTTTCAATCCTTTCGATCTCGCGCTTCTTGCGGCGAAGAGGATGATCGAGAGCGGCCGCTCGGACAACAAACGGATCATTTTTTTGAAGCATCTCGGAAGTCTTCTGGACGAGCGCGGGTGGTCTCGCGAACGCAGCGTCGCGCTCTACCGCTTCATAGAATGGATACTTCGGCCGAAGAGTGAGAAGAAGTACGAAGAGTACAAGGCATGGGTAAGGAAGGAGGAGAGGAAAGTGTACATCACTGCAGCCGAGGAGATAGGCATGGAGAAGGGATTGGAAAAGGGCGTGGAGATCGGAAAGGAGATAGGGAAAGAGATAGGAAAAGAGATAGGAAAGGAGATAGGAAAGGAGATAGGAAAAGAGATAGGAAAGGGCGAAGGCATCCTCATCGGGAAGGAGGATACCAAGCGTGAAGCCGCTCTCAGGATGCTTCGCAAAGGGATGGAGGTTTCCCTCGTTGCGGAGTGCGTCGACCTCCCGGAAGACGAAGTCCGCCGCCTTTGCGAAGAGAGGAGCTGAGCACGACCGTCGCGTGCGGAGAATGTGTCTGGAAGCCGTGCTTTTGATTACGTGACGGCATAACGCCGAATTTTTAAGACGTGCCTTTCGCGTGTCATTTTAAGCCTTGCTGTATTCCCTGGCGAGAAGCCGTCGAGTGTTATAATCAAGCAGAGCCACTTGCTAACAAAGAGGTCTTTGGATTGTCTGTTGATGTCAAGGAGCAAAAAACTGTATCGATTGGTGAGCCGTCTTCGCCGGGAGGATGTGGAGAGAGTGACGAGGGGTGAGGGTGCCGCTCAGTTTTTGCGCGATTCGACCATCTCGTCGAGTTCCTCCGGAGATATCTCCCTATGACCAGAATCTTTTCGTGAGGGTTACCTTTGCACAGCATCTTAGCGACAACGGTAAATTTTTGCTTCTTCTCGTCTCTCTTCTCACCTAACGTCTCCCCTCTCTCCTGCGTTCTTTCCTCGACAACGCTCAACAACAAGATTTTCCACTGTAGGTATAATAAAAGCACAGCGCGATGCGAATGCGGAAGCGCTGTCAGAGGAAAATTTTTGAGTAAACGGAGTCGGTCACATGAATACTTTTAGCGAAGTCGTCATAATTACCCACGCGGGGCGGTCCATCGGGGGCGGGCATGCGAGCCGCTGCTCGGCGCTGGCCGAGGGGTTCTCTTCGCTCGGCGTTGCTGTCCGTTGGCTGGTGAACGCTTCCGCCGGGGAGATTGTGCTGCGCAGAGGGGCTACCGAAGCGTCCGTGACGGTAATGGAGAGTCCGTTCGGCGACGGGGCGGATGCTGTGTTTGCTGCGATCTCACGTTCTCGTCCAGCCCTCTGCGTGGTGGACGGGTACGACGCAACGCCTTCTTTTCTGAGGGAGCTACGCCGGTTCGCCCCGGTGGTGCTGGTGGACGACTGCCGGGTACGGCCCGTCGAGTATGAGTGCGACGTGGTGCTGAACTACAATGTGAACGCGGATCTGCTCGGGTACGAAAAGGGACATGCCGGGCTGCTGCTGGGGCCGGAGTACGCCCTGTTGCGGAGCGAGTTCTGGACTCTGGCGCCTGAGAAGGGCGATGTTGTGCTGATCATTCCCGGCGCGAGCGATTTGCTGCATACGGGCGAACGGTTCGTGGAGTGGTGGGGAAACGGCTGGCCGCGTGCGGAGCTTGTCCTTGGCCCTTTGGCGGAGCCTTCAATGGCGGAACGACTGTCCGAGGCTGTCGGCGCGTTGCCGAACCTTTCGGCAGTGCGGAACCCGCTTGACCTTCCTGCCCGGATGGCGAGGTCGCGCGCGGTGCTGTGCACTTCCAGCGTGACGTCGTACGAGGCGCTGGCGCTGCGAAAGCCGCTGGTGGTCTTTCAGACGGCGAAGAACCAGGCGGGCATAGGGCTGGAGATAGAGCGTCGCGGCCTGGGTGTGAACCTCGGCGCGTGGGGAACGTGGGACGGCGAACAGCTGAGGCGCTCGCTTGAGAATCTCCCTCGGGAACCCGCAGCCTGCGTTAACCCGCGCGGCGCGTGTGCCGCCGCCGATGCAGTAGTGCGCGCTGTTCGGTGACGGGGTGAAATGTCCTCGTTGTTGTTTCACCGAAGAGCCTTTCTCTTGCCGGCTTTATTTTATACGGATTCATGGTACAATAGCTTTTAAAGCGATGTAAATTTATAAAAATCATATCCGAACAGGCGGATGGTTCGCCTAAAAAACGTTCCGCCGGGCGGATGTGGCAGCAGGGGAGGCTGAAGTATCCTCTCCGAATTTGAATATATGCAGGAGGTATGTGCAATGACCATGAATTTCTTTGACGCGGTGAAGAACCGCAGAACGTACTACAGCATTTCAAAAAAGAGTCCGGTCTCCGACGAGCGGATACGCGAGATTGTCGAGCAGGCGGTGAAGCACTGCCCCTCGGCGTTCAACTCCCAGAGCGGGCGTGCCGTGCTGCTTTTCGGGGCGGAGAGCGACGCGTTCTGGAGTCTTGTGAAGGAGTCGCTCCGGAAGATCGTCCCGGCGGAGAAGTTTGCGCCGACGGAGGAGAAGATCGACGGCTTCGCCTCGGGGTACGGCACGGTGCTCTTCTTCGAGGACGAGCGTCCCGTGAAGGGTCTCCAGGAGAGCTTCCCCACGTATGCCGAGCACTTCCCCGTCTGGTCGCACCACGCGTCGGGGATGCTTCAGTTCATCGTCTGGGCGGGGCTGGAGTCGGAGGGGTTCGGAGCGTCGCTGCAGCACTACGCGTCTGTTGTCGAGCAGGCGGTGAAGCAGCGGTGGGGATTCCCCGCCGAGTGGAAGCTGATCGCGCAGATGCCGTTCGGAACGCCGACGGCAGGCCCCGGCGACAAGGAGTTTCAGCCGCTGGAGGAGCGTTTCAAGGTATTTAAGTAGCGTTTTTACTCGTTCTTTCAAGGGGGTTCCGCGATTCCACAAGGGGCGCGGAACACCCTTTTTCCTTCATCTCCCTCTTTCTACGGATTTTTCTCCGTAGAGGGAGGGAGAATTTTACATTTCGGGCTCTCCGTGTGAAAATAGGTGCGTGCGCCGCGGAAACGGGCGCGCTGTTGCCTGTATGAAGCACACGATGTTTGCTGATGTTGCGGCGAACTTCAATCCGTTAGTATAAAGGAGCGTTTTCTGACCTATGGAGACTCAGTCCGGCAAAGGCCCACATTTCATCGAACAGATCATCATGGACGATCTGAAGAACGGCGTCGTCAAGGAAGTGCACACCCGCTTTCCACCGGAGCCCAACGGCTACCTGCACATCGGGCACGCGAAGTCGATCTGTCTGAACTTCGGGCTGGCCGAGCAGTTCGGCGGCAAGTGCAACCTGCGTTTCGACGACACGAATCCGGCCAAGGAGGAGACGGAGTACGTCGAGTCCATCATGCGCGACGTCCAGTGGCTCGGGTTCCGCTGGCACACGCTCCGCTTCGCGTCGGACTACTTTCAGCAGTTCTACGAGTGGGCGCTGGAACTGATTCACGCGGGGAAGGCCTACGTGGACCATCAGACGCCCGACGAGATCCGGGAGACGCGGGGCACGCTGACGGCCCCCGGCGTCGAGTCCCCCTACAGGAACCGTTCCGTCGAGGAGAACCTCGCGCTCTTCCAGCAGATGAAGGACGGCGTGCTTGAGGACGGAACGTGCGTTCTCCGTGCGAAAATCGACATGAACCACCCGAACATCAACATGCGCGATCCGGTGCTCTACCGGATTCTGCACAGACATCACTTCCGCACCGGGGACGCGTGGTGCATCTACCCGATGTACGACTTCGCCCACGGCTACGAGGACGCCATCGAGGGAATTACCCACTCGATCTGCACGCTGGAGTTCGAGGACCATCGTCCGCTGTACGAGTGGTTCCTGGACAACGTCTCGGTTCCGTGCACGCCCCGCCAGTTCGAGTTCGCCCGGTTGAATCTGACGTACACCGTGATGAGCAAGCGCCTTCTGCTGGAACTGGTGAACCGGAAGATCGTCTCCGGCTGGGACGATCCGCGGATGCCCACGATCAGCGGCATCCGGAGAAGGGGGTACACTCCGTCGGCGCTCCGGCGTTTCTGCGCGGAGATCGGCGTGTCGAAGTCGAACAGCATGGTGGATATCGAATTCCTTCAGTTCATCATCAGGGAGGAGCTGAACGCGACGTCGCTGCGGGCGATGGCGGTGCTCGATCCGCTGAAGGTGGTCGTGGAGAACTACCCCGAGGGGCAGGTCGAGATGCTCGACGCCGAGAACAATCCGGAGGATCCGAACGCCGGGACGAGGCAGATTCCCTTTTCCAGGGAGCTCTACATCGAGCGGGAGGATTTCATGGAGAACCCGCCGAAGAAGTTTTTCCGCCTGTCTCCGGGGAGCGAAGTCCGGCTGAAGCACGCGTACTTCATCACGTGCAAGGAGGTCGTGCGGAACGATGACGGAGAGATCGTCGAGCTGCGCTGCGAGTACGACCCGCTTACCAGGGGGGGCGAAGCGCCGGACGGCCGCCGCGTGAAGGGGACGCTGCACTGGGTCTCCGTTCCGCACGCGGTGAAGGCGCAGGTGCGACTCTACGAGAACCTCTTCACGCTGCGCGATATGAGCGAGATGGAGGAGGGGAAGAGCTACAACGACTACCTGAATCCGGAGTCGCTGACGGTGCTTGAGAACTGCTTTGTCGAACCGGCGCTCGCAGCGGCGAAGCCGCTTGACCGCTTCCAGTTCCTCCGCCAGGGGTACTTCTGCGCGGACGCTGACTCGACGCCTGAGCGGCCGGTGTTCAACAGAACGGTCGCGCTGAAGGACTCGTGGGCGAAAATGCAGCAGAAGGGGCAGGCCGACTGAGTTTTTCAGCCTCCATGTTCCGGTATTTGACGGAGGAAACGCAGTCCTGGGAAATGATAGAATAGAAATGGTACACGGTATACTCTGTAAAGGCGTTTTTCCGTGGATTCGAGAGGAGGTTTCCTGTACATGAAGAATATGGACAACTCCGGGATTCCCGGAAAAGAAGAACGGGGCGGCGACCGCCTTTGTCCGGAATGCGGGAGCAGAGTGGAGAACAGCTTTCGCTTCTGCCCCGGATGCGGCTCGTTCGTCCCTGAATACGCCTCTGTACGCCAGGTTCCCGGTGCACAGCGCAAAGAAACGGAGTACGAAGACGATGGTGAAGATGATGGCGTCGTCTCCGTAGCGTGTGGACCGGGCGGAAACGAGAGGGAGGTCGAGGGGGCGTTTGCGTACGAGCAGCCTCGTTCCAACGCCGACAGGGCAGGCACAAGTTTTCGTGAGTTCAACGCAGCCATTCAGGATCGCCGAGGCAGAAGAGACAGGAAGGGCGGCATTTTCCTGCTTCTCCTCTTTTTTATGTTCGTGGCGGCGCTCGGCGGAGGCGTTTACTGGTTCCTTCAGCAGGCGGAGCAGATTCCCTGGGAGAACGACGTGCGTGAAAAGCCCGCGGCTGACCCGACGCCTGTGGCGCAGGAGAACCGCGATCCTGATCTGCCGCCGTTGGCGACGCCCGGAGGGGCGCCCGCCGATGTGACTCCCGCACTGCCCTTGTCTCCCCCCGTGCAGGCGGATGCCCTCGAAATCTCCCGTCCGACGAAGGGGGTAGTCATCGGCTCCGGTGTGAACCTTCGCGGCTCGCACACGGTGAGCAGCCCCGTCGTGGGGAAGGTGACCACGGGCAACGAGGTCGAGGTACTGGAGTCGTGGACGAGCGACGAGGGGGCGGAAGTCGTCGCCCTGGTCAACGTCGAGCTTGTCGCGGACGACGGCAAGACAGCAAAAATCGTCCGGGGGCGCGGGCTTTCCGTGATTTCCGGGCCGGATTCGCAGGGAATGCTCCGTGTGGCGCTGCCCAACGACCGTTCGAAGAAACAGTACTCGGTGGCCGCGAATACGATGAGCAACCCGCATTCATGGCCCTGGTACAAGATTCGCCACGGCGGAGGCAAGGAGGGGTGGATTTTCGGCAAGTTCATCACTGTCTTCAACCCCCGCGAGAATACCCTGTCGCCGACAGTTCTGGACCGTGCGCTGCATACTTTCGGTTCCACAAAGGAAGCGCTTGAAGGCGCGCTCGGTAAACCGCTGAAAACCGCCTCGAGGAAGGTCACTCGCTCGGGCGTCGCGGCGGACGAACTCACGCTGACCTTCAACGGCGTGACCGCGGTGTTGCAGGAGCGGGGGGGTGCGTCGGAAGTCAAATCGCTCACGCTCTCCTCCTCGAAACACTCTCTCGACGGCGGATTCGCCGTTGGGAGCGACCGCTTGGCCGTCCTCTCGATTCTGGGGCTTCCGAACGTCCTCGACAAGGGGAGCGAAGTCTATCGTCTCGACGCGAACAGCGGCATCCGTATCCACTACGAAAGCTACAAGGTCAGGACGATTCATGTTGGTATGCTGAAGTGAACGCTTTTCCCCCGATGAAGGTTCCCCCTGTTGCCGGGACGCGCTTCTTCCCCGTGAACAGGGGGGAGAGGGAGGAACGCGGCTGGGCCGAGCTGGATTTCCTCTTCGTCAGCGGCGACGCCTATGTCGACCATCCGGCCTTCGGTACTGCGGTGATCGCCCGCGTGCTGGAGGCCGCGGGTTTTCGCGTGGGCATTCTGGCGCAGCCCGACTGGCGCTCCCGGGACGCGTTCCTCTCCATGGGGAGACCGCGCTATGCGGCGCTCGTCTCCGCAGGCAATCTTGACTCGATGCTCAACAAACTGACGGCCTCGAAGAAGAGCCGGAGTACCGACAGCTACTCTCCCGGCGGTCAGGCGGGGATGCGCCCGGACAGGGCGACGATCGCCTACTGCAGCAGGGTGAAGGAGTGCTGGAAAGACCTTCCTGTGATTATCGGCGGCGTAGAGGCGAGCCTTCGGCGGTTCGCCCATTACGACTACTGGTCCGACGAGGTGCGGCGTTCTATTCTCTTCGACAGCCAGGCGGATCTGCTGGTCTACGGGATGGGGGAGCTTCAGATACGACAGATCGCCGACCTGCTCTCCAGGGGCGTCCCTGTCGGACGGCTCCAGGATCTTCGCGGAACCGTCTACAGGACGAACGAGTTCCCTGAAATCCGCGGCAAGTTCGTGGAGATCCCCTCCTACGAAGATGTTCTCTCCGACAAGAAACGTTTCGCCGAGGGCTTCCGCATGCAGGACGCCGAGCAGGACGCGTTCCACGGCAAGACTGTGGTGCAGCGTCACGGCGCGTCGTTTATAGTACAGAACCCTCCCTCGCCGCCGCTTTCGACGGAGGAGATGGACGCTGTCTACGCGCTTCCGTACACACGGACCTACCACCCGATGTACGAAGCGGCGGGGGGCGTTCCCGCGATCGCCGAGGTGCGCTTCAGCCTGACCAGCCATCGAGGCTGCTTCGGAAGCTGTTCCTTCTGCGCCATCCACTACCACCAGGGGCGGATCATCCAGAGCCGCAGCCACGACTCCCTGCTCCGGGAGGCGCGGATTCTGACCGAGCTGCCCGACTTCAAGGGGTACATCCACGACGTCGGCGGCCCGACTGCAAACTTTCGTATCCCCGCATGCGACCAGCAGCTCGTCAGGGGGGCGTGCAGAAACAGACAG
>JAHDKR010000225.1 GCA_018436785.1 Synergistaceae bacterium | reverse complement strand
TTTCACGGAAAAAATATGCTTGGTTTTCAGCTCGATCATCTCCTGAAGCGTTGCGGCTTCGAGCATCGGAACACCGTCGTGCAGCGCTGCGGCAAGAAGCGCCTTTCTTCCTTCGGGCGACATACCGCCGCCGGATTCATTCCCTCCGCCCAAAGTATACCAATCAGGCTTTCGTGAGAGGAAGCCTCCATTTCTAAGGAGTTCTCCTATCTTCGGCCAGGACATTTCCGGAATGTTCGCGCCCCAAGTGGAGGCGCCAAGCGAGTGGATCCATAGGACGCGAAGACCAAGATGCTCGGCAGCGGCAAGAAGCGAATACACCAGGCCGGGGAAAGAGGACGAGGAGATCATGGCGATAGTCTCTCCTTCTTTGAGCCCAAACTTCCGGAATTCCCGCAAAGCGTAGACGCTCCAGAGAGGATTCGCAGCTGTCCGCTTCGCTTCTATCGGTCCAAGAGTCGTCGTCACCGGGCTCCATTCGATACCGATGAAACCGCTTCTCCACGGATCTGTTTTGCTGAAGTCATATTCCGGGTACAGGGCAGGGAGCGGCGACGCATCGCGCCACGCTGCAAGGCTCGTCTGCGCGGCTCGCACCTTCCGCCACAAAGCCTCTTCCTCCTCCGAAAGAAACGAAACGCCTTGGAAAAACCAGAGAAAGGCGAGCACGCACGCCGGTATGAGTAATCCCCATCGTGCCCGACGAGCAAAGGCGCGGGACCGCGCGCTCAATCCGTTCATAAGAGCGCTCCGGCGGAAATCAGCAAACGGGCAGCCATCGCGGAGGCGAACGCCGTGGAAAGCGCAGCGCCGATGGTCGGAATCGCTCCCTGCCGTTGCATATCGGCGCCTATCAGCCCGGGAACGACCCATCCTATCCACAGATACGAGAGCGTCGTCCCCCCCCCGGCGAACAATCTGAAGGCAAGCGCAAGCAGCAGGGCGATCCCCGTTCGCTGACGGCCATACGCTCCGGTTACACGTACGACGAGCGAGAGGAGGGCCGCAACACATCCTCCGATGACAAATGCTGCAGCGACTCTTTCCGGCGAGCCGAGTTCAAGGGCGAGAAAACCGGGCGTAATGATGCCCCCCGGGGAGTACCCTGTGCGGTGGAAAAAGAACAAGCCCAGGCAGATCCCCAGTCCGACCAGAAGCAGACTGTGTTCCGTCACGATACGCCATCCTGCCTTTCACGAAATTGCAGAAATTTCGACTCCAGATACTCAAGGGGAGTCCCCGCCACGTTGCCGCACCCGAAGACCCTGCCCGTTGAACGGATAAAACCCGCAAGGGACGGGGCGTCAAGGAGCGGCGAATACACGGCAGGGGATGATAAAAAGAGAGGTCGGCCGCCGGTAACGCAGACTTTCTTCCACGGGAAGGAACGAATCCATGGAAGAAATGACCTGAAACGCCTCACCCTATCCTTTCTTGCATTGAAAAGAAGAGTGGTCTCCTCTCTGCTCCATCCGGTGGATACAAAAAGCTGCTCAGTTGATTCGGTGTCGTTTGCAGAAAAAGCTGCCGCAAGCACCCCGTCTCCCTCGCGGAAAAAGGCGAAATCAGCCACATCCGGAGGCAGCGCCGCGGCGGCGGCCCGGCTTTGCCGCTCGTCGAAGCCGAAGAGACGGCAGACCTCTTGGACAAGGGCGAGGTGCGTTTCTTTGAAAGCGTTTCCTTCGCCGCAGGGAAGAAGGCGGCAATGTTGTGCTGAGAGCAGGCGCTGCACACACTGTTTTTCGGCGACAGAACGGGGAAGAACGACAGGATGCTCCGGACAGGTCATACCCCCGGGATCGCCTATTCCTGAACAGAGCGCAGACGCGGCGTTCTCTTCGCCTCTTCCCCAAACCTCCTCGTGGTCGGGACGAACATTTGTGAGCACGGTGCAGCACGGTTGAAGCCACCGGAAGGCAAGGGCCTGCAATTCCGGGGCGACCGCGCTGTTCTCCATCACGACGGCGTCCGTTCCCCTAGGAAGGGTTGAAAGCCACCAGCGCATCTCCTCGACGCTCGCCGGGCCGGAACGAAGCAGAAGAGTTTCCTTCAGAGGAGATAAGATCCCGTCGCCGGGCAGAAGTTCTCTTGGGAGAACCCCTGTGATCCGTCCGCGGACGTTGAGACCGAAGGAGACCAAAGCAGCCGAAAGAAGGCGGACGAGGGAGCTTTTTCCCCGGCTCCCGGTAACGAGTATTCGGATGGGAATCGAATGAATGCTGTTCATGAAGTATATTGTACACCTCGCGCCGAAAGAAGCGGAACGCAAAGTCCCCGCTCCCGCCGAATGGAGACGGGGACCTCACGGGGACCGTATTAGCCTGCGCAGATGGCGACGGAAGCGGAAGCGCCGATCCGAGACGCCCCCGCCGCGATCATCCTTTCAGCGTCCTCTCGCTTCCGGATGCCTCCGGAAGCCTTTACTCCAAGCCGGTCGCCAACGACGCGGCGCATCAGGGCAACATCCTCGGCCGTCGCTCCGCCCGTGGAAAAACCGGTCGAGGTCTTCACGAAGTGCGCTCCCGCCTCCTCCGCCAAGCGGCAGGCAAGCTCCTTCTGCTCGTCTGTGAGCAGGCAGGTTTCGATAATGACCTTGACGAGCGCGCCTTCGGCGGCCTGTACCACGGCGCGGATGTCCTCACGTACGGAGGCCGTTTCCCCGGAACGCAGTCGTCCTACTGAGATCACCATATCGATCTCCTCGGCTCCGCGAGAAACCGCATCGGCCGCTTCAAAAGCTTTCGCTGCCGATGTTCCTGCTCCCAGCGGGAATCCGATCACAACGCAGGTCTTCACGTCGCTTCCCTTCAGCTCGCGGGCGACCAGTTCGGTGAACCCCCCGTTGACGCAGACCGAGGCAAAGCCGAAATCCCGCGCCTCGGCGCAGAGTTTGCGAACCGCCTCTTCCGAGGCTTCCGGCTTCAAGAGGGTGTGATCGATGTACTTGGCAATTTCGCGGGATTTCATGCCTTTCTCTCCTCAAGCAACGTATCGAACTCGGCTCGGTGAAGGAAGGATTTCTGCGTTCCTTCGCGCGTCGTCGAGAGCGCTGCGTAACGATTGGCCATCTTCATCGCACCTTTAATATCCTTCGAGCCAAGATACTCTACGATGAAAGCGCCGATGAATGCGTCTCCCGCTCCTGTGGTATCAACAGGCTTTACAGGGAAGGGGTCGACGAAGAGATGCTCCTTCGAATCAACCAAAAGCGATCCCTTCGCGCCAAGCGTTACGAGCACCTTCGGAACGCCCTCGTTCACAAGGCTCCGTGCGGCAGCCAGCACATCTCCGGTCGATGCGACAGGCATCCCGGTAATAATCTCGAGCTCTGTTTCGTTCGGCGCAAGGAAATCGACCATCCGGAGATACTCTCTCTTGAGCGGCATTCCGGGGGCCGGATTTAAAAAGACGGGGACGCCGTTCTTCGCGCCGAAGTCAATCGCGGCGTAGACCGTATCCAAGGAAATCTCGAGTTGCAGAAGGAGCATATCGCTCCGTTTGAGCGACTCGCCCGCACCGGCGACATCGTCAGGAGAGAGGGTTCCGTTCGCTCCCTTCACGATCATGATGCAGTTGTTCCCTTCGTCATCCACGGAAATTGCAGCAACGCCGGTAGAACACCCGGGAACCGGCTCCACGAAACGGGCGTCGACGCCGTTCTCCTCGAAGTTGCGTTTCATCTCCGCTCCGAACATGTCGTCCCCGATTCTGGCCACCATCATGACGTCTGCGCCCAAACGGGAGAGCGCTACGGCCTGGTTGGCGCCCTTGCCTCCGAACCCGGTGTGGAAACGCCGAGCTTCCAGCGTCTCGCCGACCTTCGGCATACGCGGAGTTTGTGTCACAAGATCCATATTCGCGCTTCCTATCACTGCGACCTTTGGTACTCTTTCCATGTACACTCCCCTGCCTTCCGGTAACGACGCATCAGGAGGACCGAGCCCTGCAAGCCGAATATCAGGGAATCGGATGCGTCTTCACAATCAAAAAAGCGGAACCGGATACCCCGGTCCCGCCTGTAGTATAACGGTAAAACAGATTTTTAGAAACCGACGGGAACGCCGAGACGTCTGCTGTCGGCGCCTCCGTTGATCCTGCCGTGCTGGTGCATCCCCTTGGCGTAGTTGATGAGAATGCCCTGCGCGGTGCCGAAGTAGCCGCCGCGAGCGCGCTCGTCAATGTTATGGCCGCGGAACTGGAGGTACATAACCGTCGCCGGATCGATGCCGCCTTCAACGAGGAGTTTGCCCGCTTTGCCACTACTCGCAACGTTGAAAATCCTCGGCTGCTCGATTGCCTCGTCCATGGTCATTCCGAAGTCGACAACGTTCATGATGATCTGGCTCATAGCGGTGATGATTCTCATGGCTCCCGCGGAACCGAGGGACATGAAGGGTCTGCCCTCGGGGTCGAGAACGATCGTCGGCGACATCGAAGAAAGGGGACGCTTGCCGGGTTCGGGCGCGTTGACGCTCGCCGGATCCTGAGCGAAATCGTCCATCTCGTTGTTCAGAACGAAACCGTACTCAGGGACGATCACGCCGGAACCGAAGAAGTAGTTCACGGTATTCGTGGAGGCGACGATGTTCCCGTCACTATCGACAACGGAGAAGGAACTCGTGGAGATGTGCTTGTTCCCGTCGTGGCCGATGTAGGCGGTCTTCTTGCCTCCGTCGAACTGCCACGGATCTCCGGGAAGAACTTCCTGCATCACGTTGTAGCGGGTAATTTTCTCAGCGAGCTGCTTCGCGTACTCCTTGCTCGCGAGGCCTGCAAGAGGAACGTCCACGAACGCAGTGTCCGCCATGTATCTCTGGCGGTCTGCGAAGACCATCTTCATCGCCTCGGCAAGGTAGTGAAGATATTCGGGAGAGTTGTGCTTCCACTGAGCTACCGGGAAATTCTCCATAATGTTGAGAAGCTGGACGATGTGCGTTCCGCCGCTGGATGCCGGAGGCGTGGAGTAGATGGAGTATCCGCGGTACGTATCCATAACAGGTTCCTGGATGATCATCTTATAATCGTTCAGGTCCTTCATGGACATGTCTCCGCCGGCCTTGTTCACCGCAGCGACAACAGCTTCGCCGATAGGGCCGTAATAGAAAGCGGCGGGGCCTTCCGCGGCAAGCAGACGGAATGCTTTTGCCAGCTCAGGCTGCTTGAGAACCGTTCCCGCTTCCGCCGGAAGGCCGCCCGGAAGGAACGCGCACTCGGGGCTGTACTTCGCGAGCTTCTCGAACTCGTCGGTGATGATCCCGTTCTGCATCGGATGGACCTCAAACCCTTCCTCTGCAAGACGAAGCGCGGGCTCGGCAACTTCCGAGAACGACATGGTGCCGTATTTTTCCAGCGCGGTGAAAATACCCATGACGATTCCGGGAACGCCGACCGCTTTTCCGCCAAGGACGGACTCTTTCGCCTGCTTCGATGCTTCGGAAGCGTACATGTCCTTTGTTGCCGAGTTCGGAGCTACCTCGCGGTAGTCGAGTTCGACGACCTCTCCGGTCTTGGCGAAGCGGATGGTCATAAATCCGCCGCCGCCGATACCGGAGGCATTGGATTCGACCACGTTCAAGGCAAGCATCGTCGCCACGGCGGCGTCGATGGCGTTGCCGCCCTTCTGCAGAATCTCCACTCCGGCCTGCGAAGCGAGTTCATGCGCGGAGGAGACCATTCCCTCCCCGGCGAGAACCTCCTTCACTTCGAAGTCGGCCGCACCGGCGCTTCCCGCTAAAACAAAAATCATAAGGAACAACGCGACAAAACTCTTTCTCACAATACAACACCTCCTGAAAAGATATATTATTGCCGTGCTCCGGAGGCATGTTTCTTTCAGTGGAACTTTTGAAGCGAAACACACCTCTGAACTCGTGTATCGTCCTGATTCTTACCTATTATATAATAAAAAACGAAAAGCAGGATTCGCGCCGCAACAACTACAATTTCAGAGGAGCAAGATACGCGCCGACCCCGTTCTCCTGGAGCTCTTCAAATGTCGGGATGTTCTCCAGGAGCACCCCTCTCTCTTCGTTGAGCAGATCGAGATTGAGGAGGAAAGACATAATAGCCGTCGCATGCCGTCCAACCCGGTATTCGATCTTTTGATCGCCCTCGTACGGGATATAGAGGCGGCCAAGAGCGGCGGCCTTCACGTACGCCTTGTCCGCGCCCGTGAGCGCCAGCCTCTCGTCCGTTCTGCCGCGAAGGCGGCCTTGGACGGGATTTCCTGTCTCCATAAGCACGGGCATCGTCTCGGTGAAATTTCCCCACTCCCTGTGCGTCAGCCCCCGGAGGTTCTTCGGCGAGGGTTCAAGGCGCATCATAATACCCGCGGCTTCCAGATCCATCGTCGTCATGGCGGCAAGCTCCATACTGCGCTCGTGCGCGACGATGGCGTTCACGACGGGGTACTCCGGGGAGGCCTCATGGAGATCGAACGCGAGATCGACGCGCTCCCTGCGAACAAGCTCCGTGAGCGCGTACGCGACCTGTTCGGTGATAGAGCCGTCCGGAACTCCCGGGTAGCACCGGTTAAGATTACCCCGTTCTTTCCCCGGAAGCTGCTGCCCCGAAGCCGGGTGAATATAAATGTCCGGCGAGGGCCATTCGTAGATCGTATTGGTGAGCCTTGAGCCGAAACGGAACGTTCTCTTGCCGCCGTCCGCTGTTGTAAATGAGATACTCTGCGGATGCGCTTCCTGGGGAGAGTTGTGCGTAAACCCCAGCAGATTCGCCTGAGGGATGACGATAAGGCTTCCTTTAGTCACCTGCGCCCGCTCAAGGAAGAGCGTGGCGGTGACCATGGAGGCAGGCTCCGTCGGATGGGTTCCGCCCAGGATAAGCACAACGCCGCCAGGCTCCGTTCCCTTCTGAATGTACACAGGAGTATCCGCGGGAGTTCCCGCCAGCCCTTCAAACCAGGCGGAGAGCATTTTCTTCTCGAAGCCCTGCGCCGGAACAAAATCATCTTCCGCCCACATCGCCTTGAAGTTCAGTCCGGCAAGCGCTGCGACCGCGAACGCGGCAAGAAGGAGAAGAACGGCTGTCAACGGAGTACCTTTCAATTTCATTGTCTTCACCCTCCCCTACTTGATCATCAAGAGACGCAATACCAGAGGGACAACAACCAGAGCAGCCGTCGCCTGCTTCCAGAAATCCTTCTCTCTGAACTGGCAGCGCACTGTCAGGAGGAGGACAAAAAGAACGATTGCACGATAGATCAGAGTCATAGTTTTCTCCTCCTTACGGCAGAAAGCCCATGATCGTGTTCGCGTTGAGGATGACGAACACCGCCCACAACGCCGTTACCAATGCCGGGATCAGGCAGTAGCGAAGCACCTTGAAATAGTTCTCCTCCCCGACAACCTGGGCTGCGAAAATACCTGCAAGCGCAGTGGGAGGCATGAGATCGCCCAGGCCTGCGAGGAGACTGAGCGCCGATCCAACCATTATTTCGTTCCTTCCCAGAAGCGCCAGCAGGAAGGGAACGCCGAGCACCGACGCGGCGCCGAACGCCGAGACGGCCCCGAAGAGCGGGATCGACGTCGCCATCCCAAGGTACATAAGCCACGCCGGAAGGGCGAGCACGGAGACGACGAGGAATCCTTGGACGCCGATCAGCGTCATGATCTGGATGAACATGCCGACCCCCATAAGGATGCCGAGAACCGGTATCGCCTCATTCAGCGCCTCGGTCGACGCATCGAGAAAATTGAACCTTCTCCCGGTGATCAATCCCGAAAAAGACGCCAGCAAGAAGTTCACCGGCATTCCGAGCGCGGGCCAGACAGAGGGAAGAAGCTGTTCGCCGGTCATCAGCACCGCCAGGAGAACTACCGGAAGCAAAAGACGCGCCGAGAGAGGCGTCTCTTCCATCCGCCGCAGCTCGTTTTCCAGTTCATCCTCATCGCCGGCGCCGCTTTTCAGGGAGGGGTAGACGAGGAGCAGCGCCGAAAAGATTGCCAGGGGAATTGTGCAGACGAGAAGAGGCAGGGCAAAACCAACGTACGGCATGTCGATGCCTCCGCCGATGATCATCGCCGGGATGTTGATAGGCGGTGCGATCATACCGTAGATAGCGCCCATTGCGATCGCCGCGGCAGTCTTGACGGCCGGAACGCCGAGTTTTATCAGAACGGGAGCGACAAGGGCTCCCGTGGTGAGAACGGCCGCGGTCGACGAACCGGTGATCATACCGGGCGCCATGATGATGAAGATCAACCCGACGCTGAGGAGAAGCGGCTTGCGGCGGAATCTGCGGATTACCCACGCCGCGAGGCTCTCCAGCAACCCCGTCTTCTGCACTGATTTCATGAAGATCATCGCGGAGGCGATGATAAGAATCGTATCCAGATAACCGAACATACCCTCCACGAAATGGCGGAGAGGGAACCATTCGCCGCCGGCGAGAGCGCCGACGACCGCCGCGCCGGAGAGTGCGATCGCTATGGGGAGCTTCAGCGCAAACGCGCCGAGAACAAAGCTCCCCACCATCACGATCGTATAGAATCCTTCAGGCCAGAACCACTCCATGACAGGGCCTCCCGCCTATTGGGCGGATACCCCCCACTCCGAGAGGGTTGCCTTGAGAGGCTCCGCCGTGCCGTTCACATTGGGCGCGGTGAGAATTTTGACATTCTTTCCCTCGACCAAACGATCGAAAATCTTGTCGTTGTTTCCGCCGTCGACCACAATAAGCCTGTCGGCGTGAGGAGCGGCAGCTTCGATAAAAGCGTCGGAGAGCGTCCCTCTTCTCCCTTCGCCGCCGATGTGCATTATGAGGAGCTTCATTCCTTTCTGCTTCGCTGCCTGAAAGAGTCCCGTCACTCGCTCAATCTCCTGATCCTTGTCGATGCCCGCCGCGCCGAGCCCCTTGGAGCTTCCTCCGACAACGGCGACGAGAATTTTCTCGCCGGCAAGGCCTTCAGGTCTGAGCAGGGGCTGGTTTTCCGCGTTGATCTTCATCTTCCGAAGCACCACGCGAATCATTGTCGCATCAGGACTCTGTCCTACTGAGGTGAGCACGATCTCCGAAGCCGCCGCCGAAGAGACCATAGCCGGAAGCGTAAGACCACCGGAAAGGAACAGAGCAGCCGCCACCACGCATAGAATTATTCTTTTCATGGCACATCCTCCTCAAAAATAGAATATACGATTCATACGTTCTTTTTAAGTGTACCCTTCAGGAGTTTTCTGTCCATATTTCTTATCATTCTTTTCAATAGAAACATCGAAGGCTGCGGTATACAGCACCCTATGGTATTATTTGAATAGAAAAAGAAGACGGGAGGTACATGCAAGTGCCCGCTAATTTACGAAGTATTCGCGGCGTGCTCCACTTTTATACGCTTCTTCTTGCAGTTGCAATGATCATCTTTCCGGTGCTCATAGGAGTGTACGATCTCTACAAGGCCTCGAGGACTGTTGAGCGGGATATCGCGTACGCGCTGGATATGCAGTCTGTGGCGCTCCAGCGATGGTTCGCCATACACCAGAATAACATCGCCTCCATCGCAAGCCTTCCGTCCGTCCAGACAAAAGCATACGACGATATGTTCGAAGATTTTCAAAGTTTTGTTCGTACAAATACGAACTTTGATTCCATCGTCTATGTCAACACGGAAGGAAGGGGCGTTGTCAACAGCACTACAGGCTTCAACCCCCGCCCCGAAACCGATGTTTCCGACCGCGACTATTATAAGGACGCCGTCAAAGGGAAGCCTCATATCTCCGACATTCTCATCGGCCGAACATCGGGCATGCCCGTCGTTATTTTCTCGGCTCCGCTTGTGGGAGACGACGGCTTCCAGGGACTTGTTTTCGGCGCCATACGTTTCGACACCCTTTTGAATACCATACTGTCAACACACTTCGGAGCGACAGGTCAGTTTCTCCTCCTGAATTCCAAGGGCAGATCTTTGCAGGGAACGGGAGAAAGCAGTTTTCCCAACGAGACGCTCGCGGCTCTCCTCTCATCCGACGGATATTCGGTGAGCTACCGCGACGCTTCGGGCAAAAGATATCTCGCCAAGGGCAAGAAACTGGAAAAAACGAACTTTTTCCTTGTAGCTCAAATGGATTACGGTGAATTCATTGCTCCATTCATCGGCAACATGGTCTATTTCGTTACAGTTTCAGCAGTGCTCCTTTTTTTCATGCTCTCTATCTCTCGCAAGCTGTACAAGAAGGTCGACAGCTCGCTCAACCTGCTCTTCGAAGGAGTAATAAAAACCGAACAGGGAGAGTATGACTCTCTCGACCCTGAGCTGCTGGAGGAGGCCCCCTTTGAACTGCGGGAGCTCGGAATCGCCTTCAGCTCGATGGCGGAGACAGTGCGAAGCAAGACTGCTGAGCTGGAGTTTCGCTCCTTCCACGATGAATTGACCGGCCTGTATAACCGCACGTATTTCGAAGACGCTATGCGCCGCTTCGACTCCGGCCGGTTCAATCCTGTAACCGTTGTGGTCTGCGATGTGAACGGCCTCAAAATGATCAACGATACTCTCGGACACAAGGCCGGCGACGAGCTTATCGTCGCAGCGGCGCACTCGTTGGCGAATGCCGGCCGGAAAACGGATATCGTCGCCAGGATTGGAGGCGACGAATTCGCGATGCTCCTTCCCGAATCTACTGAAGAAACAGCAGGAGAGGTACTCCGGCGTATTCGGGCCGAGATCGACAAGTATAAGCGCGGCGAAGATTCGCTTCCGCTGAACATAGCGTGCGGGGCGGCAACCACCTCAGGCCGGATACAGAATATCGAGGCTCTTTTAAGTGAGGCCGACAAGCAGATGTACGCATCCAAACAGCTTGAAAAACCGCACTCCAAACGAGAAATTCTGGAGTATCTCTCTTCCAGAATACACGACCTCCGGAAGGCGTCTCACGACAGAAAGAGACACATGGCGGCGTGCGAGGCGATCATGGAAGCGTTCGTCCGAGAGCAGCCGGACATAGCTCCCGAGAAAAAGAGCTCCTCATTCTCCTCGCAAAAAACCACGACATCGGGTTTACCGAGATCCCGTCGGAGATTACCGAAAAACCGGGACCGTTGACGGACGAAGAATACCTGCTCGTCCAGCGCCACCCGGAGACAGGGGCGCGTATCGCTTCGCTCTTTCCGGAACTTGCCGACCTGGCGGAGCCTATCCGTCTGCACCACCGATGGTGGAACGGGAAAGGGTACCCCGCAGGAGACGGAGGAGAGGCGATCCCGCTCGAAAGCCGCCTCATGGCGATCGTCGACGCCTATGAAGCCATGACGGGAGACAAGATCTACAGAACGCCCCTCTCCCCGGAAGAAGCGCTGAAAGAGCTTCACCGGTGCGCCGGGAGCCAGTTCGACCCAGTATGGACCGAACGTTTTATTACGTTTTTTCGCGAGTATCGGGAGAGAGAACATATCTTTGCATGAACGGCCGGCATCCGGAGAGATTCCGTACCCTGCATGGGTTTTCCTAGAGAATTCGGCGGAACAGGCATTGACAGAGAGCATCTTTCCATGACATGATTCAGTGTTAGAATTGAAACGGCGTTCTTGAACGCCTCAGGAGGCAGCGGTATGAACGAAAGCGTTAACGCCCTCGATCTCTCGTACGAAGAGTGGATCGAGACAAGCGTCACAAGGTGGAAGCTTCCACGCTACAGAGCCGACCAGCTCTGCCAGTGGATCTACGACAAAAAAGTCTTCAATGTTCACGAGATGACCAACCTCTCGAAGGATCTGCGGGAGAAGCTCGTTTACGAACTGATGATCCTTCCCCCGATCGCCGTCCGCGAGGATACGTCGAAGGACGGCACGAAAAAATTCCTCTGGCAGCTTTACGACGGAGAGCGGATCGAATCCGTCCTGCTGTCGCACGGCTCGCATATGACAGCCTGCATCTCCAGCCAGGTGGGGTGTCCTCTGAACTGCTCCTTCTGCGCCACAGGAAAATCGGGTTTCACGCGCAACCTCAGCGCCGGCGAGATCGTCGGGCAGTTCCTGGCGATGGAAAAACGCATTGGAGAAAACATCAATAACGTGGTCTATATGGGGATGGGCGAACCTTTCCTGAATTCCGCCGAAGTGTTCAAGTCGATCCGGATTCTGAATTCGTCAAAGATGCGCAACCTGGGGGCGCGCCACATCACAATCTCGACATCCGGCGTCGTTCCAGGCATTTTGGAACTGGCGGACTTCCCGATTCCGGTGCGTCTTTCCGTCTCCCTCCACGCGCCGAACGACGTGCTGCGGAGCAAAATAATGCCGGTGAACAGGAAGCACTCTCTGGGCTCGCTCATCGACGCGCTGAAGGCCTACAAAGACAAGACAGGGGAACGGATCACGATCGAATACGTCATGCTGCAAAAAGTCAACGACGAGCCTGAGCACGCCTACGAAATGGCCGCCATTCTTTCGGGGCTCGGCGTCTACGTGAACCTGATACCGTACAATCCGATCGCACTCCTGCAGCCGGGGGAGCAGGGATTTCAGCGTTCGACGACGGAGCGCATCAAGGAGTTCGCAGCCATTCTTGCCAAACTCGGCATCGAAAACGAGATCCGCAAGGAAAAAGGAACGGACATCGACGCTGCCTGCGGCCAACTGCGGGCGCAGAGCATGTAAGGGGGTCGTCAGAAGAGTGAACCTCCTCCAACGTGTCGCCCGCTCCTTGAAACGCCCGCAAAGGAAGGACGGCAACACGACGCTTTCGTTGCGCGACCTCCCGAACGGTTCTTTGGCCCGGATTGTCAAGATCCTGTCTCCGCTGCACAACGCAGCGGAGACAGGATCTTCATGCTGTGCCGCACGGCTTGAAGCTCTTGGGCTTCGCGTCGGCAAGATCGTTGAAAAAGTGTCCGGGATGCCCTTTCACGGACCGGTAACACTGCTTCTCGACGGGCGACAGATAGCCGTCGGATGGAATATT
Organism: Synergistaceae bacterium; assembly: GCA_018436785.1. GTDB lineage: Bacteria > Synergistota > Synergistia > Synergistales > Aminobacteriaceae > JAAYLU01. The sequence goes on along the minus strand of JAHDKR010000225.1, from coordinate 21,760 downwards.
TCGTCACACGTACTGGTTGTTCCCGTGAAAGAAAGAGAGCGCGCTCATGGACGAAGTGCGGAACGAGAGTAAAAAGCTTCTGCTCGTCGGCAACCCGAACGTCGGCAAGAGCGCCCTCTTCACCCGTATCACAGGCGTTCACGCCGTTTCGTCAAACTACCCCGGCACGACCGTTGGATTCCTGGAAGGCTGGCTTCGCCGGAGCGGCGATGTGTGGCGTGTAATCGACGTTCCCGGAGCGTACACGCTCTCGCCTACGAACGAAGCCGAGGAAGTAGCGGAACGAATGGTCAACGAGGGAGCGGATGTTGCCGTGCTTGTTCTCGACGCGACGGCCCTGGAACGCAACCTCTTTCTCGCCTTCCAGACGATGGAGCGGCGCCTGCCGGTTATCATCGCGCTCAATATGGTCGACGAAGCCCGCCACAAGGGAATTGACGTCGATCCCGAGGCGTTGGAAAGACTGCTCGGCGTTCCAGTCGTCCCTACGGTCGCAGTGACCGGACAGGGAATCAGCCGTCTGCTGGACCGTCTCCCGGAAGCCCGTCCCGCCAGGATCGCGCTCCCCGGAGGGTACGCTTCCGAAACCGGCGTTCCCGGCAGGGAAGAGCGCTGGAGCGCCATCGGTGAGATAATCGAACAGGTCCAGAGAGTCAGTCACAGGCACCACACGCTCCTCGACAAGCTTGAGGACGCTTCCGTGGACTCTTTTTGGGGACTGATTATAGGAGTTCTCGTCATCGTCGCGAGCTTTGCCTCCATTCGCTTCCTTGGAGAGGGAATCATCGACGAATTTTTCGACCCGCTCTTTGAAGCGTGGCTGCTCCCTGTAGCCGAGCGTCTTTCCTTGTTTCTGGGAGGGGAAGGGCTTTTCCATGACATCGTCGTCGGCCGCCTCATCGACGGGCACATCGACTTCGAGCAGAGCTTCGGCCTGCTCACCACCGGTTTATACGTCCCCCTGGCGATGGTCCTGCCGTATGTCGCAGCGTTTTACTTCGTCCTCAGCCTCCTCGAGGACTTCGGTTACCTCCCGCGCCTCGCCGTCATCTTCGACGCCCTTCTTCACCGAATGGGCCTCCACGGCTTCGCCATCGTCCCCTCGTTGCTCGGGCTTGGCTGCAACGTCCCGGGTATCCTCGCCACCAGGGTGCTGGACTCCGACCGGGAGCGGTTCATCGCCGCGACCCTTATCTCGGTCGCAATACCCTGCGCCGGACTTCAGGCGATGATACTGGGAACGGTCGGACGGCTCGGCATGCGGTGGGTTTTTGCCGTCTATGCAACGCTCATCCTTTCGTGGCTCATACTTGGGCGCCTGTTGCACTCCATTCTCCCCGGATTCAGTCCGGAACTTATCGTGGAGATCCCACCCTACCGCATCCCGTCGTTCAAATCGCTTGGACTGAAGCTCTGGATACGAATCCGCGGATTTCTCCTCGAAGCTGTGCCGCTTGTCCTTGGAGGCATTCTCGTCGTTGGTCTCCTCGACTCGACAGGCGTTACCGCATTTCTTTCGAGACTTCTTGCCCCTGTCTTCAACGGCCTGCTCGGTCTCCCGGCCGAGGCGTCCGGTCCCATTCTCCTCGGTATCCTGCGAAAGGACGTGGCAATGGGGATGCTCGGCGCGCTCGGACTCTCGCCGGTACAGCTTGTCGTCGCCACAGTGACGCTGTCGATGACCTTCCCGTGCATCGCCACCTTCATCGTTCTCTGGAAGGAGCTCGGCGGGCGTAGAATGGCGGCCTCCATGGGGATCATGGTTTTCTCCGCTCTTGTCGCCGGAACAGCTGTTCGCCTGTTGCTCTCGATTCACTTCTGAAGCGAGTCAAATAAGAGGGAGTGGGAGGGGCGAAGTCGCCCCTCCCACTCCCTCTCGAAGTGTTGTTTGCTACGCGCCGCCTATCGCGCTGACGACCGCGCGCAGGCCCAACAGATAGCTGTCGAGGCCGAAACCGCAGATCTGCCCCTTTACGACCTCCGCAAAGACTGAACGATGCCGGAATTCCTCCCTGGCGTGGATATTCGACATGTGTATCTCCGCCACGGGAACAGTCAGGATCGCCAAGGCGTCCCGAATCGCGTAGCTGTAGTGCGTCCATGCCCCCGCATTGATAATGACGCCGTCCATGCCCTCCTGAAAGGCCTGATGAATCCGTTCGCACATCGCGCCTTCGGAATTCGTCTGAAAGCCGACAACCTCGACGCCAAGCTCGGCGCCCAGCGTGCGCAGCTTCTCGTCGATCTCGTCGAGCGTTATCGTTCCGTACTGCGCCGGATCGCGCTTTCCGAACATATTATGATTCACACCGTGAAGCATGAGTATTCTCTTCATGGCCCTGTTTCCATCTCCCTTTCGTTGTTCGAGTCGACTGAACGTTTTCTATGATGGAGCCCAACGAAGCAAAGAACTCGTTACCTGTAGGAAAGGCTCCTTGAAATCTCCTCCGTCATCGCCTTCACCACAGGAAGCAGCTCTTCGATAATTTCGTCGGTAAAGCGAACCGACGGACCGGCGACGGAGAACACGGTTGTCACTTTGTTTTTCGGGTGGAACACAGGAACGGCGATGGAGGTAATTCCCTCCTCGCGTTCCCCGTAGCTGATTGCGTGTCCTTTTTTGCGGATCGTCTCAAGGTCGGCCAGGAACGCCTCCCTCGATATTATCGTGGTCGGCGTTATCGGCTTCGCCTTCGCGAGTTCGCGGTCCACAAGTTCAGGGTCGGCGTACGCCAAGAGGCACTTGCCCGAAGCTCCCGCCCACAGAGGGAAACGGTCTCCGACACGGACCACGCAACGCATGCTGAGAAGACTCTCCACATGTTCGTAGCACACCCGAGCATCCCCGTCGAGAACGTAGAGCGACACCGCCTCCTTTGTCGTATCGCGAACCTGCTTCATATATGGGTAGACTATCTTCTGCAGTTTAAAATGGTTCCGTGCGACAGCCCCCAAATAGTACAGATTCGCTCCGAGCGAGTAGGTCTTCCCGGGACTTTTTTCGAGGAAGCCGAGACCTACTAGGGTGTTCACCATTCGAGAGACTGTCGTCGTCGGAAGGTGCATCTTCCGTGCGATATCCATCAGCGTCAGCTCGTCCTCGTCGAGAGTGAAGCACATCAGGATGGAAAACGCCCGTTCCACTGAACGGACAGACTTTTCCTCCCCGGTTCCGGTCACGGTCGTTTTTTCGTCTGTTGTATGCCCTTGCATGACATCCCCCTCTAGAACGCCCCGCTCCCACTCTCGTGGGAAGCTCAGGCTGTCAGTTTACCTTCTCTTCGAAGATATTCAATACCGCACTGGTACATGAAGTCAATAGGAGGCTCTTCAATACCCGCCCAGAGACGCATCTGCTCCGCCGCCTGGTAGACGTTCATCCACAGGCCGGAGAGAGTGCGGCATCCTCGCTTCTCCGCCTCTACGAGAAGTTTTGTCTCCATGGGGACATAGACCACGTCGCACACGAGATGTGACGAACTCAGAAGCGCCGGATCGAAGAGGATGTCGCCGGTCTTCGGGTAGAGCCCGACTTTTGTCGCGTGGATGATGACATCAAACTCCTCCAGCCCCTTGCGAATCGTTGTGTCGTTCATCTCGTCGATCTCGCAGACGCCCGGGAAATGAGCGTTCACCCTTGTGTAGAGCGTCTCCGCATAGGAGTAGTCCTGCCGGATGCAGATCGAACGCATCGCCGTCGCCCCTCTCATCGCGAGAGCGCAGGCGATCGCGGTCGCGGCGCCCCCCGAGCCGAGGAGAAGATATTGGTGATCCGGGATGTTCAGCCCGGCCTGTTTCTCAAGCGACTCGACAAAACCCGTTCCGTCGGTATTATGACCGATCTTTCGTCCGTCTTTCTCTATGACGATGGTGTTGACCACCTCGGTGTACCTTGCGGAGTCGGCCAGTCCGTCGACGTACTTGTGGACCTGTGTCTTGAAGGGCATCGTAACGCCCGTGCCCGCATAATTGAAGAGCTGCATGGTGCGAACCACTGTTTCAAGACTCTCCATCTCCAGCTCAAGTGGAACGTAGAGCATGTCGAGTCCCAGTTTCTGGTAGACGCTGTTATGCATAAAGGGCGCGGCGCTCTGTCCCACCGGGTTGCCCAGAAGACCGAAGAATCGCGTGTTCACCTTCGCGTTGAACATATTCTCGAACTCCTTTCCCGGCCTACTCTGAACGGCCCTTGAGATGTCCGGCGCAGAAGGCTTTCGCCGACTCCAGACAGCGGCGTGCATGCTCAGCGTACCCCGACTCCGCCACGCGCTCCAGGTTCGGCAGCTCGATCGAGTAGGGGACTACGGGCATCGCGTTCAGAATCGGGGCGATGTCGATCCCCCCCTCCCCCACATACGATCTGGCCTCCCTGAGAATCCGTACCATTTCCGTCTGTTCCGAGGGGATTTCCGCGGGCGCGTCGCAGAGATGCGCAAAGCGGAACCACTCCTTCGGCAGCTTCGCAAGTTCCGCCGGGTTGTCCTGTGCCCTGTGAAAGTGATGGATGTCGATCATCAGTCCTGCGTTCTTCCGGTTGACCTTCCGGAGCACATCGACTGCGCCGCCCAGCGTCCTGACCCCGGCGATGGGAACATACTCCAGCTCGACGGTCAGGCCGTACTGGGCGGCGAGATCGCACAACTCCGCGAAGCGCTCTATGGCGTACTCCCGGTCGAGCGTCCAGATGCTGCTCAGGACATGCTTGCCCCCCAGCTCGACAGCCGTCGTCATTGCGGGTTCGTACTTTTTGACGTCCATGCCGTCGAATATCCTCGCGAGTTCGATGTCAAGCAGCTTGATACCCGTATCTGCGAAGACGGCCTTCGTCTCCGCCATCAGTTTTTTATTCTTCGAGAGATCGTAATCGGGCTCCTCGGGGAGCCCCATATATATCTGCCGCATGCTCACATAGTCGTATCCGCAATCCGCTGCAATCCGCGAGATCTCGGCAGGCGACGTCTTCAGCACCGTAAGCTGCGCCAGGGAAAATTGAGGCTGCATAATCCGTACTCTCCTCCTCCGAATGTAAAAAAACGTTCTCGAACGACGGCATTCGTCATAGGGAGCGCCCCTTGCCGGGGCGCTCCACCTTCTCTCGTTACGGCCTGGGAATACCGAATTCCTCCGGAGAGTGCTTCGCTCCGCCTGCATCGTGCAGAAGCCACGCGCTGACCGACTTGTTCTGCTGAATGTACTCGCGGGCCTTCTCACCCGTCAGTCCGAGTTTCACGCCGCCGGTACTCTTCGCGAATTCATCGAAGCGCGGGTCTTCATACCCTTTCTGGAATGCTGACTGAAGCGCTTCGAGGGCTTCTGCGGGAGTTCCCTTGCGGACAAACGCGCCGAAAAACGCTCCCCACGGGAGGTAGGGTACGTACTCTTCGTACGCCTCGGTAATCGCGGGAACTGCCGGAATGCTGTCGATACGCTCCTTGGAGATCACGGCAAGCCCGCGCACCGAATCGGACTTGATGAAGTTCGCCGCCGCAAGCAGTCCAACCGCCACAGCGTCGATATGTCCGCCCATGAGCGCCGTGATGCAGGGGCCTTCGCCGTCGAACTGCATCTTGTTGAACTTCAAATCGTGAATCTTCTCGATCATCGTCGTGGCCACGAATGGCAACCCGCCCGGTCCCGTGGAGCCCATCGTGATCGTCTTCCCGGAAGCGGCGGCCTCGATAAGCTCCTTGTAGGTCGTGTAGGGGGAATCCTTCCCGACGAGAACCACGCCGACGTTTGCCATCATCAGAAAGACGGGGTCGAACTGATCGTAGTCGATCTGGGAGAGACCGGTTACCTTGTAGAGATTCGGATTCTCCGCGCCGAAGAGGATACTGTACCCGTCCGCAGGCTGGTTCGCCACGAAGGTGGTCGCGATGGCGCCGGTCGCGCCGGTCCGGTTTTGCAGAATAATCGTCTTTCCCAGATGCTCCTGGGCGATGGGGACGATAGCGCGGGTGACGTTGTCCATGGCGCCGCCGGCGCCCCACATGATGTACCCCTGAAGATTCTTCTCAGGGTATGCGGCCAGTGCGGAACCTGTTACAAGCAGCAGAAGCGTGAGCGCAAGAGCAACTTTTTTCATTGATAACTCCTCCTTGTGATAAGTGTGCACAGCATTTCAACAACCAGTTTGAATAAAGATCGGGACGAGACCTTCGCTCCGTACGTTCTTCCGGGAAACAGGGCGCCTGATTAGGAGATACCGCGCCAACGCCTGTATGTCTTCGTCTGCGAAAAGAGCAAAAAAACGATCGAGAGCGTCAGCACCAGACTGATCGGGCTTGTAAAGAATCCCTCCAAGAACGGAAGGAGTTGGTTTTCCGCCCCCTGCATCGCGCGCCGGTAATTCGCGTCGAGCATGGGCCCGAGAATCAATCCGAGCACCATCGGCCCCGTGGCGTACCCGTAAAGACGCATGAAATAACCGATGATACCGAATCCGATCATATAAAAGATATCCACCACGCTGTTTTGAATCGCGTACGTTCCGATCACCGAGAGGATGATGACCACCGGCATGATAATCGATTTCGGGATCTCGATGATCTTCGAAAAGGGCTTCACGCTCACCAGTCCGAGCACCATCAGCGCTATGCTTGCTATACTCAGACAGCTCACGATCATCCAGAAAAGATGCGGCGTCTCGATCATGAGCATCGGTCCCGGCTTGAGACCGTGGATATAGAGGGCGCCGATGATGATAGCGGTCACAGCATCTCCGGGAATTCCAAGGGTCAGCATAGGTATGAACGCCCCGCCTATGGCGCCCTTGTTCGCCGTCTCCGGGGCCACGATGCCCTCGTACGCTCCCGTGCCGAAAGGCCGGGACGGATGACGCACGGAGCGCTTCGCCTGGTCGTATGCGAGCAGCGCGGCGACGTCCCCGCCCGTGCCAGGAAGCGCGCCGATGAAGACGCCGAGCAGCGAAGAGCGTATGGAGAGCGGCAAGTATTTTATAAAGGTCGCCCAGCTCGGAATGATCTTGTCAAGGTTCTGCTTCGGCGAACCTTTCCCAGCGTTCCTGAACTGCGTCAACGCCTCGGAGACGCCGAAAAGGCCGATCATCGCGGTAACGAAACTGATTCCGGCCATCAGGTAGATATTGCCGAAGGTATAGCGCAGCTCACCGGTCGAGGGGTCCATGCCGACCATGCTCAAAAGAACGCCAATAGCGCCTGCGGTGATGCCTTTGATAGGATCTCCGCCGCCGATGCTGCCTATGAGGAGTACTCCCATCACCGCGAGAAGGAAGAAGTCCCTCGGGGAGAACTTGAGCGAAAAGTTTGCGACCACCGGGGCCGCCACCGCAAGCACGAGAATACCGACGAAACTCGCAAAGACCGAGACCGTGGTGCATAAGCCGATCGCCTTCCCCGCCTCTCCAAGCTGGGCAAGGGGGTATCCTTCTATACCTGTTGCTATGGCTGCAGGCGCCCCCGGAATGTTCAGCAGGATCGCAGTGATCGAGCCTCCGTACACGCCGCCGACAAAGACACCGCAGATCAAGGCGAGCGCGTTGTTCAGATCCCAGGAAAAGGTGAAGGAGATAAGCAGGGAGGCCGCCATGGTGACGGAGAGACCGGGAATTGCTCCAACCCAAATCCCGGCAAAGACGCCGACCCAGATCAAGAGCATCATGTCCCAGTTCAAGAAGGGGATGAGAAAATACTGGAGGTTCTGTTCCATTGCCGTCGCCCCTTTGCTAGGGAAGAATGACGAGGAAGAGGTAGCGGAAGACCGCCACCAGCACGGCCAGGGAACCTGCCGATATCAGCAGCGCCCTGACGATGTGCTTCCCCCTCTGAAGGTAGACCATCCCCGCGACCATGAATGCGTAGGATGAGCCGATAAACCGCAGATGCGGGAGCGCCACGCAGTAGATGACCAGGAGCGACAGCACGACAAGCACGTCCATGGGCAGAAGGTACTGCGCCAAGGACGGAGCGGAAGCGTCGGGGCGCTCCCGCCGGACCGCTTTCCAGAAATTGACCGCCGAACACGCCATGATCAGCGTCGACGCGAATTTCGGGAAGACGGATGGAGAAGAGTACTCCCCGCTGGTCATGTCCAGCGCGAAGTAGTATCCGAAAGCGCCGAGGAGAAACGTGATGACTGTTATTCCAATCTCTCCCGGTTTTCTTTTGGCTTCCGGCACGTACACGGAGAGATCTTTCGCCGCTACAGCCGCTCCCGCTGTGCTCCCTTTAGGATCGTCCATGAGGTACTCACTTCCTTCCATTGCTGTACAAAGTGGTTCCAGAAACGCGGCGGAGGTGCGCTGACCGGATAGTTTTCCTCCGCCGCTTAAAAAGAGATCGTGCTACTTCTGAGGCTCGGGAATGCCGAACTCCGCCGGAGAGTGTTTTGCGCCTCCGGCATTGTAGATCAGCCAGCTCGCGGTAGACTCGAACTTGACGAGGAAGTTTACCGCATCCTCGCCTGTGGAGCCGTTCTTGAATCCGCCGGAGTTCTTCACGTACTCTTCAAAACGAGGCTCCTCCATCGCCTTGACGAAAGCGTCGCTCAAGCTCGCGACGATATCTGCAGGCGTTCCCTTCTTGACGAATACGCCGTAGAACGGCCCCCAGGGGAGGTACTGCTCGTACTCGGGGTAGATCTCGGTGATCGCAGGAACATCAGGAAGCTGGGGAACTCGCTTCGTTGTAAGCACGGCAAGCCCGCGAAGACGACCGGCACGGATGTACTCCACCGAGGTGGAGAGCGCAAGGGGCATGACGTCCGCATGGCCGCCCATGACCGCTGTCGCTCCGGGCCCGTCGCCGTCGAACTGGATATAGTTGAAGTCCGTTCCGTGAATGTTCTTCATCATCGCGCCCGCTACATAGGGAAGACCGCCGACCCCGGAAGTCGCCATACGAATCTTTTTCTCCGCCTTTGCCCCTTCGACAAGTTCCTGCATCGTGGTAAAGGGAGTCTCGGGGTTGACGCAAATCACGACCGCTCCCTCAACGGCAATGGTAATCGGCTGCAAGTCGTGGAAGCTCAGCGGAGAGAGCCCAAGCACCCTGTAGTTCGCCGGGTTCTCGGCTCCGTAGAGCAGCGTGTAGCCGTCGGCGGGAGAGTTGACCACGAGCGTGGTCGCCACCGCGCCGGAAGCTCCCGTCCTGTTCTGCAGAATGACCGTCTGTCCCAGATGTTTCTCGACGAGCGGGGTTACGGCCCGGGCGAAATTATCCGTGCCGCCCCCCGCTCCCCACATGATGAGCCCCTGGAGATTCTTCTCCGGATAGGCTGCGAATCCCGCGCACGCGACCCCCAATAGCAAGACGACCGAAAGACACACAATACCGAACTTCCTCATCGCACAATTCCTCCTCGCTGTACAGTATGCGGTGCATTCACGAATCCGAAGAGCCGGGTCTGCTTTCCGAAGCGTTCGCGCTGTGGAAAGAAGCTACCCCTCCCGTGTGTTCGAAGGATCGTAGAACTCGCCGAAGAGCACCTCTTCAGAGGGAGCATCCGTCAAAATCGGCTTCGCAACCCATGTGCTGTTCATGTAGTGTTTCAGTGCAATGTTCTCCGAAACCTGGTTTCCGCCCCAGGTGCCGCACCCCATGCTCGACGTCATGGGCATTCCGTTGTTGGCGCTTCCCGCGTTCGCCTTCGACTGCGGCTGCCGGACCATGATACGGGTGACGGGCGCTCTGAGAGCCAGCGCGTGGATGTGCTCCTCGTTGAAGCTGTAAATACCGCAGGAGTGTCCCCGCCCGCCGACCTTGTAGATCTCGTCGATCATCTTCAGCGCATTCTCGAACTCCCCCTCGTACCTGTAGAGCGCAAGCAGCGTCGTGAGCTTCTCCCCGGAGAAGGGGAACTCCTTGCCGATCCCCTCCCCTACGACCATGACGAACTTCCTGTCCTCGGGTATCTCGAACCCGGCGGCCTTGCAGAGCTTCTGAGGAGCGACCGCAACCGTCTCTACAATCCGGTGTCCTTCGTCGTCCCACATCGCCTTCTTCAGTTTCTCCCGCTCCTCGTCGTTGGCGAGATAGCCACCCTCCTTGACGAGCTGCGCCACCATCTTCTCGTAGATGGAGCCGTGGATGACCAGGTTGCCGTCCGCAGAACAGCCGGAACCGAAGTCGGACGTCTTGCTGATGCGCGTGTTCCGTGCCGCTTCTTCAACGTCGGCTGTTTCATCGAAGATCATCGTCGCATTCCCGGCCCCCGAGCAGTAGGCGGGCTTTCCGGAGCTATGGGCGGCCCTGCTCATCGCGAGCCCTCCCGTCGCCATGACAAGGTCGCCCATCTTCATGAGCTCCTCCACAATAGTCATATTGACCTCGGTGATGCACTGGAGAAAATCCTCGGGTTCGCCGATCGACTTCAGACCTTGGCGCATGCTCTCGACAACCTCGAACGTCGTCTTTCTGGTTCTGGGGTGCGGAGAGAAGACGACCACATCCCGAGCTTTCAGCGCGTAAATCGCCGTGACGATGGGCGTCAATTCAGGATTCGTCATCGGAATCAGGGATGTGATCAGGCCCGCGGGCTTTCCGTAACGGACCAGTCCTTTCTCAGGGTTGACTTCGACGATCCCGACGCTCTTCTGGCGCAATGCGTCGCGCAGCACCCCGAGGATCTTGTGCCTCTTTCCGTAGCGGCCGCTCCAATCTCCCGCGCCGCTCTCCTCCACACCCATCTTGCAGAATCGGTCGAAGGTGCGAGGATTGGCCGCCGCCCAGGCAATGCAGCGACACATCCTGTCCACACGCTCCTGGTCGTAGTTTTCTATGATCTTCTCCGCCGCGCGCGCTCTCGCGAAGACCGTCTCCAGAGTCTGTCGCTGCGCTTCGGTCAGTTCTTTTTTCGCCATAGCATCGTCATCTCCTTCTTCCATTCGCCGCGTTCAGTCCGGCGTACAGCTCGAAATTTGCCGTGGTCGCTTGCCGGTCTACATCCTCCACGGCTCGATCTCCTCCCAGGACCATACCCTCCACGGTTTCTCCTCGCCGCGCTTTCTAAAAATATCGTTGATGTTCCAGCACCCCTTCGTCACCACGGGAGCGTTTTCCATCCGGACGTCGAGGACGCAGGGTTTGTTGGAAGCGAGCGCCTTTTCCAGCATCGGCTTGAAATCCTCCGCCCGCTCGACCGTATATCCGTCGATGCCGTACGCCCTCGCAATGGCGGCGAAATCAGGGCTGTACGGCTTGCCTTCGCGCTCGAAGAGCGTGCCGAACTCATGATCGTAGTGCTGTCTCTCAAGGCCGGCGATCGTACCGAAGGCGCAGTTGTTCATCACAACCCAGACAACGCCGATATTCTCCACCGCCGCGGTTGCAAACGGCGAGACGTTCGCTCCCATACCCCCGTCGCCGATGAGCGCGACGACCTTTCTGTCAGGGCAGGCGACCTTTACGCCGAGCGCCGCCGAGGGACCGTACCCCATAGTCGCCAAACCGCCGGGTGCGACAAAGGTTCCCGGTTCGTAAATATCGAACTGCTGCCCGACGCCGTTCTTATTCCAGCCGACGTCCGCCACCACGAAGCCGTCTCGGGGAAGCGCTTCCCGAAGATCCGCCAGGATGCGCTCCGGCCGCATCGGGAACTGATCCGACTTCTGCGCCTCTGCGATCGTCGCACGGTACGCGGCCTTGGCTTCGGCGATTTCTCCGATTAACTCCGGGCGTTTCACGCCGTTCGGATACTTCCGCTTCGCAGCGGCAAGGATAGCGTCGAGGGCCATCTTCGCGTCGCACACCGCGCCGATCTCCGTAGTGTAGTTACGGCCGATCTCCTCCTGGTTGATGTCGATATGAATAAGCTTCGTCGGGGGCACGTCGAAGGTCTCGCCGAAGTACCACGAGCTGCAATCCGCCTCCGAAAGCCTCGTACCGACCGCCATCATCACGTCCGCCTTCATCGCGGCGCTATTGTTGAACTCCGTCCCCCAGAAACCGGTCATGCCTACGGCCAGCGGATGATCGTCCGGAATGGAGCCTTTGCCCATGAGCGTATAGAGCACCGGTATCTCAAGAAATGTTGCGAGCTCCGTCAACGCGGACGCCGCACCAGAAGAGATAACGCCGCCCCCCGGGTAGAGCACCGGACTCTTCGCCTCGGCGAGGAGCGCGGCGATATCCTCCGCTGTCTTCACGTCGAGCCCCGGCCTGGGGAGAAGCGGCATATTGTGCATCCGCTGCTCGAAGAATCGGGTATCGATCTCCATCGAGAAGATGTCCATCGGCACGGAGACGAGAACCGGTCCCGGACGTCCTGTGACGGCGAGACGGAACGCCTTGTCCATCACCTCGGGAAGCAGCTCCGGTCTGTCCACCCTCCAGGCGCGCTTCACAAACGGCCTGTAGATCTCGTACTGGCTGGCATCCGCATGGAGGTTAACCTCCTGGTGGGGATGACGGCCGAAATAGCAACTGGGGACGTCGCCTGCGATGACGACCATAGGGATAGAGTTGAGCCCCGCTTCCGCGACGCCGGTCGTCGCGTCGGCCAGCCCCGGCCCCAGGTGCGTCAGCAGAACGCCCGGAACCCGGCACCCCTTCCCGCGCGCATAGCCGTCGGCCGCATGCGCGGCGATCTGTTCATGGCGTACCGTAATGAACGTAATTTTGCTCTCTTTCAGAGCGTCCAGAAAACCGATGACAGTGTGCCCGCAGAGACCGAAGACCTTCTCCACCCCCCGGGCCTCCAAAAACTTCACGAGCTGAAACGCTACCAGGTCTTTACGCATATCCTTCCGCACCTCCGTTGAAAAGTTCGCAATCAACCGTTTTTATGATGCTGAATTCCCCGTACGATTGAGAGTAGAAAATCCCGTAGAACGGAAACAAAAACCATCTCAAAGAAATGAGTACACAATAATCTATCGCCGTCGCCTTTGTCAATACTTCCTCTTCTTTTTTTCTGTCACCCGGAAAACACCTTCGTTGTATCGGCGCTTCTCCATCACTTCGAATTCCCATTGAACGGAAATATAAACCGTTTGACAGGAATTCGTTTTTTGAGTACTGTTGTCGCGGAGAGAGGTTTATCATCAGTATGCAAAGGAGGGATAGCAATGACCATGACACTGCCCAAAAGCATTTTCTTTTGTGAAGTCGGCCCCCGCGACGGTCTTCAGAACGAGCCGGCCACGCTCTCCGTGGAGCGGAAAGTCCGCTTGATCGAGGGCGTCGTCGACGCCGGGGTCAGGATCGTGGAAATAGGCTCGTACGTCAATCCAAAGGCGGTTCCCCAGATGGCCGATACCGACGAGGTAGCACGCGCCATCCGCCGGATGGAAGGTGTGGAGTACCGAGCGCTTGTCGCCAATCTCAAGGGAGTGGAACGCGCCCTCGCTTCGGGAGTGAACAAGGTGAAGCTCACGGTTTCGGCCAGCGAATCGCATGCGAAGGCGAACCTCAACAAAACACCGTCCGAACTGATCGACGGGTTCAAAAGCTGCACGGAGTTCGCCCGTTCGAACGGAGCCGAAGTTTCGGGAGCCATCTCCACCGCCTTCGGCTGCCCCTTTGAAGGGAAGGTACCTCCCGAAAAGGTTGCGGAAATAGCTGAACGTCTGCACGACCTCGGCATCACCGAACTCTCCCTTTCGGATACCACCGGCATGGCGAACCCGCGGCAGGTTTACGATCTCGCAACCTCTATGCAGGAGATGCTCCCCGACGTCCGATGGTTCCTTCACTTCCACAATACGCGCGGAATGGCCCTTGCAAATACGCTTGCCGGTCTCCAGGCCGGAATCGTACGCTACGACGCTTCGCTTGCGGGCCTCGGCGGTTGCCCCTTCGCCCCCGGCGCTTCCGGAAACGTCGCTTCCGAGGACATGATTCACATGCTTCATGAGATGGGCGTCGACACGGGGATCGACCTCGACAAACTACTCGACCTTGCGAGGGAACTCCGCGGGTGGGTTGGACACGACACGGACAGCGCGCTGCTGAAAGCGGGTCAGTGCTGCCGCCCCATCCCTCGGGACGGCGCCGCGAAGCAGTGAGAGCAGCCGCACGCCGCAGAAAGACCGCATATCCCTACCAATCCAGTGAAGGCGAGACGCAGACGAAAAGGCGACTCGCTTTCACTGTGAAATGCTCTGTCAGGAGTTAACGGTCGCCTCCGAATGGGGTCTACAGCAGAACGCGACGCCCCTCCTCGGCGGAGAGATACGCTGCATAAATGACGCGGATCGTTTCGCAGGCCAGTTCAAAATCCGAAAGTGGAGCCCTTCCCGTAGCTGCGCACTCGATGAAGTCCTGGAACTGCGCCGCATACCCCCGAAGGTGCTCCTCGGCAACAAAAGGTTGCTGCCAGCCCGTCTTTGCGGGGAGCATCTCGGAGATATAGACGTTTTCCAACCCCTCTTCATCAAGCATATAGGTGCTCATAACGTCGGACGGCGTAATCCGGCAGTGCATGACGGCGTCGTTGGCGTAGACCTCGACGTAATTGCGCGTCCCTCCCAGCATGGTATCGCCGGCGATGACGAGAGCTTTCGTCCCGTCGCTGAAGGTAAGGGCTACGGAGGCGTAATCCTCGACGTCGACAGGGCGCACGCTGATATGACGCCGTTCATGTTCATCGAGGCCGGGCGTCATTCTTCCAGTATCGCACAGAACGCTGTGCACGCCTATTTGCGCTCCTCCGGCCCTCGCCTCCTCCCGCTTGAGCCAGAGAATACCGCCGAGAGGGTGGCATCCGACGCGGATGAGCGAACCGCCCCCGGTTTTATCCCATCGTCCGGCGACTGGAGAGGTTGATCCCTTCAGGCTTTCCTCACCCTTCATGAAGAGAATTTTGCTTTTCTTCGCCCGCACTATCTCGGCGGCCTTCAGAATGTTCGGCGAGTAGACGTAGTTTTCGGCGTACATAAAGAGCCTGTCGCTTCCTTCAAGCGCCGCCTTCATTGTTTCTATTTCCGTCAACACGGACTGGTACATTCTGGACTTGGGAACAGTATCGCCTATCGGTTCGATGTCTCCCGGAGAGCCGAAGTACCCGGCGAGCGGTTTTTCACAAATGACATGCTTCCCCGCCTCCATCGCCTCCATCGTGATTCGCGGGTGCAGAAAAGGGGGAGTGCATATATCGACGACGTCGATCTCCGGATCGCGCAAAAGCGCGCTGTAATCGTCATGGTACTCCTCGTAACGATAGGCTTCCGCAACGGCCTTCGCCTTTTCGATCTCGACGTCCGCGATGGCTTTCAAACGCACGGAAAACCCCGAAACCCTTGCGAAACATCTGCTGTGAAAATGCGAGGCGAATCCGCCTCCGACAACGCCCACAACAACTTCTTTCATTCTGTGTCACCTCGCGATTGTGAAGAAAAAGTAAGAAGGAAAAGAGAGCCCTCCGACCGAGGGGCAGAGGATTCTCCGCTCAAAAAAGCGCACCATATCCCGCTCTACGGGAATAACATCCGCTAAAAGGACTTCGAGGTTACAATACAAAACGCGGCATACCCTGTCAAGACTATTTCCATATTCAAAGATCAGCATAACAAGAGCGATTTGTTGATTTATCGACACGCTTGCGCTGACTTGGCGTATCCGTTCGAGTATCGCGATCTCTTTAGTCCAATTGAAAAAGCGCCCCGAAACGATACGTTTCGAGGCGCTTTTGCGTGCAGCAAGTTTTCTAATAAATCCCCGCCAGACGAGGAAGAATGATGCTTATCCAAGGGATATACGTCAGCAGTAGCACCGCGACAATCATGCTCAGGATGAACGGCCACACCGCTTTGGAGATTGATTCCAGCGTGATCCCGCTGATTCCGCAACCGACGAAGAGGCAGACGCCGAGCGGAGGGGTGACCATTCCTATGGCAAGGTTCACCACAATAATGATGCCGAAGTGGAGCGGATCGACGCCTATCTGCGTCACTACCGGAAGAAGAACGGGGACCAGGATGATGATGGAGGCAACCGTCTCCATGAAGGTGCCTATGAAGAGCAAAAGAAGGTTTATGAGCGTGAGGATGACGATCGGGTTCGTCGAGATCGAGAGGATAGCCTCGGCCACAGCCTGAGGTACTCTCTGCGCCGTCAGAATCCAGCTGAAGACCGACGAGGTGGCGATGATGAACATGATCGTCGCCGTGCCGACCGAAGTGTTCACCAGGATATCCTTCAGCTTCGAGAGGCTCAGTTCCCGGTAGACGAAAAATCCGATGATGAAGCCGTAGGCCACCGCGACAACCGCCGCTTCCGTCGGGGTAAAGACTCCTCCATAGATGCCGCCGAGAATGATGACCGGCATCAGGAGCGCGAGAATCGCATCCTTGAAGGTCGCCCATATTTTTGTGCCGCTTGCCTTTTCATCGCCCTTGTACCCCCTCTTGCGCGCAATCATCCACGCAACGAGCATCAGGGAGCCCCCGACGAGGATACCGGGGAGGATGCCGCCCATGAACAACGCGCCGATGGAGACGCCCGTGAGCACGCCGTAAATGATCATCGGAATGCTCGGCGGGATCATGACGCCGAGCGTTCCCGCAGTCGCCTGCACCGCAGTGGCGTAGGGCGTATCGTATCCACGCCGGACCATTGCCGGAATGAGGATCGTTCCGATGGCGGCGACGCAGGCTACTGCGGCTCCGGAGATCGCGCCGAAAAACATGCTTGCGATGATGGCGACGAAAGCGAGTCCGCCTGAAAACCTCCCGACGATTGAGTTTGCGAAATCGACCAGGCGGCGGGAGATTCCTCCGAACTCCATCAACGACCCGGCTAGAATGAAGAAGGGAACCGCCATGAGGGGGAAAGAGTCGGTCGCGGTGAACATCTTCTGCACAAGCACCACGGGCGGGATCGCGCCGGACCAGAGGATCGCCGAGAGCGAGGCCAATCCAATGGCCACCGCAATCGGAACGTTCAACAGAAAGAAAAAGACAAGACTTCCGAAGAGAACTCCGGTCATGCGCTCTTCACCGCCCTTCCCGAAAGAGCTTCGACCATCAGTTCCACCATTTGAAAGAAACAGTGAACGAACATCAACGTTCCGCCGACAAAAACCGCGCTATAGGGAATCGCCATCGATATCTCCATTGCAGGAGAGAGCTGCGAACTCACAACCCTGAGAATCATCCTGCCGTAATGGACCATGAAAACGAAGAAAACACAGCACAGCGCGTTGACGAGAATAGCCGTCCAGCGGCGCATCGAATCCGGCAACATCGCGACCACGGCCTCCACGCCGATATGGGATTTCCGCTTGATACCAATGCTCGCTCCCAGGAAAACGATCCATACCATAACGTATCGGGACAGCTCTTCCGACCACGGAAGCGAAGAGCGAATGATGAAACGGAAAATAACCTGAAGGAACACCACCACGACCATCACCGCGAGGAGAGCGCACACAGCGTATTCCGCCAGGGCGTTCACCCTGTCGAGTGTTTTTCTGAAAAAGGACATAAATGCCCCCCTTTCGCTCAGACAATAATCTCCGGTATTCTGCCGAAGGAAGACTGAAGGACAACTCTCCCTTCGGCGGAATACCGGTTCAATACCGGGAGAAGATTACTTCCCGCTCAGAATTTCGTCGAGGAGTTTCGCGTCATCGCCAAGCTCGCTCTTGAACTCGTCGTAGACGGCTTTCGTCGCCTCACGGAAGGGAGTCACGTCGGGCGTCGTCACTTCCATGCCGAGCTCCTTCAGCTTGGCAACCTGTTCGCTCTCCATCTTCGTAATCTGCTCTCGCTGGAAGAGCGCCGATTCCTGCGCAGCCTTACGGATGATCTCCTTGTGTCCTTCGGGAAGCGCGTCGAACTTCGCCTTCGCGATGGCGATCATCGCGGGAGAGAAGACGTGACCTGTAAGCGCAAGGTGTTTTTGCACCTCGTACACCTTCTGGACGAAAATAATGGGCACCGGGTTCTCCTGTCCGTCGACCGTCCCCTGCTGCAGCGCGGTAAAAACCTCGCCCCACGCCATCGGCGTCGGGTCGGCTCCCATGGCTCTCCAGAGCGCCATATGGATCTTGTTCTCCATGGTCCGCAGCTTGAGCCCCTTCACATCCTCGGGGGAGTTCACAGGCCGTTTGGAGTTGGTGAAATGGCGGAATCCGTTCTCGTACCACGCAAGACCGGTGATGCCGATCCTGTCGAGGAGCCCCATGACGTACTGCCCGATCTTCCCGTCGAGGACGGCGTATGCCTGCGCCTTGTCCTTGAAGAGGAACGGAAAGTCGAACATCATGAAGCGCTTCTCGAAGCCGCCCATCGGCCCCGTCGATCCCACATAGAGATCGACCGTTCCGAGCTGAAGCCCTTCCAGCAGATCCCGCTCCCCCGTGCCAAGCTGGTTGTTCGGGAAGAGGGAGATCTCGATCTCGCCGTTGGTCTCCTTCTCGACAATCTCCTTGAATTTCTGCGCTCCCAAATGATACGGATGCTGATCGCTTACGGCGTGTCCGAGCTTGAACTCGTACTTCGCCGCCTCCCCGAACGTCACGAGCGAGAAAACCATCGCACACGCCAACGCCATCACAACCATGCCTTTCAACTTCATATTCCTTCCCCTCCTTACGTGAATTGGACGTCTTTTCCGCGGTAGTTACACGGAAAATTCGTCATAGGTCTTCTGACGGACCCGAACAAGGTTCGTCAGCGCCAAGTTGACGGGAGTGGATACCCCCAGCTTTTTTCCTTCGTTCACGATCGCGCCGTTGATCACGTCGATCTCCGTCTGCCGCCGGTTTGTTACGTCCTGCAGCATCGAGGAACGGTTCGCCGCCGTCAGACGCGCCACCTTTTTTGTGTGCTCGACGGGGTTCTCCGTCTCAATGCGTATCCCCGCTGCTTGCGCTACTTCCAACGCCTCCCGAACGGCAAGCTCCAGCAGCTCTTCGGTTTCCTGAAGCTCGACGAGTCTGCCGTTCTTGAGGCCGGTCACGGCGGTCAAGGCGTTGATTCCGACATTCACAAACAGCTTCCCCCAAATGAGTCCGATGACGTTCTCGGAGAGTTTCACGGAAAAACCCGCTTTTTCAAACATCCCGCCGACTCTCTTTAACCTGTCGCTTATCTGCCCGCGAGGCTCGCCAAGGATCGTATCCCCCTGCCCCGCATGGCGTATCTTTCCGGGACCGAGAAGCGTACATCCATGCCCCGTGATTCCGGCCATAACCCGCTCGGCTCCCGCTGTTTCGTTCAGTTTCTCCACGTTACCAAGACCGTTCTGGAGCGTAAGCACAACGGTCTCCGGCCCGAGAAGCGACAGAGCGCCCTTCATCGCCTGCGCTGTAGCGGTCGCTTTTACGAAGACGATGACGAGATCGGCTTTCCCCGCCTGCGCAGGATCGGTCGTGCCCCGAATGGAGCGGATAACGCGGTCGCCGCCGATGCCTTCTATCGAAAGCCCCGATGCGTTCACCGCGTCGATATGCTCCTTCCAGACGTCGACAAGCGTTACGTCGAATCCCGCTTCGGCGAGCATGCCGCCGTAAAGAGAACCCATTGCGCCTGAACCCAGGATAACGGTCTTCATTTTCTCCTCCTACTTGAATTCGTTCTTCTTCCCTAGAGGACGGAGTGTGCGATACGCACATCCTTCCGAATTGCCTCTCTAACCGGGCGGACAGCTCCATAAAAAAACCGTCTCTTATGAGGACGACGTCGTAGATTATTTATACCCGAGTGAACGGGAGAATCTTCTCGCGACATCCAGCAACAAATCTCCTACCGCTTCAATCTTACGGGATTCTCCAGCGTAGAGGAATTTCGGAAGCGCAACGCTCATCGCGGCCACGACATCCCCGGAATTACCCCGTACCGGCGCGGCGATACAGAAGAGCCCCTCGACATACTCCTCGTTGTCCCAGGCTATCTCGCGATCCCTGATCTCCCGGAGCTGGGCGAGCAGATCTTCAGTCGATGTCACGGTGTTCTCCGTATACCTTGGGAAGGGAGATGGGCCTACAATCTCAAGAATCTTCGGCTCCGGAAGCCACGCGAGAAGGATCTTTCCAAGTCCCGTACAGTACGCAGGGAAGCGCTTCCCCACAGAAAGATCCACCTTGATGGTAGATTGGCTTTCTATCTTGTCGATGTAGATCACCCTGTCGCCGTCGAGTATGGCGAGATTCACCGCCTCGTGCGTCTTCTCGGAAAGTTCCCGGAGAAAGGGAGCGGCCTGCTGGCGAAGACCGAGCCGTTTGACAACATCGTTGCCGATCTCGAAGAATTTAAAGCTGTTCGAATACTTGAGATTGAGGGGGTTCTGATTGATGTAGCCGAGATTTTTGATGGTGGACACAATACGATGGACCGTACTGCGCTCCAAGGAAAGCAGACGGCTCATTTCAGCAATTCCAAGCTCTCCCTGAGCGTCCAGAAGCTCGATAATCGCGAAAGCGCGTTCTATGGATTGGACTCCGCCCGTTGCCCTCTGCTTCCCTTCCATACTTTTTCCTCCATACCATCCGAGAGAATCTCGCGTTTCATTTCCCGCATTACGGAATGATATTGATTATAGTGGAATTGATCTTGCGGATCATTATAATAACCGGTTCTTTCTCATGTCAATAGAAAAAGAGCGCAATTCCGCCAAGACAGTAAGTTCTTTTTTTATCAATTATGACGCGGCAAAAGGGAGAAGAGCGTTGCGACGGATACTACGAAAGGGAAAAAGACAGATCCGGTTTGGAAAATATGGGACGGGGGCGACACGCAACAACAACCGCCGTTTTGACGTTCGAAAGGAAAAGGACCGCGTCAGCACAAAGCGCGGTCCTTTAAAACCCGACGAATCCGAAACGATTAGTTCCCGCCGATATGCGCCGATACTTCGCGCAAGACTCCGGTCCGCAGGATACCGCCTTCCTCCTGGATGGCCTCCATTTCGTCGCGCAACTCATCGACGTACTCATCGTCCTTAATCGAAGGAAGGTTAATCAAGACGTTCATAGCGGCGCTTTCGAGGGCGGCAAGCGCATTGGACGCTCCCACTCCGAGATCGCTTGCTGCGTTCGTATTCGTCTTGTCGGCGACCCGAGCGCACAGACGAAGCACTTCAAGGCAATCCGCAGCTGTCCGGCGCGGCGACTCGCAGGCGCCCTTGAAAGCGGTCTGTATCATCTCCCGGCGCACGGCCTTCTCCTCGTCGGTACTCTTGGGCGCGGCAAATGCCTCCATAACCTTTTCGAACGCCTTCGCGTCGATATCGATCGCTTCCAGAAGACGCTTCCGGAGAACCTCGGATTCGGCGAGCGCATCCTTCACCTCGAGCTCGTACTCTTCATACCCCTTTTTGCCTATGGTAAGGCGGCAGACCATCGAGACCAGAGCGGCCCCGAGAGCTCCTGAGAGCGCGGCGACGCTGCCGCCTCCGGGTGCGGCGGAATCGGCGGCCAGTTCGTCGGTAAATCCACCAAGGGTCATATCTCTTAGAAGTGCCACAGTGCTTCCTCCTTTGCGCAGTGCATTTTTTCCGAGAGCGGTTCGTTCATCCTCCAACTCTCGCCGTATCGACACTTTTACAATGTTCTCAAGCAACGCTCTATTTATATCACATTTCACGCGCCCCGGGGCCTTTTTCTCGTATCTCTTCATCGAAAGAGCGGAAAGAGCGCTTTGCGCTCTTCCGCCCTCTTGTCCGGCCGATTGCTTTCCCGTTACGGGAACCTGTTTGCTTAGAAGAGCCCCGTGATGCGGCCCTTTTCGTCGATGTCTATCGACAGCGCCGCAGGCTTCTTCGGCAATCCCGGCATCGTCATGATCGATCCCGTCACCGCCACCAGGAATCCGGCCCCCGCAGACAGTCTCACTTCCCGC
>JAHDKR010000004.1 GCA_018436785.1 Synergistaceae bacterium | reverse complement strand
GGAACGCCTCTTTACCTCTTCTTCTCGCTCTTATAAAACTGTCAAGGTTCTGCTCGGGAACTTCTGCTTCAACTTCAACTTCAACTTCAACTTTACTTTTCGCTTCCGTCCCCGCTCTTTCCCGCCGCCGCTCGGGCGGCCTGAAGAGCGCGCCGTTTCAAAGATGCGAGGGGTATAATACCACTTTTGCAGGGGTTGTCAACTCGTAATTGCGGCTTTTTTATTTTCCAAATCAAAAGTCTTCTTGAGGTTAGTACGCCTTTGCGAATAGAGTCCGCCTGGCGCCGGTCTTCCCCGTCAGCATGCACACTCCTGTTTCACTCGACTCCAGCGGCATGCAGCGGGCCGTGGCGCCGGTCTCCTCCTTGATCTTCTTTTCGTCGTCGGAGGTTCCCGCAAAGAATGTCTCGACAAAACCGCCCTGCTCCTCTATCGCCGACTTGAACTCTTCGTAACCGGAAACGAAACGGGTGTTCTCCTTCCGGAAGGCAAGGGCTTTCTCATAGAGGGCTGTATGGATTTCCTCAAGAAGCTGCGGGATTCTCTCGGCGAGAGCATCGAGCGGAATATCGACCTTCGCGCCCGTGTCTCTCCTGACGACGCGCGCCGTTCCGGAGGCGAGCTCCTTCTCTCCCAGCTCGATACGAAGAGGCACGCCCCTCTGAAGGTGCGAAAAGAATCTGTCGCCCGGGCGAAGGTGGAACTGTTTGTCCACCACTGTGAACCGCCCTCCGAGGCGAGAGTCGAGCTGCGCGGAGATCTCGGCCGCCTTGGGAAGAAGGGTGGACGCAATCATCTCGTCGTCAGTGCTGATGGGAAGGATTGCGACCTTTACAGGAGCAACGCGCGGCGGCAGAATGAGGCCGTCGTCATCGGAATGCGTCATGATGATCGCGCCGATAAGACGTGTAGAGGCTCCCCAGCTCGTCGTCCAAGCGTATTCGAGATTGCCGTCCTGGTTTTGGAACTGAATTTCGAAGGCCTTGGCGAAATTTTGCCCGAGGAAGTGGCTTGTTCCCGCCTGAAGCGCCTTTTTATCGCTCATCATGGTCTCGCATGTATAGGTATTGGCGGCGCCGGGGAAGCGCTCCCCCTCCGTTTTTTCTCCGGGTATCACCGGCAGCGCGAGAATGTCCGTCATGATTCTGCGGTAGACTTCGAGCATTTTCAGCGTCTCTTCCATTGCCTCTTCCCTGGTGGCGTGGGCGGTATGCCCCTCCTGCCAGAGGAACTCGGACGTACGAAGGAAGAGCCGGGGACGCTTCTCCCAGCGCATCACGTTCGCCCACTGGTTGATGAGGATGGGAAGGTCGCGCCACGACTGGATCCACTTGCTGTACATGTGGCCGATCACCGTTTCGGACGTCGGACGGACGATCAGGGGCTCCTCAAGCTCTTCGCCCCCCGCATGCGTGACCACAGCGCACTCCGGGGCGAACCCTTCCACATGCTCCGCCTCTTTCTCAAGGAATGAGTTCGGGATCAAAAGGGGGAAGTAGGCGTTCACGTGTCCCGTTTCTTTAAACGCGTCGTCGAAATGACGCTGGATGGATTCCCAGAGCGCGTACCCCGTAGGGCGTATGACCATACAGCCCCTGACAGGCGCGTAGTCCGCCAGCTCTGCGACCTTGATGATGTCGAGATACCACTGGGAATAGTCTTCCGTTCTCGATGTTATGTTCCGTGCCATTTCTCTTCCTCCTGTTTTCCGTATCCCCCGTTTCGGGGAGTATCAAGCGCTGTACAGCGCGTTCACAGTTATGCCCGGAAATATCAGGGCAGCGGGTATTTCCCCCAGATGGGACTGCCGAGGAAGAACCCTATTTTCAAGTCGCTTTCGTCATTGTAGATGAACATGAGTTTTCCGTCGAAGAGCACTCCCGGTATTGAGAAGGAAACTCCCGCCTCCCACACGTCGCGGAACCGGTCCCATTCGTCGTCGAAGGCAAATCCCATGCCGCCGAAGAACTCCGTGTTCAGGGCTCCCCACCAGCTCTTCATAAGGATACGCCGGAAGGCGATGTTCCACCATGCCATCCGCTCCGCTTCGATCGGATTGCCTGAATAGCTATAGAGTTCTTCGGAGGCTCCGAGATAGACCGCCCGTCCCTCTCTCTTCATGTCGCCCTCGGCAAATCCCGCTCTGAAGTAGAATCGCCAGTCGTTGGCCACGCGCGAGGCCCTGAAGTACGAGAGCCGGAAGAGCGGTTCGTCGAAGTCCGGCCACCACGCCTGCATATAGAGAAGCGCCCCGTCGGTCGGGTCGACCGGATCGTTGAGCGTATCGGAAGCCAGGAAGAGAGTGGGACCTGACGCGTCAAACTCGTCACCCCCGGTATGGATTCGTTCGAATGCGTATCCGAAACCTCCGTTGAAAGAGCGGCCGTTAAAGTGTTTGAGAACGCCGAGAGCATACCGGTCCCATGAGCGTTTGCCTGCATTCGCCGTTTCAAGCTCCCAGTTGTAGGCGGAGAGCCGAATTTCCCACGGCGTCTTCCCCGGCGAGTCGAAGTAGCTCGCGTCGACGCCCCACTGTTCGCCAACCTTGATATTGAACTTCAGAGCGTCCGCGTCCTTGAAGAGATCCCGGCGAATACCGCTGACGAAGAGCCAGCGATGGGGGTGGAGGTTTGTCGTGTACCCTCCGAAATTGATCTCAAGCGCGGGTTTTCTCTGTACAGCGAAGACGACGTCCACATTCGGTCCGGCCTCCTCGAAACGGTAGTCCACGGAGAGGATATCGTCGCGTTCGCTTATCTCCCTGCTCGCCCGCAAAACCTCGATATCGCTCAGCGGTTTGCCCACCCATGAGCCGTACTTTTTCACGATGGAGGATGCGAGCTCGAGCGTAGCTCCCTCTACCTTGACAGAGGCTACGCGCGTGTCGAGGTGAAGCGTTTCCCGCTGCGCCACAGGAGGAGCGGACTCGGCAAGTTTTCTGATTGCCTGGAGCATGGCGAGCGTCGCCTGCTTGCCGCCTTCGATGACCACCTCCGCGTTCGAAAGGTCGAAAATGCTCACGCCCTCTACCGGGGGAGAAATGAGGAGATCCGCCATCGGACTCTCATGCTGGACGTTCCTGTGCGTAAAGATCGTAATTGACTGGTCGATCACATCCACAAGCGAGCGAATCTGTTTTTTCGTCTTTAGTTTTCCTGTCACGTCCACGGCAATCACCGGGTACCCCGGAAAAAGCTCCTTTGCGGTCTCGACGGGAAGATTCGAGACCAGACCGCCGTCGACCAGCAGTCTGTCGCCCATGGGCCACGGGTCGAAGAGCGCGGGAATAGCCATAGAGGCGCGCATCGCCGATGCAAGGCTTCCTGAGCGAAGGACGACCTTCTCTCCGGTTTCCAGATCGGTGGCGACTGCGGCGAATGGAATCGGCAGCTCGTCGAAACGAACCACCTGGATACGGGAAGCAAGCTGTGCGAAGCGTTCGAGGAGCTTGACCCCCGACATGCCCCCGAGAGGCCCCACAACGTCCCCCGTCTGGTTCAGCATGACCCACGGCACCTTGTTCCTGGGAGAGACGCTGTCCGAAGGCAAGGGGACAAAGATCGGGTTGGTCTTCTCGGAGAGGAGATTCGTGAGATCAAGTTCTTCAACAACCTGCCGAAGTTCGGAAGGCGTGTAGCCGCTTGCCGCGAGGCCCCCGATTATGGATCCCATGCTTGTCCCGACGATGCCCGCTATGGGAATTCCCTGCTCCTGGATAGCCTCGAGAACTCCTATATGCGCCAGCCCTCTGGTTCCTCCCCCCGAGAGCACAAGCACCACTCCCCCGCTCTGCGCGGACGCGGGGCCGCAAAACGCCAGCAAAAGCAAAAAAAGCGTTGCGATCATCCGTTTTTTCAACATCGCAATCCCCTCCCGATTCAAAACAGCGAGCAAATCTAGAACCTACATATCCTAACAGAATTCGGCCTGGCTGGCCATACTGCGTTGATTGTTCGGGGTAAATCTGCACAACTTATCTTCGATAGACTGGAATTACAGCGAAGAATAGGATATGCTTTAGGGAAGCTCAGATTAAAGGGGGTTTCCCCTTGATTGGGTTCGATTGCATCAAGTTCCTGCGAGGCCAGATCGGCTTTATTCAAAGGTTCCTTAGCTATGAATGAAATCGCGCGAGGAGGTGGTTTTTTCGGCCATTCGCTGTTTCCGTTGTTCTCTTCCTGAAGTTGCACCATCCATTTCTTGAAGGAGGCGGTACTGTTGTCGGAAAAGAAAATCCCTCTTATTTGGCAAATCGGCATTGGTTTCATTCTCGGAATCGTAGCAGGCGCAGTCCTTGGTGAAAAGGTCCAGGTAGTCGAACCGGTAGGAAGCATCTTCCTCACACTGCTCAAGATGCTCATCGTTCCCCTTGTCTTCTCCAGCCTTGTCGTCGGGGCCGCTTCGATAGGCGATCCTCGCGATCTCGGCAGAATCGGCATCAAAACCATCGCATTCTATCTTGTCACCACTGCGGTCGCGATCACCATCGGGCTTCTCCTCGGGAATTTCCTTCAGCCCGGAGTCGGCCTTGCAATAGGAGAAGGCGCGGCATTCAAGGCGCCCGAAGCTCCGAGCATCAAGAACGTTATCATGGGTCTCTTCCCCGCGAATCCGCTGAAGGCCGCTGTTGACGGCAACATGCTGCAGATCATCGTCTTTGCTCTCTTCCTTGGAGTCTCCGCGGTTCTTGCCGGAGAAAAGGGCAAACCGTTCATTAGCTTCTTCGACTCACTCGCCGAGACCATGTACAAGCTGACCGGCATCGTCATGAAGATCGCCCCCTACGGCGTCTTCGCCCTCATCGCTGTGACCGTTTCCAAGTACGGGATGTCGGTTCTCGCTCCGTTCGCCAAGGTCATTCTTGCGGTCTACGTCGGGTGCGCGCTCCAGGTCATCCTTGTGTACTCCGGCCTGATCACGGTATTCGTCAAGAAGTCTCCCTTCTGGTTCTTGAAGGGGATTCGTGAAGCCGGACTGACGGCCTTCGTCACTCGCTCCAGCTCCGCGACGCTTCCGATCACCATGAGAAACACCCAGGAGAATCTCGGCGTCTCCGAAAAGGTTTCTTCCTTCGTCCTCCCGCTCGGAGCGACGATTAACATGGACGGAACCGCACTCTACCAGGGTGTCTGCGCCCTCTTCGTCGCGCAGGCCTACGGGCTTACGCTCGGAATGGGAGCGCAGTTAAGCATCATCCTCACTGCGACCCTGGCTTCGATCGGAACGGCAGGCGTCCCCGGAGCGGGGCTTATCATGCTCACACTTGTCCTTACTGCGGTCGGCCTTCCCCTTGAAGGCGCGGCGCTCGTAGCGGGCATCGACGCGGTGCTCGACATGGCGAGAACCTGCGTCAACGTCGTCGGCGATGCGTGCGTGGCCGCAGTTGTGGCTTCGACCGAAGGAGAGAAACTCTAATCCCCTGAAACCAACTACGGGACAAAAAACACCAAAAGCGAAGAGGACGGGATCTCCCCGTCCTCTTTTTTTCTTCGAAGCAAAAACCCGCTCGTTTGGAACTATACGCTGAACGAGAGCACCAGGAAAAGCGTCCCCCCCGCCGAGAGCTTGAAGGGAAGCGTAAAACTGCGAACTCCGGGAGATTGATTCGGAATCGTCTTGATTCCCGCGCCGGAAATCAGCTGCGGAGGCGTCACCTCGGTCCCCTCAAGCGCAGCCTGAATCAGGGCGCGTCCGCTGACCATGTTCGCAAGCTCGCCGATGACGCTCATCGAGACAGGATCTTCAAGGTTCGGCGTAATCATACCTCCGGACATCGCGGATACCGTCGCCCGGAAGCCCCCCTCGTCCAACATGATCACGGCGGTTCCCTGGACGCCACCTCCGACGACGCCAACAAGCGCGGCAAGGCAGCTCCCCTGAACATTCACTCCCTGGGCGATCTCGGACTTCGCGAGAGTCAGCTCAACGCCCATCTCCTTGCTGACCGTCATCAGAGAAGACCCGAATGTATTAACAAGCGTCGCCAGCTTCTCCGTTCCCATTTGCTTTCACCCTTCCCTTTCTACTTCTCCTTCGACTGCACACCGCAGTAGCGAAGAACGATAGCCCATGCGGCGAGATCGTCTATATCCCTCGGAGGAACGCGGAGACCGGCGGAAAGCAGTCTCCACACACCGCGCGGAGGATGGAGTTTCCAATAGAGTTTCCTCGCCAGGAGCGTTGTCTCTCTTTCAGACACTAACTTTACTCCAAGAGAGGCGGATTGCGCAAGAGAGAGAAGGTATTCTTTTCCAGTTCCGTCTCCCATAAGCAACTCGGCGGACGCAAAATCCGCAATCTCACCGGAGGTTTTTTCAAGAATGAACGGCGCAAGCCGCTCCAATGCCCCGGATTCGAACGCGCTGAAAAAAAGAGCCGCGTCCCCCGCCCGGAAAATCCCCGACAGGAGAAGCTCTCCCTCAGCATCCGTAAGGGCCCATCCGACTTTGTCCCTGCCGGGGTCGATCCCGAGAAACATCGCTACTCTCCCGTCGACGCCCATCGGGGATAGAGCCACATCCACTGGTCGGGAGCACGGCGGATATACTCGCTGATCAGATCGTTGCAGCGGGCCATGGCCTCCTCCATCGATTCGTCCCGTTCCGGCCTCCCGTTTTTCCACGGGGAGGGCAGAATATGAAGATCGTGCTCCTCCGAGGTTCCCCTCCGCAGCATAAAACTCGGCAGGATGACGGAGCCGATTTTCCCGGCGATCTTCGCCGGACCGTAGGGTGTGCTCGCGGGTATCCCCAGAAACGGGACGACGACGCCTCTCTCACGAACATCCTGATCGATCAGGATGGCAAGGGCTTCGCCCCTCTTGAGGCATCGTATGGCAGCCTTGAGGTCGAATCCTTTGCTCACGGTTGTGACCCCGCTAACCGCGCGAAGTCCGATGATAAGGTCGGTCACTCTCTCGTCGCGCTGGTCCGCGCCGATGGCGTTCATCGGGTATCCCATCTCCGCCAGCACCGCCGCGCCGAACTCCCAGTTTCCGATGTGCCCCGAGAAAAAAATGACGCCGTTACCGGAATCCAATGCCTCGCGAAGGTGTTCCTCACCGTGAACATGCACGATCGAGCGCATACTTCTACCGCTTCCCGGCACTGCGGCGAACTCAGCAACGGAACGCCCCAGGTTCATGTAGGATCTGCGGACTATTCCCCTGGCGATCGTCGGCCCCACCTGAAGCGCGCGAACACACCGCCGTTCCGCCTCATCCACCTTTTTCTTATCGAGCGCCCAGAGCAGCCACCCGAGCGACGCTCCAAAGCGCACCGACCAAGTCAACGGCATTCTCTTCAAGAGCCGAAGAACACCCGACAAGGCCTTCCATTTTACCTCAGTAAAATCCTTCACCGCCGCAACCCCTTTGCGCTATACTTAAAGCACACATACAATACCATGGGAGGGATGAAACATGCTCACTCGAATTCTCTTTTTCGCAGACGTCTCCTCATTTTCCGAAAGAGCCCTGGCATGGGCGGCCAGGCAAGTCGCGGGAGATCGTTCGGATTTCCTGATTCTTCATGTAGTCGACCGGGCCGCGGGGCTCGACGCTCCCGAGCTGGTCAGGGAGGCCGAGGGGTACCTGGAAGAGATGTGCGCGCGAACGCTCCCCCCTGAATCCTACTACAAGACCCTGGTCCTTCTGGGAGATCTGCTTGAGTCTCTTCCCGATACCATCCGCTCCGAAAAGTGCACGTTCGCAATCTTCCCTCTTCCCGGCGGGGAGGACGGGATGCCGCTCGTCCGGGCAACGCCGGCGCCTCAGATTCTCCTGCGGGAACATGAGGGGTTTTTTCCTGAGGAGGATACCTTTGGCTCCCTCGCCGTCGCTCTTGACCTTGAACCTTCCCGGACAAGTCTGATGCTGGACAATCTTCGGGAATTCCTTGCGCAGGCACGAAAGAACCCAAAGATCACCCTGCTCCATGCACTCGCTCCCCAGTCCGCGGAGGACGCTCCCGAAGTTCTCAATGCCGGCCGGCAAGCTCTTGAAGAGGTTCGTGACGAAATCTCCTCCTGGGGGTATGAAACCTCAGCGGAGATCGTCAGCGGCGATCCGTCGAAGGAGCTTCCGGCGAGAATACGGGAACTCGCGCCGTCGCTCCTTGTCATCGGGCTCCCTGTTGCGGGCGAGCTGGGAGAGCTCGTCTTCGGGAGCACCGCGGAGATGCTTTTCGCGGGAACGACCTGTCCTCTGCTTGTGTTCCCTCTCTAAGAGCGTGCATATCTTCCGCCGCGCTTAAACGGAAAGCGGCAGCAGCGCTTCCATGAAGAGCGCGTCTTCACCGTCGAGGTAGTACCCGGGAACGACATAGAGCGGAGAAAAGTCGAATCCCCCGTAAAAAGTACGGCTTTCTTCGTGGGAAACTCGCACATGCAGGTATATTCTGGAGTATCCGAGGGAGAGCGCAACCTCGGATACTCCGAGTACAAGCTGGGAACCTATTCCCTTTCTCCTGTATTCAGGGAGCACCGCGATGTTCGTGAGCTCAGTCCCTTTCTCACAAGGCCCGAGAGCCGCGAAACCCAGCAAAATATCCTTACCCCACGCCCCGAGGTACAGCATCGGCGTGTCTCCGGCCAAATCGCGCCGGATGAGAGTTCGAGGCCAAGGAGCAACCGACGAGCGCTCCTCCACAAAACAGACGTCCGGCGCATCCTTGAGAGAACAGTATCGAATATCAGCCAGGAAAATTGGAATCCCTTCTCTTCGTCAGAAATTCCTGAGAATCGTCTGATCCCTTCCGGGGCCGACGCCGATGAGATTCACCGGAACTCCGGTCGCGGACTCGATATGCTCCACGTACTTCCGGGCCTGCGGAGGAAGCTGTTCGTACGACGTGCAGGAAGCGATGTCCTCATGCCAGCCTTCGAGGTATTCGTAGTGCGGAGAGGCTTTCTCAAGGCGTTGAAGAGCGCAGGGAAAGTGAGGCTCATCCTGTCCTTCCACCATATATGAAGTGCACACGGGGATTCGTTCCTGACCGGTGAGCACATCAAGTTTTGTCAAGGCGATCGAGGAGATGCCGTTCACCCTGACCGCATAGCGCAGCGCCACAAGGTCAAGCCACCCGCAGCGGCGCGGGCGTCCGGTCGTCGCGCCGAATTCCGCACCCTTCTCCCGCAGCTTGTTTCCTTCGTCGCCGCAATCCTCCGTGGGGAAAGGCCCCTCGCCGACCCGGGTGCAGTAGGCTTTTACAACGCCAATAACCCGCCCCACCATCGAAGGGCCGACTCCCAGGCCGACACAGCCTCCCGCCGCAACAGGAGAAGAACTCGTGACATAGGGATAGGTTCCGTGATCAATATCGAGCAGCGTCCCCTGCGCGCCCTCAAAAAGCACGCCTTTGCCCTCCCGAAGGGCCTCGTCGATGATCAGCGAGGCGTCGCCGACGTACGGCGCGAGCGATTTTCCCCATGAGAGCGCGATCGAGTACATTTCATGAAACGGAAGAGGCTCCTCGCCGTATATTTTGGAGAGGTACGTATTTTTCTCGTCAAGGTTGTATTCCAGCTTCTCTCTGAGGACGTCGCCGTCCAGGAGATCTTCCACCCGGATTCCGCAGCGGCTGTACTTGTCGACGTACGCTGGGCCTATTCCTCTCCCGGTCGTGCCGATTTTCCTCCCCTTGCCCCGAAGCTCTTCCTGGGCCTTGTCCAGCACTTTGTGATAGGGCATCACGACATGCGCCGCGCCGCTTATCACCAGCCGGGCGCGGTCTTTCCCCTGGTCCTGAAGATCCTTGAGCTCTTTCAGAAGCTGCTCGGGGTCGATGACCACCCCGTTGCCGATGATGCAAATCTTGCACGGGTACAACATCCCCGACGGCAAAAGGTGGAAGACGTATTTCTGCCCCTCGACGATTACTGTATGCCCTGCATTCGCCCCTCCCTGGTAGCGGGCGAAAATATCGACCTTTGCACCAAGGGCGTCAACAACCCGTCCTTTTCCTTCATCGCCCCACTGGGCGCCGATAATAACCTCGACTCTTCCTTTCACAGTACAGCCTCCTCAGGTAGTGCCACGTTCTTGCGGAAAAAATCCGCGCTGCTCCTCTCGCTTCACAAGCAATCAGCGTATCCGGAGCAGATGGAACAAATCCGGAAGGGAGACGAATATGTAGCCGTCCGGAAGCGCTCCTTCCAACTTTTTCAGATATTGCAGCGTCGCGATCCTCGTGTGCGCAATGACGACAACCCACCCGCGCCGTTTCGCAAGAGCGAGCGCACGGAGAAACTGCGTTTCCATGAACGTCTCGTCCGCCTGATGATCCAGGAAGACAGAAGAATAGAGAGCCGGCACGCCCTTTTCGACGGCCTTTGCATAGGCCGCGGAAGATGCGCTTGTCCGGCTGTCGAGAAAAAACAAAGAAAAACCGCTCAATATCTCCATAAAAGAGTCCATGAGCTCTTCGTCCGCAGTCGCCCTCGATCCCCTGTGGTTGTTGACCCCCACGGCGTCCGGCAGTACTTCAACGGCATTGAGCAGGACATCCGCAATCTCCTCCGGCGACATCCCCGTATCAACGACGTTGCCTTCCATACCCTCAGCCCGGGCCGTATCGCTCTTCGCTCCCATGGGCAGATGAATGATGTAGGGAATCCCTGTCTCTTTCGCTCTCTCCGCCGTATATCCGGAAAAACGCTCGAAAGGCAGAATAGCCCACGTTACAGGGAGTCTCAGCGACTCGAATTCCGCAGTCATCTTCCGTGAAAAGCCGAAATCATCAATCACAAGAGCGATATACGGCCCCTTGGAAGGGAGTATGCGTTTCTGTCCGGCGTCATCCGCAGACAGGACGTCGCCGATGCGCTCGTCCCGATATTCCGAAACAGGTTCTTCGCCGTTCTCAAGTAGCTGCGGGGAGGCGCTTCCAGGCAGCGCAGCACACTCTCCAGAGAGCAGCGCCGCCAAGATCACGAGAATGAAGCGCACACTCCTCAAGGCCGTTGCATACCGTCCTCTCTTCATCAACCGACATCAGGCGCCAAGATTGCTCAAAAATCAGATGGTACTTTCGGCACGGTCGCCCTCTTTCCGGAAATCAAGTCCCGCAGCTCCAGCTTCGCCCGTTTGAGCTGTTCATCTTTTTCCGCTTCCTTCGTTACTTCCCCCTCCACATCAATATCCGGTTCCAGGCCGATATTGTCGATCACCTTTCCCGAAGGGGTCTGATACCGTGCGATGGTGACATATATTCCGGAGCCGTCTCCCAGATTGAAGAGCGTCTGCACCGAGCCCTTCCCGAAGCTTTTCTTTCCTACGGACAACGCGCGCCCCCTGTCCGCGAGAGCTCCCGCGACTATTTCGGAGGCGGACGCGCTCCCCTCGTTGATCAGGACGACCATCGGAAGATCGGTCAGCGTCCCGCTGCTGGCGAACATCTCATCGTTCGCCCTCTCGACGCGCCCCTTCATCCCGACGACGAGGCCTCCGTCGAGGAACATGTCGCAGATCTCCATCGCGCCGTTCAACAAACCGCCCCCGTTGTTCCGGAGGTCGAGAATCAACCCTTTCGCGCCATCGCCAATGAGCTCGCGAAGCGCGCTTTCAAACTCGTCCGCGGTATTCTGCTTAAACTGTGAGAGCTTGATATACCCCAGCGTTTCCTCCATCATCTCCGACCGGACGGACTTCAGCTTGATTATTTCGCGGGCGAGCTCGAACTTCAGGAGCTCCTCCTCCCCCTCCCTACGAACCCAAATGGTGACGGACGTTCCCGGAGCACCGCGCAGATGCTTCACGACCTTCTGCGAATCCCATCCGAGGATGATCTCATCCTCGATTTTCACGATCTGATCCTGGGGTTTGAGGCCGGCCCGGTCCGCCGGAGTATCTTCAATCGGACTGATGACGAGCGTCCTACCGTCGCGCTGTCCGATATAGATGCCAAGACCTCCGTACTGCCCCTCCATCTCGATCTCTTCTTCCTTAAGCTGAGAGGGGTCGACAAACCTCGTATACGGGTCGCCCCACGCCGCGACCATTCCGTGAATGGCTCCGTACAGCAGGTCGTCCTCTTCGACCGTCTTCGTTCCTGAATCTACCTGGTAGGTCTCCACTATTGCACGTGCCTGTTTCATCAGCCACATCGCGCGTGTGTTGAACGGTGATATTCTGGCGAACTCGCCCAGATCCATCGCTCCTGCGGCGAGCAAGCCTCCCGTCACGGCGACTCCAACGACAACGCCGACGACCATTCCGGCGATCCAGCCTCGTACCCGCCTCCAGAGCGGCGATAGTTCCTTATGCATTCTTCTTCTCCTTTGTTTTACGGTTTATTTCCCGAGATACTTCATCGGATCCTTGGCTTCGCCGTTGACTCTGACCTCGAAATGAAGATGCGCTCCCGTCGTCGTCCCGGTAGTGCCGACTGCGCCGATATTCTGCCCTTTTTTCACACGGTCCCCTTCGCCGACCGCAAGGCGCGAAAGGTGCGCGTACACGCTGGAGAGATCCCTGCCGTGATCGATGATGACGATCTGGCCGTAGCCGCGAAGCCATCCCGCGTAGAGGACCTCTCCTGGACCCGCCGCGTAGACCGGAGTTCCGCTTGGCATTTGTATATCGATTCCGGTGTGCATCATTCGCGTCTTGAAGGTCGGGTGCACTCGCATACCAAAAGAACTGGTGATCCGTCCCTTCGAGGGGAGCGGCCAGGCAAGTTTCCCTCCTGACGGGACCTCTTCGCGAGTAACCGGAGGCGCGTCGGGGCGCATCTCCGCCTCGCGCTTCTTCCGCATCAGATCCATGATGGTGGACTGAATCTCCCGCTGAGAGTCCTGAAGCTCCTTGACGGCCCGCTGATGGAGGGCGCGCTCGCTCCGGACTTTTTGAAGGAAGCTGTCGCTGCTCGCAATCTCCTGCCGGTAAGTCTTCCTGCTCTTTTCGAGAGCAGCGGAGTTGATCGCGAGCTGATTCCGCTCCGCCTCAAGCTGCGCGGCCGCCTCGCCGAGACGCTCTTTTTTCACGAGCATATCGGTGATCATCGTTTCGTCCTGAAGAGCGATGCGGTTCAAGAGCAGCGTCGTCTCCATTGCTTCGTGGGCCGTGGAAGCCGAGAGCAGCAGATTGAGCTCGGCAACGCCGCCGTATTTATAGATATTCACCAGGCGATCTTCAAGCACGCGCTTCATCGAGACCAGAGACTGTTCGGTCGCCTGAATCTCGCGGCGCAGATCCTCGACCGCCTGTTTTGTTTTCGCGCTCCTCAGTTCGAGCACGCGAATGCGCTGTTCCGTCATCTTCCGCTTCTGATCAAGCTCCTCTATCCGGGAGATAACGCCCTGCTCCCGCTCCCCCATCTGGCGGACACGCTGCTGATGTTCGGATATCTGCCGTTCGAGCGTCCGCATCCGCGCCTCCTCCTGAACGAGTTTCGAGTCGATATCGGAGGCAGCCTCGCAATACGGCGCCGAATAGAACAGGGAAATGAACGCTGCGAGCAGAAGTACGGAGAGAACCGTCGTTTTTTTCATACCGCCAACCTCCTTCACGGACAGGACTACCGGGAACGCATACTCTGAGATGTGAAACGATGCACGGCAAGCCAGCTGCACATCCAGCCCGTAGTGGCTCCGGCGGCGAAAAGGAAAACGTAAAACTGGGCCAGAATGCGCCGGTTATCAATTATATCAACAAACGCGAGCGTCGAACGGATAGCTTCAATGGCGGAAGAATAGGTGCTCCACAAACCGAAGATAGCCAATATCGCACCGCCCGCGCCGAGAAGCATCCCCTGGATGACGAACGGAAGCGAGATATAGGTCGACGTCGCTCCTATGAGAAGCATCACTTCGATCTCTTCTTTCCGGGAGTAGATGGCGATGCGAATTGTATTGAAAATAACGAGCGTACTTATCAGCAGGGTCAGCATGAGAATGATTCCCGATACCGCGCTTGATGCCCGGGAGATCGTGGCGAGACGCTCCACAAGTTTCCCGGCGTAGAGCACCTCCTCGATCGACGGAAGCACCATAAGGTCGCGGACAAGCGGCGTGATGTGCTCCGCCCTCTGCACCTGGATTTCCAGACTCCACGGAAGAGGATTCTCTCCAAGCAGCGTGACCGCCTGCGCCTGATTGCCCAGCTTTGCACGCAGTCTTTCGAGCGCCTCCTCCGGGGAGATGGCGCGAACGGACAAAACCAGAGGGGACGAACGGACAAGCTCGAGCGCCTGCTCCGCCGTCTCTCCTCGCTTCATGTACGCCTGGACGACGAGGGCGCCCTCGATCCTGGAGATCATGTACCGCATGTTCATAGCGAAGAGCGACGCGAATCCGAGAATATAGAGGACGGAAGCGGCTGTGAGCAACGTGAGAAGGCTCAGACCCCAGTGGCGAAAGAGAAGACGGAATGTGTCTCTGAAAGCGTATCTAAAGCTCGCCATCGACGAAATACCTCCCCCTGCGCTCGTCCCGTTTCAGCCGTCCGTTGTGCAGCTCCACGAGGCGCTGCCTATAGGCGTCCACGAGATACTGATCGTGCGTCGCGACAATCACCGTGGTCCCCGAGGCGTTGATGGAGAGCAGGAGACGCATGATCTCCTCCGAGGTTCGCAGATCAAGGTTGCCGGTAGGCTCGTCGGCAAGGAATACAGCCGGCGAGTTCGCCATCGCCCGCGCGATCGCCACCCGCTGCTGTTCTCCGCCCGAGAGCTGGGGCGGCTTTAAAAAACGCCTCCTCCAGAGTCCCACCTGATCGATCACTTCGTTGGACCTGCTCTCGACCAGCTTCGGCGGAATACCCATCGCTTCCAGTACGAACGCCACATTCTCGAACACGGTCAAGTTCGGGAGGAGTTTGAAATCCTGAAAGACTACGCCGACCTCTCTCCGATAGTACGGGAGCTCGGAAGAGCGAAGCTTCCTCAGATTTCTGTCTCCGACGGTGATCTGGCCCCTGGTGGGGAGATATTCCCTGGAGATCAGCCTGAGAAGCGTTGTCTTTCCCGATCCGGTGGTCCCCACAAGGTAGAGAAATTCACCGCTGTCCACCGAGAGATAGATATCCTCAAGCGCGACAATATCGGGTTCGAACACCTTCGTGATTCCAGACAGGCGAATATCCATCCATTACCTCCTGCGCATGATCCATGCCTGCATCGCGGCGCTCACTATCTGCGACGCGGTCAGGCCGTAATATTCCTTCAGTTCCGGAGGAGAACCGCTCTGCCCGAACTTGTCGAACACCGCGACCATTTTTACCGGCACGGGATAGTTTGCTCCCGTGAGCGATGCGACAGCCTCTCCGAGACCGCCGCTCGCGAAGTGCTCCTCCGCAGTCACGCAGCACCCCGTCCTGTGGACAGAATCGAGAATCGCCTGGACGGGAAGAGGCGAAACACTGTAACAGTCGATAACCTCGGCGCTTATATTCTGCCGGGCAAGCACATCCGCAGCCCGAAGCGCTTCGTGGACCATAATACCACAACAGCAGAGCGTGACGCCGGTTCCCTCCCGAAGAACGCGTCCGCCACCGGGGAAGAACGCTTCGTCCCCCTCCTCGTAGACATCGGGCGTCGCCGCGGCGCCAAGGCGGATATACACCGGCTTCTGCACGCCTGCAACGTTTTTTAAGAGCGCGAACGCGGCGGTGTAATCCGCTGGAACGAGGACGGTCATTCCGGGGAAAACCCGCATCAGCGCGATATCTTCGAGCGTCTGGTGACAGGCGCCCTCTTCGCCGGCCGTAAGCCCTGCTCCGAGCCCCGCGATGCGCACCGGGAGCGAGGGAATGGCCACCGCCGTCCGAATCTGATCGTACCCTTTGCCGGTGAGAAAGGCCGCATAGGATGAAACGAAAACGTTATCCCCTCCGAGAGCGAGCCCGGCTGCCGTCAGAATAAGATTCTGTTCCGCGCCTCCGGCATTGAAACAGCGCTCCGGGTACGATTCTGAAAACGGCGAGCTCCACGCCGCGTCTCCGCCTTCAAGCGCAACGATCCTCTCGTCGGAGGCGGCTATGGAGATGAGCGCGTGTCCGTAGGCGTCTCCGGTGCTTCTTCCAGCGGCGTTCATAGCGGATCTTCCTCCTTCTCAAGCTCTCTGAGGGCCTTATCCACACGCTCCCGATCCAGAACTTCGCTTTCGCCGGAGCTGTCGCCTTCGAGAAAGGAGACCCCTTTGCCCAGGCGAGTGCGTGCGAGCAGACACTTCGGACGGCCCGCCCCTTGCCCGAGGAGCCGCAACGCCCCCCCCAGAGAGGAAAAATCGTGTCCGTCGCACGCTTCCGCCGTCCAGCCGAAGGAGCGGATCTTTTCGCAGAACGCCTCGTCCGACGCAGACGGGATTCCAGCTTCTTCCTTCGTCCTGTACCTGTCGATAACGAGGCAGATACTGTCGAGACAGAAGCGGGAGGCCGCTATCACAGCTTCCCAGAAGGCTCCCTCTTGCAGCTCCTCTTCTCCTGCCAGACAGAAGACCCTGCAGGGCGACCGCCCGCGCCGGAGCGCGATCGCCAGTCCGTTGGCAATTCCCAATCCCATGCCGAAAGACCCGCCGCCGGGGGCGTCGACGCCGGGAATGCGAAGCGCCTGCGGGTACCCCTGAAGCATCGCTCCCAGACGGCGGTAGCTCCACAGCTCATCGCGCTCGAAAAACTTCCTGTTGGCAAGCGTCGCGTAAAGCGCAGGCGCTCCGCGCCCCTTGCTGAGCACGAATCTGTCCCGGGACTCAAACCACGGATCGGCTGGATCGACGGAGAGGACGTCCCAGTAGAGCCAGGCAAGTATATCCACTATCGAAAGAGAAGAAGCCAGACGCCCCGAACGGGCCAGACCGATCATACGTACTACATCGCGCCGGATCTCCGACGCTTTTTCCGCGAGGAAGGACGGTTCACGAAGCATACCTTCACTCCTTTCCATCGCGTCGCATTGCTGCGGCGCACATTTCGGAGAAAGTTTTCAGGAACTCCGCGCCCTTTTCAAAAGGCCGGAACGGACCTAACGGCGCCGCAGGCTCCGGAAGAGCCCCGGAGCCGCTCCACGAAGGAAGCGACCATTCGGAGGCAAGAGACTCCACCTTCGGGTCGTAGGCGACCGCCGTCAGAGGCCTGCCGAAGAGCAGCGCAAGAAGCGACGCGTGGAAGCGCATCGCAACCACTCCATCAGCTTCCGGAAAAAGACGGCCGCATTCGCTCCTCCAGTTCTCCGCGTCGAGGAGGACAATACGCTCCGCCGGAAAAACTCCGCTGCGGCGAAGCTCCTCCATGATGCCGGCATCCTCCGCCGCAAGGGCAAACCCCGTGAGGGAGAGAGAACGGGAAGACGCCAGGCGAGCAGATTCTTCCGCAGTTTTGCTGGCGAGTCCTCCCGTCCACGGACGGATGTTCACAAGCAACGCGCTTCCGTGCCGGGGAGAGGTAACCGGAGGAGTCAGCGAAAAGACCGGATCGCACGTTACAACAGAGTTCATTCCCCAATCGGCCAGAAGCTCCGCCGACCGGGCATCCCGCACACCCCGGACCGAGCAGCTCCCCAATGCCGACCGCGCCAGCAGTCTTCCTCTCTTCGTCAGCAACGGCCCTACGGACTGCCCTGCGCACCAGGGGCGCGCCCCTGCGAGGAGAGCAAGCCGGAGCGCTCCCCAGTAATAGAGCGGCGAACGAAGGCTGGTGACGTCCTGAAACAGACCGCCGCCGCCGAGGAGAAACGTCTCGCTCCGCCGAAGAATCCGGAATACGGCGCGCGGCGACCAGCGGGAGACAGAGCAGACCCCGTGAGCGCGCGCAGATTCCTCCGGGGAGGCGGAGAGCATCGCCATTTCGCCGCGCTTGATTCCGCACCGTTCAAGGGCTGCGATCAATGCCTCGGCGAGCAGTTCGTCTCCGAGATTCCCGAATCCGTAATACCCGCAGAGCGCAACGCGGAACTCCCGTTCCGGCCTCACTCCGTCACCAACCCTCCGTACCTGTACCAGAGAGGCATGATAACGAAGCGAAGAAAGACGATACTTATCATACCGAGCAGCACCCCTGTCCACAATCCGTTGAATTGCCTGAACAGAATAAAGAAGAGCGGAGTGTGGAAGTGGCAGAAGCTGTTCACAGCCGAAGAAAAACCAATGACTGTCGCCAGGCGGAAGACCTCGCGGTAGCGAGGCCACATATCCGCCTTGCGGACGAAATACCAGAGGAGGAGCGCCGGGTAGCCCAGGAAAACCTCTTTGTTCCGCGGTCGGGCCACAAGCGCCCGTTCCAGGAATTCCCGCATACGGACTTCGAACGCGGGGACGAACTGGACATTATCGCTGCGGAAGAGAACGAGTCCGGCGCCTCCCAGCAAAAGAACCAGAAGGAATATCTCACCCCACAGCGGCGGCCTTCGAAAGAGCTCTCCCAGAGATTCGGGATGCACTCTCCGCTTCAGATCAGCCAAAAGCACGAGCAGGGGAGGCAAGAAGAGCGTCGCTTTCACCCCGGAAAAGCTCCTCAACCGAAGCATCGACGCAGGATCGCTGAAGAAAGCCGCTATGGCCAACCCTCCGGCGACTGCAAAAAGGAAACTCCCGATAATGCCGAGCCACGGAGTCCTCCAGCCGTCAAGAGCGAGGAAAGACGCCTCGACGACGACGAAGACAGCAGTCAGGGCTCCGGCAAAGCGGCCTGCGGAAGGAAGAAGGAGAATGATCACACCCGCGAGGAGAACAATAGCGGAAAAGACAGCGAGCCCTCTCGGCGTCGTCCGCCATGCAAGCGCGTCTTCAGCGTTTTTCCGGTCATCGGTTCCGCCGTTGAAAAACCTCTGAAGAAAGCGGAGCATAGAAAAGACAAAGGCAAGCGCAAGGGCAAGGGCGCCGACGAATCCCGTCCGCCATGGCTGGAACGGCTCCGGCCAGCGGAGTTGCGCGCCCGACGCGGTAATACCCGACGCCAGGGTACGCAACTCTTCGATAAACCGTTCAAACGGAGCGTCGGACGCCTCCATGGCCGACGGCCGGAAGACGAGAAGGCGAACCGCGCGCTCTTTCACCGCCCGGACGAAACGCTCGTACAATGCACTACGGGAGATGTTGCGGCTCGAAATTTCCTCGTTGGTCACGCTATGCAGCGAAACAAGCCGGGGATACGCCAGCCAGTTCAGCTGGGGAGCGCCTATCTGCCGGGAAAATTCGACCATCGCCACGGAACGCCCCTCCTTGACGATACGTTCGGCAAGGGGACGAAGATTCGGGTATCCAAGAGCGACTTCGCCGGAAGGGGAGACGGTGCGAATCTGGGGGAAGGCCGCTAAAAGCGCTCCGAGCGTCGCCAGAGAAGCATCCGTATCCGACGGAAGCGCAGGCGCAACCCTGTAGAAAACGGGAATATCGTGCTTTGCCGCAATCAGCAGCCCTTCGATATCGGGCAGAACGCCGGTAAAGAAGAGTTCTTCGAGACTCCTGGTGAGCAGCACCGCCGTTCCTGTCTCGTACTCCTGAACGTGCGCCCCTCTGAATCTGGCGCTCAAAAGCGGGGGAAGAAGGGCTGCCCCGGGATGTGTTCGAGGAATAAAAAAGGCGGCCCGTAACGGATTCCCGGATGCAAGCTTCACTGCGGCTCCCGGAAGGCCGGAGGCTGGGCCGTAGTAGAGAGGGAGCGTCCCCATAGAGAGCTGCTGCCCCGTCAACTCCGACACCATCAGCCCGGAAGCGCCGTTTTGCGAAAGAAGCGGCCAGAGCATCTCCGGGCTCTTTCCCTCCCTGATCGAGAAGGTTGCCAGGTCGCGATAGTCGAGAACGATGGCGGCGTCTTTCGACTCCCGTTCCGCCGCCAGGCGGGGCAGAAGAGCCCAGGCGGAGAGGAGAATGAGTACAAGAGCGACAAAAATCGCGGGATTCCGCCGCGAAGTTTCAAGAAAATCAGCTGTGGATTTGATCATCACGAGTTCCTCCATTGATCGGCCAGAGAGCAGCCGAATTCTTCAAGCAAACGGCTCAGTCTGCAAAGCGGCAGCCCAACCACGTTGAAGTAGTCGCCGTGCAACGAGGACACCAACAACGCGCCCCGCCCCTGGATCGCGTAAGCGCCCGCCTTGTCATCCCCCTCGCCGCTTTCGACGTAGAGTTTCATCGACTCCTCCGAAAGAGGTCGGAACTCCACCCTGGTCTCCTCGACAGCGAACCGCTCCTCTTCTCCACGGCGAAGTGCGACTCCGGTGAAGACGCTATGAACCGCCCCGCTGAGCATCCGAAGCATCCGAAGCGATTCCTCCCGGCAGGACGGTTTGCCGAGGATAACGCCGCCCGCGGCAACCAGCGTGTCGGCAGCCACTACAAGCGCCCCCGGATTTCGTGCCGCCGCCTCGGCCGCCTTTGCCCGCGAAAGACGCCTCGCGGCCTCCTCGGGACCTTCTCCGGGAAGCAGATCCTCGCAAATATCCGGGACGTCTATCCGGAAAGACCACCCCAGGGAATGAAGCAACTCACGCCGCCTGGGGCTCCCCGACGCAAGCACAAGATTTACCGAGCCACCCAAATTCCCACCACGCCTCCAATAATCGTTCCCAAATTCCATCGAAGCCAGACTTTCAGGCCGAAGTCGGCAAACCCGAGATGCACATCCGTCAGACTGAAGCCGGTTGAAAGAATATCCTTGAAAAAGGGCTCCGTCAAGGCAAATCGTTGAAGATAGAGTCCTGAAATAGTTCCTATGATGAGCGAAGCGACGATGATCCACCACTTCACGGAAGAGCCGGACGCCATCGCATTCACCCCAGCAGCGAAAGGACGATCGAAAGCGTCCCTGCGAATGCGCAGTACACCGCGAACGGGCGCCACTTCCCCGCCGATACCACGCGCCGGAGAAGAACAAGCGAGAAAAAACCGGCAAGAAACGAAGCGAAAAAACCGGCGATCCAACCTGCCGGCAGCGAAGAGGCCCAGCCGGCGGTTTTCAGGAGTCCTCGCACCTCAAGAAGCGTCGCTCCGAACACGGCGGGCAGGGAAAGAAGAAAGGAGAAACGGAACGCCGCAGGCGCCGACAGGCCTGCGCTCATACCCGCGACAATCGTCGATCCGGAACGGGAAACTCCCGGAAGCACCGCGACTCCCTGCACAAGGCCGATCAGGAACCCCCGGCCGAGAGAAATCGGCTTCCCGGCGCCCTTCAGCGAGGACGCGATAGAAGAACCTCGCCACAGCAGTAGCGACGTGAGAAGAAGGCCCGCGCCGACCGCTCCGGGAAGCTCCATCATCCGCTCGACAACGGGCTTGAGCGGAAGAGCAATGGCCGCCGTTACAACGGTCCCCGCAAGTACGGCCCAGCCGAGCGTCCACCCCTCTTCGCAGCGCGCTGCCGGGGAGAAGAATCCGGAACACCACTCACGGAGCAGGAGAAGAATGTCCTTCCCGAAGTAGAGCAGCGTCGCGAGCATGGTAGCGAAGTGCAGCAGCACATCGTAGGTCAGGGAAGCGTGCTCCACGGAGAAGAGCTGTTTCGCCAACGCAAGGTGCCCGGAGCTGCTCACGGGGAGGAACTCCGTAACCCCCTGCAACAGTCCCAGGAAAAAGGCGGGCAGACCCTCGCTCATTTTCTCTTCCCCTTCCCGTTCTTTTCCGGAGCGCCAAGAACAGTTATAAGAGGTGTTATCATCGGTTTACTTCGTCCGAAGCGGCGAAGCGTGTCGCGTATCCGCCCCTTTATTTTTGTCTCCAGGAGATCGATATCGGAGACAGACTTCGCGCCGAGAGAGAGCACCGTCTTCTCCACCGAGGCAATCAGGTCCTCCTTCAACTGCGCCGCGTCGTCAAGGTGCAGGAACCCCCGGCTCTCGAAAGAAGGAGACGCAAGCAGCTCGCCGGCGCCGGAAAGTACGATGGAAACGAGGACAAGCCCCTCTTCCGAAAGTTCCCGCCGCTCCTTCATGATACTGCCTTGAAGCTCTCCGAGCGCCAACCCGTCAACCATGATACCCCCGGCTTGCACTCGCTCTTTGATCGCCGCCTTCTCCCCGTCGAGCTGGAACACGTCGCCGTTCTGGAGGACAAAGGCGTTCCGCGTCGCAACGCCGGTCTCCCTTGCAAGCTGGGCGTGCCGGACAAGATGGCGGTACTCTCCGTGAACCGGAACGAAAAATTTCGGCTTGACCATATTGAGCATCACGCGCAGTTCGTCCTTTGCTGCATGACCGGAGACGTGAATTCCCTGCTCCTTCTCGTACACAACGTCGCACCCGCAGGCGAAGAGGCGGTTGACCGTCCCGCTCACCAGCTTCTCGTTTCCAGGGATAGGAGTTGCGAAGAGCGCGACCACGTCCTTGTCGCTCAAGCTGATCACACGGTGCTCGCCCCGGCTCATCAGCACCAGTCCGGAGAAGGGCTCTCCCTGGCTGCCCGTAGTCATCACAACGAGCGAACTTGAAGGGACCGAGGAGATATCCTCCATATCGACGATAATCTTGTCATCCACGTGCAGATACCCGAGGGTCCGTGCAAGCTCGACGTTCTTCACCATGCTTCTTCCGACGAAAGCGACTTTTCGGTTAAAACGGGCTGCGCAGTCCACCACTTGCTGCACACGGTGCAGATTGCTCGCGAACGAGGCGATGACGATACGCTTCGACCGGTACTGTCTGAAGATCTTGTCGAGCGTTCCGGAGAGCACCCGTTCCGACTCGGTGAATCCGGGTCTTTCCACATTTGTCGAATCTGAAAGAAGGAGCAGCACCCCCTTCTTCCCCTCCTCCGAAAACGCGTCGTACTCGGTAAGGCGCCCGTCTATCGGCGTCGGATCAAGCTTGAAATCCCCCGTATGCACCACTGTGCCGACGGGCGTTCCTATGGCGAGTCCAACACCGTCGGGAATGGAGTGACAGACCGCGATAAAACGGACCTTGAACGGCCCCATCTCCACCACGTCGCCGGCCTGAATCTCCCGGTAGTCCGGATTCAGTTCGGGCGCCCACTCCGCAAGCTTATTGCCCACCATACCAAGCGTCAGCTTCGTCCCGTAGAGGGGAGCCGAGATCTTCTTGAGGGCGAACGGAAGCCCTCCGATGTGGTCCTCGTGCCCGTGCGTCACCACGATACCGACGATTTTTTCCTTGTTCTCAACGAGGTAGGAAATATCCGGGATGACGAAATCAATACCGAGCATCTCGTCGTCGGGGAACATCAATCCGCAGTCCACCACAAGAATCGAATCTTCATATTCAAACACATGAAGATTCTTTCCTATCTGACC
Organism: Synergistaceae bacterium; assembly: GCA_018436785.1. Lineage (GTDB taxonomy): Bacteria > Synergistota > Synergistia > Synergistales > Aminobacteriaceae > JAAYLU01. The sequence goes on along the minus strand of JAHDKR010000004.1, from coordinate 71,820 downwards.
AAGCCCTCCCAGAGGGATATACTTCAGCTTTCCCCCTTTTTTCGTTGACTCCCCGACTCTCTTTTTTCTCGTATTTCGCGTTTCGCGTGCCATAAATCCACCTTGCCTTTCAAAATTTCGGCTATCTTCGCTACAAAAAATGCAAAGACGTATTGCCGAAGAGAAATTTCTTTGTTAGAATTCCATATCAACCGCAATACACCCAATCCTCAAAATGAGGATATATTCGGGAGGTTACAAGTTTGAACAACACCAACACCAACGACAGCCCATCCACAATGACCCGAAAAGGGTACGAGAAGCTCATGGCTGAGCTGGTCGAACTCCGCAGCACAGGAAGAGCGGAGATTTCACGGCAGCTCGAAGAGGCCCGATCATTCGGCGATCTCAGTGAAAACGCCGAGTACGCCGCGGCGAAAGAAGAACAGGCCAAGCTGGAAACGCGCATCTCTCGACTCGAATTCCAGCTCAGCAACGCAAAAATCCTCGACTCCTCCAGCATCGACGCCAGCAGGGTTACCCTCGGGACCACCGTCACCATCCAGGACATCATCAATTCGCAGAAGTTCGCCTACACGATCGTCGGTTCGGAAGAGTCCGACCCCAAGGCAAGCAAGATATCCTCTTCAAGCCCGGTGGGACAGGCGCTTCTCAACAAGACCGTCGGAGATGAAGTCCACGTGAAGGTTCCCCGCGGGGTGCGGCATCTCAGGGTGATGGACATTTCCATCATATCCTGACGGGTTCAGCCCTTTCACACTTCACCGGGACGAAGAGGAGCATTCGTTTACTGCTCCTCTTCGTCCCTGCGGAGAACCTCCGCCAGCCCATCCGGCAGAGCGAACGGATCATACAGTTCGCGCCGTCCGAACGAAACCGGAGTATCCGGGAACGCCGTGATGAAAAAAGAGAGGCCGACCCAGTCGTCTCCTTCGGCCCTGTCGTTTCTGTAGGTAAGCTCCCAGCGGGAACACTCCCCGCCCTTCAGGGTTACCGAATACACCATCTCCGCCAATTTGGAATCAATGAGGTCGTATCCGCCGCGAATCCTGAACGAGAGGTTCTTTCCAGCCGGGAAAACAACCTGCTGGTACAGGTCCTCACGGTCGCGGTAATAATCCCACAGCATCGGCGTCTCGCCGCTAACCCATCTTCGAACATACGCCGTTGAAAGATCAACGGTTCCCCAGGCATACCGGATTCCGAAGACGGAGTCGAATATCTCCTGTTCAAGAGAATCCGGGTCGTCGTACCAGAACCGTTTGTACTCGCTCTTAACGAACGTCTTGTAGGATTCGAGCTGCTCCTCCGAGTAGAGCTGGACCTCCGCCCCGAGACGGCGGACATTCATGCTGACAGTCGGCTGAACGTCCTCGTACTCTCCCCACGAAACCCCTATTCTCCCGTACGCGTTGAGCAGAGGCGCCCTGCCCCACGGTCCCAGCAGAGAGAACTCGGGTTCTCTCCACAGAACGCCCCTGTAGGTCTCTCCGACCTTTTTCTGGATGGAGATCGCTTCGCGTTGCGTCCAACGGAGAGAGGCATTCCATCCGTTCGCTGCGTGCAGGATGCCCCATGACGGCCTGTAGAGCTTCTCCGCAGACTCTTTTTCATAGGAGTGCTCCACCGTCGCCCATACGGTCCAGTAGTCGTTCAGCCGCTGCTCCACAGTCGCCTTCCCCTCCCATCCGGTATCGGACCACCAGGCGACGTTCAGCAGCGCTTTGCCAGTATCCCAGACATAAGGGCCGCCGATGCCCACTCCCTGTCCTTTATCCGAATCGCTCAGGATAAGCGGGAAAAAAGAGCTGAGCAAAGCCCGCCGCTCCTTGGGGTCAAGGGGCACGACGTAGTCGAAGGGGTAGGAAAAGAGAAGGTGCTCCCCGATATAGACCTTCGGATTCTTCGCGATGATCCGTTTCCCAGGGACGAAGACCACGCTCCTAGAGACCAAACGGTAGTGAGGCGTACGTTCATTGCAGGTCGTCAGCGACACGTCGCTCAGTTTGCCGATCAATTCGTCCTCTTCAACGCCCTTGCTTGACTTGGAGGAAATCCACCCTTTACTGCGGGCAACGTCTACGGGCGCAACCTCCATCTGCTTTCCGCGCAAAAACACCCTTCCGTCGCCTGCAGGAGACGATCCGACAGCTCCGGTCAGGATCCCTTCCCGGGACAGCATATTGTAGCGCAGAGAATCGCCGGTAAGCACCCTGTCTCCCTGTATCAGCGTCACTTTCTTTCCCGGTTCCGAAGTGGCGGACATCACCTGTTCCGTAGAATCCATCTCGACTCTGTGCGCGAATACGCGAAGAACATCCCGCCGAACCCGTACGTTCCCCTCGGCCACGGCAAACCCGGTCTCCTCTTCAAAAACAACTTTATCGGCATCAAGAAAGACTGCGTCCTCGCTCTCCCCCTGCGTCTCCCCCGGAAGAGGGAAAGAAACCTCCAGCAACAGCAGAAGACAGAGAATAACACAGGCTACTCCGTATTTTCGGGCATTATCCATGTGAACGACGCTCCTTTCTCCGCCGAGAACACTCCTGAAAACGAGACCCGGACCGAGTTTCCTTCAAAGTAAAAATCACTGCGGCGAAAGGCGGCCCCATCCACAAAAAGGACTTCGGTTGCTCCTTCGCTCCACTCTGCTTCAGGCGCTTCGAAATAAGCGACCGACTCTCCCGTCGCTACAGAACCGCGAACATCCGAAAGGACAGCCTTCCCTCTCTCTTCCAAGAAAAGGCCTGTCGGGGCCTGCAGGCTCCAACGCTGCTTTTCGCTTCCAATCCCCGCTATATCCAGAGAGAGAAGACGTATTTCTTTTCCGCGCCGCTCTGCTCGTTCGATCGTCGCGGTCCACTCCACGCCCTCCACCTCTCTCTGAAATTCGACCTTCTCAAGCGACATATCCGGCAGATTCGCTTTTTCTACGGTCAAGTGATCGAGTTCGAGAGAGACGTCGCGAACTGCAAACCACCCCATCAGGAAAAGAAGCGTCAGGAAGACGACAAACCCGATTCGCTTCATCTCATATCACCATTCTATCTCATAAGGATACGGCGAACGCTACCACGATACCCTCCATATCGTATCCTCCCGGTCCACAGTCAACACCTTGCTTCTGAGCGTCCTGAAAAGCAGCATCCGCTGCGCGGTCACGATACGGACGCGGCTATCGTCCATCCATTGAATCTTGTACCCCTCCCGAAGGGAGTTCCGCAAACCCGTGGCCTCCACCTGCCTGGCGAACTGCTCTTCCGTAAGCGCCGTCCTCGTCGACGAGGAGAGGAGGTCGTACATCGCCGACGTCTGCCCCTCTATCCAATGGCGGACAAAGTTCTCCACAGTTTTCTCCTTGCTGATGTAGAGTACGGGCTTCTGCTTCTCCGGAACAGGCAGATCAACAACCACAGGTTCCGGTTTCAACTCCGCAAGTTCCTGCGGCGTCGCCACCGGAGGCGGAGGCGGAGGTGTCGGCGTCGGTTTCTCGCGCTTCGGCGGTTGAGGTTTTACCGGCTCTTTTTTCGGCGCGGGCGGCAGTTCCACGACGACAACTTCCGGTTCCGCCGCGGCGACCAAAGGGCCGTCCGCGGGATCGAAGGAAAAGCGCTGTTCTTCATGGATGCCCAAATTTTTGATCATCACGCTGAAGCCCTTTTCCGCTTGCTTCGGGAAGAAGACAAGGCCCTGCACGATACCCGAAAGAGGCTGGTCGAACTTTCGTTCATAGCTCAACGGAGGAATCTTTTTCCCTTCGTTCGTCTCCAGTTGGACAGCGGACGCAAACGATCCGAGGTCAAGCGGACGAGGCCCGAACACGTATACGGTAAGAAGAAAAGGTTCCGTATCGGCTATCCGCAGCTCGGAGGTGAACGAAGCGCGGTACTGCGCGCTCTCCGCCTCGCTCATCCCGCTGCGCGCAGCCTCGGCCGCAACCCAGGGGTCCACAAGCTCCTCCGGATAGTGAACAAGCCACACAAGACAGTCGCGCCCCCAGTGAAACGCCGTCCATCGCTCTAGTATGGACGTCGCCTCAACGATGGAGCCGCTTCCGAAAGCCGGGGCGGACAGGCGGCAAAGAAACACAATGACAAAAAGCAGTCGTTTCATGAACGCCACCCCAAAAACAAGAGATTGATCACCCTATAGTCTAAAATCAATGATCGCCGAAACTCCGACCCCCTGAACCCGCCGGAACCGCTGCACCGGATTCTCAGAATCCACCGGCACCAGTATCTTTATACGCAGACGATCTCTGAAGGTTGCCTCTATCTGCGCCACAGCCTTTGTCGTTCCCACGGGTTCTCCCCTCGGCCCGGAAATCTGCGCCGCGCCGATATGCGTTCCGGAGCCAATGGAAACAATAGGAACGACCTTTGTATGCCCTTCCACCTTGACGCCCTTGTTCAACGTAATTGTATTGATGAAGTCGTTGATCGGCCCGGCAATGGTCGAGACGACAAAACCTCCTCCGATGACGCCGACGAGATCGCCGAGATCGAACGCACGTGAAACGCCGCCCGTAAACAGGAGCAGCAGAAGAACCCAAAGCGCGATTTTCTTTCTTTTTCCCTCGAACATGACACGTTTCCTCCTTCTCAAGGAGTGGTCTCGTTACCGGCGGAACCGCTCGTTCCAGTCTGTGCAGGCTCGGCTTTCTCCGGGTTTTTCAACAGCCCCTGCAATCCCGGCGGCACCGGGTATGCCCCCACTTTTACCGCGTCGGCAGTTTGCGAAAAGACAACGGTTCCGGCGGGAAGCTCCTTCAAGTCGCCGCGAACGAGAAAACCGCCGACCAGCCCTACAGGACCCAGGAGCAATGCGCCCACCACACTCGTGCCTGCGGCGGCAAGCTGCGCCGATTCCGCTTCGACCGCCTGCCTCGACTCTTCGCCGAATGTCAGCGGAATTGGTTGGGAACCGATCGAAAACAACGACTCTACTCCAACCTTTACTTCTCCGGGACGTCCGAAGCTCCGGGGTTTTGTCACCTCCGTCACTACCGCAGAGACTCGGCTGCCCTTCGGAGCGATCAGGTTTGACCCGACGACCAGGTCGGAATGGAGCACCATGTCGACCGGATCGCCCTTTTTCGCCGTCTTCGGCGAGAGCGAGTGCGCCAGAGACGCCCGAATAATCGTCGCTGCGGGGAGTTCAACTTCCGCGGCTGTCACCGGTTCGGAGAGAAGAAGTCCGAGGACCCGTTCGAGTCTCATCGTGACCGGCCGTTCCACCTGCGGCGTTCCTTCGAGCTGGACTTCAAGAGCATCCACTCTTTTTACAACAGGAGAGAGGGAGTCAATTTGCCGCTCGACCGCCCATTCCGCCACGCCAAGCTTGAAAAGAAGCGACGGCTGGTACTCAGTTCCCTTCTCGATAAACGTAAGCAGGGCTGTCTGCCGTTCGGCGATACTTCCGGGCAACTCCCTTCCGAACATATCTCTTTCCACGGAATTCAGGCGGTCGACCAGTCCGCCGGTGCGTTCGCCGCCGTACACAAGCTGCTCCACACGGCTCATAACATGGAAAGTCGAAGAATCTTCCTGGGCGAACAACGGTAATACCGCGCCCATCAGAAGCAGTACAACGCATACAAGAACGAGTATAGTACGTCTCATTCGTTTCCCCTCCTTCAATCTGACTGACTTCTTTGCACAGCTGCGCCGATAAAGCCCATGAACACAGGATGCGGCTTTACGGGGCGGGAGCGGAACTCCGGGTGGAACTGTACGCCGACAAACCACGGATGATCCTGCAACTCGACGATCTCCACGAGGTTTTTCTCCTCGTAGACGCCCGCGATCACCATCCCCTTCTCCTCAAGACGCTTTCTGTAGTCGTTGTTGAATTCGTATCTATGGCGATGGCGCTCGTTCACACGGGCAACCCCGTATGCGGACGCAGTCTTCGTTCCCGGAACAAGCTCGCACGGATACGTTCCCAAACGCATTGTCCCGCCCATATCCTCTACTCGCATTTGCTCTTCCATCAAGTGTATCACAGGGTTGGCGCATCCGGGGTCCATCTCCGAGCTGTGCGCCCCGGGAAGACTGCATACATGGCGTGCAAACTCCACCACCGCAACCTGCATTCCCAGACAGAGACCGAGATAGGGAATTTTCCGCTCACGGGCGAAGCGAGCCGCAGCGATCTTTCCCTCGATTCCGCGCGAACCGAAACCGCCGGGGACCAGAATACCATGCGCGCCTGAAAGGATCTTCTCGCTTCCATGCTCTTCGATCTCTTCTGCTTCCACTGAACGGATATTCACCTTCACGTCATGGTGAATCCCGGCGTGATGGAGCGCTTCCACCACGCTCAGGTAGGCGTCCTTGTGATTGATATATTTCCCTACCATGACAATATCGACTGCTCCCGCGGGGGAGCAGAATCCGTCGACAACTCTTCTCCAGTCGGAAAGATCCGGTTCGCGGGGAGATTCAAGAGAAAGGCCCTTGAGTACGAGCAAGTCGAACTTTTGTTCATACAGGCTGAGAGGCACCTTGTAGATCGTCGGTTCGTCAAGAGCCTGAATGACTGCTTCCGGCGGGACGTTGCAGAAGAGCGCCATCTTGTCGCGCATCTCTTCCTCGATAGCGTAATGGGAACGGCACACCAGGATTTGAGGGAGGATACCAATACGCCGCAGCTCCTGAACGCTATGCTGCGTCGGTTTGGTCTTCAATTCGCGCGCCGCCTCAAGCCAGGGCACAAGCGTCACGTGACAATAGAGCACATTCTCGCGTCCTACCCTGGACGACATCTGACGGATGGCCTCCAGGAAGGGCTGTCCTTCAATATCGCCCACGGTTCCGCCGATCTCCGCGATGACAATGTCGCTCTTCTCGCCCGCCCGGAGGATACGCTCCTGAATCTCGTTGGTGATGTGCGGAATGACCTGCACCGTCCCCCCCAGATAATCGCCGCGGCGCTCCTTGGCGATGACGGAAGAGTAGATCTTCCCCGTTGTCACATTGTTGTTCGCGCTCAGCGACTCATCGATAAACCGTTCGTAATGTCCCAGATCCAGGTCGGTTTCGGCGCCGTCGTCGGTCACGAAAACCTCTCCGTGCTGGAAGGGATTCATCGTCCCCGCGTCCACGTTCAAATACGGATCAAGTTTGATGATGGAGACGCGCAGCCCCCTCTTTTTGAGCAACACGCCCAGCGACGCCGCAGTGATACCCTTTCCCAACGACGACACCACTCCGCCTGTGACAAACACGTACTTCGCCATTTCCCTCATCCTCCACTAGTATTCAGAAAAAATCGTTCACGAGACGAACACGTCAACGCATCAAAAAAACATGGACCAGGGAGAACCCCGGTCCAGAATATCGAAAGAGAATCCATCCGTCATGGAGGATATTGCCTATCTTAACATCCCCAGCGGGTTCACCGGATTGTTTCCCCTGCGGACTTCGAAGTGCAGGTGCGGACCGGTTGTCCTTCCGGTGGTGCCGACGGTCGCGATAGCCTGTCCCTGAGAAACCTTGTTTCCCTTACGGACCGCGAGGGAGCTGCAGTGAGCGTACAGGGTCGAATGACCGTCTCCGTGGTCGATGACCACAACTCTGCCGTAGCCACCCATCCAGCCGGAGTACTCCACACGTCCTCCGCGCGCCGCCTGTATTGTTCTGCCCCGGGGGGCCTTGATATCAATCCCCGTGTGGAAGTCGCGCCGGCGTGTCACCGGATGACGCCTCCACCCGAACGGACTGTTGATCTTTCCCACCACAGGCCACCGATAACTCCGCGAGGAGCTGCTGGAAACCTTCGCCGGGGCAGACTTCGAGGATCGAGCTGCCGAACGGGAGGAGGAGCTCGAAGAGGGTGAAGATTCCACCGCTTCGGGCCGGGCTCCGGGGAGGAAGATCTCCTTGCCCACGGGGAAAGGGTTCAGCGCAGCTTCGCCGTTTGCCTGCCTGATTCTGTCCGCGGCTATCTCGTACTTTTTCGCAACGCCTGCGAGCGTTTCGCCGCTCTTGATTTTATGAAAGATGCCGTCCTGATTCGGAATTCGCAAGGTCGCCCCGGGACGTATTACGTTGGGGTTCCGCAGATCGTTGCAGCCGAAAAGCGTGTCAATCTCTATGTTCTGCGAGTTCGCGATCGACCAGAGGCTGTCGCCTTCCGCGACAACATACGCGGTGATTTTGATGGGAAGGACCTTTTCCCGGGCGGCCACCAGACGAGCTTTTCTTGTGAGCACTTCCTCCAACGTCGCTTCTACCGCCGCGCTGCTATTCGGAATCAGGAGAAGCTGTTTCTCGGAGAGACGGTTTGCATTTTTCAGTTCGTTCGCCTTGACGATATCGCTCACCGCAACGCCGTGGGCAACCGCTATATCGGAAAGCGTCTGCCCCGCTTTGACGATATGCTCCTTCCAAAGTTCGGAGACCTGAGCAAGCGTCACATCTTCAGCTTCCTCCGCATCGTCGCCCTCTTCAAGCGCAAGTTTTTTTCCGTCATCCCCGACGCTCAGCACTACGGATTCGAAATCCGAAGCGTCGCTATCACCGGAAGGGGCCCCCTCCGCCCCATTTTCAGACGAGCCTTTGAAAGAAACAAGACGAGAGATGGGAGAATCAGCAAAAAGAGCGCCGTTGGCAGTTGAGAACGAGCTCTCGCCGGGAACAAATCCATGGGAAATCCGCGGGTGAAACTCCGTCATCCGGGAAACGCCGAATGTTGTGAACAGACTGTTGCCGCCAAGCTGCCCTTTTCGCTCTACCAGGCGGTCGGGGAAGCGGAAAGCGCCCTCCGAGGAGGCCGATTCCTCTTCTCCCAACGTCATTGATGAAGACGCAAACCCTCTGTTGAACTGCTCCGAAATCGACCAGCTGAAATCCGTCATCGGCAGAGAAGCTTCCGAACCTGAGGATACTTCTTTCGGCTGCGACGTATCGATGTCGAGCTTCTGCACGGAATTCTCCGCGACATCCTTTGTTTTTTTCGCACTTGCGGGGACTTCGTTTCCCAGAGGAAGTAGTCCGGGTTCTCCTCTTCTGCCCCGGAGAGCAAAGAGCGAATCGGTTTCCATTCCAAGCTCGTAGCCGTCCTCATCAAGCAGGACGTTCGACATTTCGACGACGATAAAGCCCGAGGAAGGGAGAATGAATTCTCCTGAGTCCTTTGAATCCGATAGATTCCCCCACGCCGCGCCAACAGTTCGATCCGCGGTGCTCAACGTCAGAAAGGCGGCGGTAGCCAGCATGACAATAATTACAAGAAAACAACTAATCCGGCCAAGCCGCACCCCTTTTGGCGATTCCGCGAAAGGCAGAAACCCCGCCCTTTTTTTTCTCGGCGCCTTTTTGTTCCGTACCTCAAACGGCGAAGGAGAGTTCCTTTTCTTCAATCTCCTCAACCTCCTCTGCTTTGTATAAAGTATCGTCCTTCCACCCGTCGCCGCAGACCCTCGGCGGGAAGGGCACAGACAGCCCCTACCCTTTTTTGATGGTCAGTAAAAATTCCTTATTTGTGGAGGACTGTTTCAGTTTATCGATGATCAGATTCAGCGCGCCCGACTCGTCGACGTTCACAATCCGCCGGCGGAGCAGCCAGAGACGGCTCAGTTCGTCTTCGGTGAAGAGCAGCTCCTCGCGGCGCGTTCCCGACTTCACAATGTCGATCGCAGGGAAAATCCGCTGTTCCGAGAGCTTCCTCGAAAGGTGAAGCTCCATATTTCCCGTGCCTTTAAACTCCTCGTAGATCACCTCGTCCATTCGGCTGCCGGTATCCACCAAAGCAGTGCCGATGATGGTGAGGCTTCCGCCTTCTTCAATATTCCTGGCTGCTCCGAAGAAGCGCTTCGGAAAGTAGAGCGCCGCAGGATCCATACCGCCTGAGAGCGTTCGTCCGGAAGGAGGAACAACAAGGTTGGATGCGCGGGCGAGGCGTGTGATCGAATCCAGAAGGAGAACGACATCCTTGCCCACCTCGACAAGGCGCTTGGCCTTCTCGAGAGCGAGATTCGCCACCCTGAGATGCTCGTCCGCCGGACGGTCGAAGGTCGAGGCGATGATCTCCCCGTCGACTGAACGTGCCATATCCGTCACTTCTTCCGGACGTTCGTCGATAAGCAGCACCATCAGAATGATATCCGGATAGTTCACCGTGACGGCGTTGGCAATTTTCTTGAGCAGCGTGGTCTTCCCCGCTTTGGGAGGAGAAACCAGCAGCGCTCTCTGCCCCTTTCCAATAGGAGCGAAGAGGTCGACAAGCCGCGTGGATATCTCTTTCGGATCCGTCTCAAGGGAAAGTTTTTCATCCGGGAAAATCGGCGTGATGGCGCCGAAATGCGGTCTTTTTCTTGCCGCCTCCGGGTCGGAGAAGTTGACCATCTCCACTCTGAGCAACGCCTCATAGTGCTCCGAATCACGGGGAGGACGCACGAGCCCCCAGATGACGTCTCCATTCCGCAAGCCAAAACGCCGAACCTGCGACGCCGAAACGTACACGTCGTGATCGCTGGGCAGCAGGCCTTTCGGACGAAGGAAACCGTACCCTTCCTGCAGAATTTCAAGGGTTCCTCCGCCAAAACGGTAGTTGAGCTCTTCAGCTTGGGCCTTCAGGATGGCGATGACAAGATCATCCTTGCGTAGGGAGGAAAAACCGACTATGCCCAGCTCCTTCGCTATCCTGCGAAGATCTGGATTGAGAAGAGCGGCCAGATGGCCGTATGTGTGCCTCGGTTTCGGAGGAGTCTTCGACGCGTCATCAGTCTCCGCAGGAGCAAGCGCCGTTTCCACAACAGCGGTCTCGGAGGCAGTGTCCGCCGCGTCGTTCGCGATGAGATTATCGGACATCATGAACGCAGTCCTGAGCGTATTTCTTTTATAAAGCCAGGAGGGCTTTTTGACACACTTCGGGATAAATGATCAGAGAAAAACACGAACCTGGACATCCCCTTCCTGAATTGCCCCGTTTCAAAAGCTTCACGCGGAAAAGAACACATGAACCGACGAAAACGGACCAAGTTTGAACTTGTGAACAGTTGCAGCTACTCGGAAATTTCGAAGAACGTATCGGAAAACACTCTGTCGAACAGAGAAATCCGGACCGAATATGATCCTTTGGGGAGAGGAGAGCCATCCTCAAGAAGCAGGCAGAAGGCCTTGGCTCCGCTTCCTGGATCGAGCACGACCTCCTGCGAATGAATCGGCCGCCCCCTGTAATACCAGCGCACCCGGATATTCTCGTCGTCGCCGGCTCTGGAGTACTCAAACCATAAACATAATTGGCGCGTGCCATAAGAAAAAGCAGACCCTACACCGACAGGCTTTATTCCGCCGTCCACCTCGTCGCATAAAACGATATTATGGATTTCGAAAGAACCCGCGGCCTTCTTTGAACGAATCGCCCCGAACGAGACGGCGATCAGGGAGAAAATAGCGAAACCAACCAGAAGAAGAAAAAATTTCCCGTCCCTGGACATTATACCCACCGCCCCAGAAAAAAAACAAGTGCAGAGAAAAAAAACATCGCCGGGTTTCGACTTCCCCGATCGTTTGAACAGTCCAGAATCAGATGGAAACGGCGTCCAGCTGGCTCTTTCCGAAAGAACTCTACCACGAATAGAATGGGGAGGCAAGCAGGAAATGTCGGGTGTATCTCCGGACCGGCAAAAATCCCGCTCCCGGCGGAAAGCAATGTATCCCCAAGGAGGTTCAATCGGATGAATACAACACGCTCAAAAGAAGTCGCCCTCAAAGGGCTCCTCATCGCCGCGGTCACCCTTGCGACAATGCTCAGCATGCCCGTACCCGGATTCCGGCTCTACTTCAATTTCGGAGAGGGCATTATCTATCTTGCAGCGCTTCTTCTCGGTCCCGTATGGGGTGCGGCGGCAGGGGGAATCGGCGCCGCGATGGCCGACCTGCTGCTCGGCTACCCGCTCTGGGCCCCCTTTACACTCCTGATCAAAGGAACTGAAGGGTATATCGTCGGCCGGATCGGGAAACAGCATCCGGTGCTTGGAATCACCGCCGGAGCGGCAGTCATGATCGCGGGGTACTCCACCGTCGCGGGAATCCTTTACGGATGGCCTGCAGTCCCTGTCGAGGCGGCAACCGACGTCGTTCAGTGCGGTATCGGCGCGGCGGCGGCCCTTGCCGCACGGCCAGTGCTTACAAAGGCGCTCTTTTCGTATTCAGGATCGCAGAACTCATAATCTCTTGCAGAGAGCGAACGACAGCGCGGTGGACGGAGACGCTGAAACTGTCCACCGTCGGTTCGCCCCTGCGGGTCACACCGTCCACGGCGCCAGCACCGACAAGGGAAGCGAGCATCCGGTCAATCTCCTCTTCTTCCGGTCCAACCCACTCGCCGGCGGCAAGTGAAAGCATGGCGGCAAGCGCATACCCGCCCCAATCCGACACGTCGGCCGTAAGAGTAACCGAAGCCTGCGTCACCGAGAGGCAATGCGCGTATTCCGGAAGAATCGACGAAAGATCCCCGCGAAAGTTCCCCATGCCTGCTTCATTCCCCCCGTCGCCTACAGCAAGCACGGGGATCCCCGCTATGAGCGCAAGAGGCGCGGCATCGTCCAACGGCGCAGTCACAGAGGAGATATCCTCGGCGCGCATGTTGTAGTACCGCCCGTCGGCGGCCCGCCCAAGCCGTTCAATGAAAACAAGAAGCGAGGGCGAAGATTCAAGAATCTCTTCTCCCGTTTCGACGGAACGGACAGCAGGCCCCTCCACAGCCAGGGAGCAACTCTCCAGAACTGAAAAACACCGTGCATCCGTGTAGAGCGTCACGCTTCGTCCGCATCGTTCCAACGCCCTGCCGAGCATCACCGCTCCGCCCGGACCGTCCGTTTCCGGAGCTCCGCACGCGGGGACAAAAAACCCCGTCACCACAGCCACGGAGGACGCTTTTATCAACAGCTCCAAAGCCCGACTGAGATGCTCCGGACGAAGAAGCCCTCCGACCTTTCGTCCGGGCCGGTCGGAACCTATTACGGAACAAATGCGGCCGAAACTCTCCATATCACACGCTCAGCTTGTCGACAAGCGCCAGCAGCTCGGGATTCAGCTCTTTAGCGGCCTTCCAGGCGTCCTCCAGAGGGCAGAGCGACATGGCGCCGCACACCGAGCCGACCATGACTCCGGTCTTTCCCTCGAGCAGCGACTCCACCGCGAAGGAACCCATTCTGGAGGCCAGAATCGTGTCCAACGACGACGGGCTTCCTCCTCGCTGAATATACCCCAGCACCGTCACGCGGGCGTCGTAGCCCCCGGTGTCCTGAAGCTGATTGCGCAGATCCAGCGCAGACATCACGCCCTCGGCAAGGATGATCAGCGAGTGCGTCTTTCCGCGCTTCCTCGAGTAGTGCAGATGATCGCACATCTTTTTGATATCCAGAGGAATCTCCGGGACGACGACGTACTCCGCCCCGGTGGAAACGGCGACGTCGAGCGCGAGGAATCCCGCGTCTCGCCCCATGACCTCGACGATGAAGAGCCTGTCGTGGCTGCTCGCCGTGTCCCTGAGCTTCTGCACGGCGGAGAGCGCCGTGTTCAACGCCGTATCGTACCCTATGGTCACATCGGTGCCCGCAATATCGTTGTCGATGGTTCCGGGGATGCCGATCACCGGCAGCCCCATCGCGCACAGTTTTTCCGCTCCCCTGAAGGAACCGTCGCCGCCGATCACAACAAGCGCATCCACCTTGCGGTTCTCCATCTGCACAAGCGCAGCGCGAAGCCCGGCTTCCGTCTTGAACCGCTCGCTCCGCGCCGTACGCAGGATCGTCCCGCCCCTGTGGATAATCCCGCCGACCGCGGCCCGGTCGAGCGTGATGCACTCGCCGTCCATCAGTCCCTCGTACCCCTTCATCACGCCTATGGTCTCCATGCCGTGATAGAGCGCCGTGCGCACCACCGCACGGATGGCCGCGTTCATCCCCGGCGCGTCTCCCCCGCTCGTCAACACCGCGATTCGTTTCATCATAAACTGTTCGTTCCTCCCGACACTAAAATACAGACACAGAAATAGTACCACAGAGCACGCTACTTTTTGTACGCATCTCCGCGAGCATTTACTGAAAGTACCGTAACGGAACGGTCATTTTCATCGATCAGCAGAAGCACTCTCCACCCGCCCACTCTCAGACGATGCTCGCGACGCCCCGAAAGCGAAATCACATCGTGCGCAAAAGGATCGTAACGAAGTTCGTCGATCGCCATGAGAATGCGCTTCTTCTCCGGATTCGGAATCCTTGAGATCCGCTTCTCCGCGATAGCCATAATTCGCAGCGTCCACTCATTCACTCTCCCAAAGCTCCTTCATCGCTTCATCGAAAGAGCGATAATCTCCCGACTTCATTTGAGCGTACGCAAGACGAAGATCCTCCTCCTCCTCGGCGGAAAGAGGAGGTTCTTCATTTTCCATGGAGAGAACGAATTTCACTACTTTCGCGTACTTGTCTTCTGAGAGCCCGCGAATTCTTCTGTACAACTGTTTGCGTTCTTGCAGACTGGGTTGCATAGTCGATCACACTCCTGCTCCCGGTCTCGACTTAAGAATTTCCTCTACCCTCAAAGTATAGCACGGAGAAAAGGGAAGGAGCGCGGATCGGGATGTCCGCGCTCCTTCCCTTTTTGGTTCGCTCGGTGTTCGGCGTTCAATAAGCCTTTTGCCCCATTCCGTTCGACGGAAGGGCGAGCGAAAAGGCGTGCGTAGTGTCGTTTCCGGCGCGTTACTGGCGCTGAAGTTCCTCGACGCGATGGGTGATGGTATCGAGCTCGGCGTTCAGCTCGCTCAGCTTGCCCTCAAGATCCCGCTTCTCGGCGTTGAGCTTCTCGATGCGCTTGATGAGACGGTCGAGTTCGAGGCGGGCTGCTGCGCGGCCTTTGTAGAGCGCTTCGGGATTGTCGCGGGCGACGTCCCAAACAAAATCTATCGTCGAAAGATTGATCGTCACGCTGCTGATAGCTCCCGCCATGGCGAATCGAATAGTTTTTACCCCTTCAAGATAGGACTTCCCTTTCTTGTCATAGCGCGGAAAAAACACAAGGCCGTCGCGCTTACCCTGGAAACCGAAGTTGAAACGCTTATCGAAGTCAGCCGGCGTCAGCTTATTCTTACCGGCCCACAGAGTAAGGAACGAATCGAAAGGAGCGAGGTGCATCGACGGGCCTCTGTTGTCGAACTCGATATGAATGGGAATATACTCATCGAGGCTGAGCCCGCTCAACAGCTGATACTTGTACTGCTCAGTCTCGTTTTCGGTCCAGAGGTTTTTCTCCGCCTCCTGTTTGACGAGCGCCTCAATGTACTCCGCCGAGTAGTAAGTGGCGCGAACGTCCAGTTCGCTTCCCAAATCGCTCTTAAAAGACTTCGTCTGGCTCCAACGCGCCAACACCTTCGCGTCGGCGAAAGCCGCGGCGGACAAGGAGAAGAAAAGCACACACACAAGGAGCCCCCGAATTATTTGTTTTCTGTTGAACGCCACACATAACGCCCCCTCTTGAATAAGCTTCCCGGCAATTATACAGGAGATATAAAAAAAGAGGAACCCTTTCGGGCTCCTCTTTTATCGTGTCTGGTACAATGCTTCTGAACCCGACGACTTGGTTTGTTTAGAAAGCGATGTGCGTTCTGAAGCGGATCAGGCTATCGTCGTTGTTGACCACTGTCTGCGCGTTCTCGATCTTGTCGTACACAAGCTCGAAGGAGAGGCCCGGCGTATAGTTGTATTTCACGCCGAAGGTCCAGTTGGTCGTGTTGTCGCTCACGCCGGCGATTTCGTTGCGGGCGTTGGCGATCAAATAGCGCTGGAAGGTGCTCCACTGATCGGTCCACTTCTGATTGAGCTTGAAGAAGATCGCATTGTCGTACAGAGCGCCGAGATTCGTCCCGGTAACCGCAGCACCGTAGTTGTCCCACGGGCCGTCGGTCCATGCCTTGAAGTTCTCGTCGAAGGATCTGTACTCCGCCCACAGAGAGGTGAACTTCAGAGCGTCCTGTTTGACGTCGACGATAGCCTGGAAAGACTTCGGCGTCTCGGTTCCGACGGTGTCGCCGACCTGTACTTCCTGTCCATAGTACGCAGCCTTAAGGGCGATGGAAGGAGTAAAGTTGACACCGGCGGCAGCCCAGTACACATGCTCGTCTTCTTTTTCGACGCCGGCGCCGTTAAGCGATGTAAGCACGTTGGAGTCGTACTTTCTCATGATGCCGTTGAGCGAGAGCCACAGCTGCTCGTTGAAATTGAACTTCGCACGCGCGCCGATTTCATAGTGCTCGATCGGCGAACGGAAGCCGGGCTCGGTAGTGCCGTCGGCAGCTCCGATTTCGTCCGGGCGGGACACGTAGAACGCGAAGTTGCCCATGGCGAACGGCTTGTCGAAGTAGAAGCCACGATAGCTTCTGTCGGTGAACATGGCGTCGTTGTCGGTGTAGAGCCCATCGTCGCCTTCCCAGTCATGCAGACTCATACCGATCGTCGCGGTGATGTCCCAAGGGAACTTCACATCGATATAGTAACGATCGAATGCAAGCCCTCTCTCGGTACGGGTGGCATTGTCTCTTCTGTTTTCACGAATACGAGCGGTGAAGGTCACCTTGTCGTCGATATACTTCCGCATCCAGATACGGTAGCGGCTGATGTTGAACTGATTCGCGCCGCTCGTTCCGTAAAGCGCGGGATCCGTCATATTGTCGTTGCCGCCGAACTTCGCGTCGAAGCGGAATTCGCCCCAAAGCTTCCATCCGCCGAGGCGCTCCTCGATTACGGCGAGTCTGCTGTCGATCTTGTCGACCTTGACGCCAAGCGCATCAAGCTCGTCCTTGAACTCGACAACAAGTCTCTTCAGCATTTCGACATCCTGCTTGCTGGCCTTGGTCATGTCGACCACGGCAAGAGCACGAGCGACTGCGGAAGCGGCTTCGTAACGGGTCATGGGCTGGTTGCCCTTGTAGGTGCCATCGGGATAGCCGGAAAGAACTCCCCGAGCGGCAAGCTGGCCGATGGCATCATATGCCCAGTGGTTCATGGGAACATCCATGAACGGGTTGACGTTGGCGAACGCAGGAGCGGCGAACGCAACAAGCGCGACTACTGCAACAAGTGCAAGAATCTTTTTCATTGTTATGTAACCCCCTTGGTTTAGTGTGTTTTGTATAACGCGGGTATTCCTTGCTCCGCTTCGGGGGTCCGAATGAAGTTTCCTCGTTTCCTTTTTCTTCTCCCCTATGCCTTGGTCCGGAATGTATCCGCCTTCATCTTTCGCTCGTCCTTGTTGGCAGGGGGTCGTCGCACCTCCTTTCACGCCGTCGGGATTTCTACACGAAAGAACAGAAGCTGTTTCATCCAAGGTCAAATTGTCAAAGTGCTTCAATTCGACTGCTGAGAGCGATTGTAGCCGAACGCACCTTCTTTGAGAATAGGACTTAAGACTCATCTTGCGGAAAGTACGTAAAAAAGTCTCGCTTTTCACTTTGAAGACCGCCTCTCCAGAAAAGCGGAAACGACATTCCACACGTCCGAAGAGGAGATCGTTCCCAGGCACTCCTGCGTGCATCGCCAGTTGTTGCATGCTTTCTGAGGACACCGCGTCCAGAACATCCGTTCAGGGCTTGCAAGGCCAAGTCCTTCGGGAAGCGGCGTCGGCCCCAAAAGCGCAAAGGAGGGGACATCCAGCATTCGGGCGATGTGAAGGATACCGGTATCGCCGGCTACGACGGCGCTGGAGAGCGAGATCGCTCCCCCAAGGTCCGCGAGCGGAATTTTCCCGACCACGTTGCGGACCAGAGGAGAACACACGGCGGTTTCGATCACGGACGCGGCGGTTTTCTCCTCCTCGCCTTCCCCCGCCAAAACGACCTGAAGGCCGGCGCGCACCGCATACGCGGTGAATTCCTTCCAACGTCCCACGGGCCATCGCTTGATCTCCTTGCTTGCGCCGATAGCCCCGAGTATGAACGGACGGGAGGCATGCTCCCCCAGCAGGGAGGCTGCCCGCTTCCGCATATCCGGCGTTACCACGTACCCGACGCCGCTCCCCTCAGGTATCCGAAGATCGTGCGCCACCCAGAACGAGAGATCGCGCGGCGTATCATAGAGCGCGCCCCATTTGCTCGCGTTGCAAAAACGCAGCCGAGTCTTCGAAAAGAGAGCGATGAGCGCCCCCCGGTCGCTGGAATGGAAAGAAACAAGCCGGGTGAAGCGCTCTCTTCCGACGCGCCGCAGAAGGGAGAAAAACTCCCGCTCTCCCGCAGACGTGTCCCAAGGCAGTACGCTATCGATATACGGCTGTTCCCGGAGAAACGGAACATACTGCTCATACGCCAACCATGTTACATGGCTTCGGGGGTAGCTCTCCTTGAGCGCCCTGCAATAAGGCGTAACTATCAGAATATCGCCGAGCGCACTGTATCTCAGAAAGAGAATGCGTTCCCCTTCGCCGTCTTTCGAAGGGGGGGGGTAGGTCCTGCAAGAACGGATCATGCACAGAACCAGGAACAAAAAAACAAATGAAGAACCGCCACGGAACAGTCACTCCTTCGATAACGCCACGTAGAAAGAACCGGCGGGAAAAATGCACACCGCTTCGTATTCTATCAAAGATATTGTAAAATGGAGCCTGAAAAACCGAACGTGAATTTGCCCATCTTTCGATACTTCAAGGAGCGAGTCGCAATGATACTCCATAGTGAAAAGTTCAAGGACATTCGTATCGCCGTCGTGGGAGACGTTGTTCTCGATAAGTACGTCAGCGGAATCGCGCGGCGTATATCCTCCGAGGCCGCCATTCCGGTGCTTCTCGCTCAAAGAATAGGTCATGTCGCGGGCGGAGCGGCGAACGTCGCGGCGAACCTGTCGGGGATCGGGTGTTCGGTCTCCGTGTACGGCGCTGTCGGCAACGACGGGAACAGTGTCCTGCTGGGCGCGATCCTCTATGAAAAAAAGATAGAGAACAAGCTGCTGCAGATCGACGGCCGCCCCACGACGATCAAAACCCGCATCGTTGCCGGAAATCAGCAGATCGCACGCTATGATATCGAAGAGTCCTCGGCGCTCTCGAAACACGACGAAGACCTGCTCTTTTCATCCCTGCTGGAAGAAATGGACGGTCTCGACGCCATTATCCTCTCCGATTACGGGAACGGCGTTTTGAAAGGTTCTCTCTGCTCAAGAATCATCGGGACGGCGGCGACAAAGGGAACGCCCGTCTTCGTCGACCCCAGGGGGAACAACTGGAACCGCTATCGGGGCGCCGCCTGCGCCACGCCGAACGAGGCGGAACTGGCCTTGGTCTCCGAGGGAGCGGAGATCGACGAAGAGACGCTCTCGCTTCATGCGCATTCGGCACGGAAACGCTACGGGCTCCGAAATCTGCTGGTGACGCGAGGAGCCAAAGGAATGGCACTGTTCCTCGAGGATGGAGAAGAGTTCTTCCTTCCCGCGTTTTGCGTACGCGAGGTGTTCGACGTTTCCGGAGCGGGCGATACGGTCATCGCGGTTCTTGCTGCATTGCTGATCGCGGGGGCGAACTGGAAGAAGGCCGCCGATTGGGCGAACAAGGCCGCCGGCGTCGTGGTCACGCGCGCCGGGACGTCCCCCGTTTCCCTGGAGGATTTGCTTTCGCTCAATCAAGTGGAAAGAAGCGGTAAGGTCGTCACCTTCGAAGAAGCGACCGCCAGAGTCGAGGATTGGAAGCGAGAGGGGAAAACCGTGGTGTTTACGAACGGCTGCTTCGACCTGTTGCACTCGGGACATGTCCATCTGCTCCGGCATGCCGCGCGCGAAGGCGATCGCCTTGTCGTCGGCGTCAATTCGGACGCGTCCGTGCAGCGGCTCAAAGGGCCTTCCCGTCCCGTGGCCTCCCAGGAAGATCGCCTCTCCGTTCTTTCCGCTCTGGAGTGCGTCGATCTTGTCGTCCTCTTCGAGGAGGACACGCCCCTTCGTCTTATCCAGGCGCTCCGGCCGTCCGTCCTGGTCAAAGGTGCGGACTATACACTGCCGCAGGTCGTGGGAAGAGATGTCGTGGAAGAAGCGGGAGGCCGCGTGGTGCTGGCTCCGCTTCTTGAAGGGCGAAGCACGACGAATATCATCAAGTCGTGCCGATAACGCCGGGACGAAGAGCGGGTTCGGCTTCGTTCCGGAGGTACCACCGCCACGTATCTTCAATGCCTTCTTCGAGAGAAATGGCCGGTTTCCAGCCGAGCGCCTTCAGTTTCGACACGTCGAGCAGCTTCCGCGGCGTCCCGTCCGGCTTCGCGGAGTCCCAGAGGATATCTCCGCCGAAACCGACGATCCGCCGAACCAGCTCCGCAAGTTCGCGTATCGTCACGTCCTCGCCGCAGCCGATATTGAGGAAACCTGGACCATCGTAGCGCTCGAGCAAAAAGACGCAGGCGTCCGCCAGATCGTCCACGTGAAGGAACTCCCTGCGGGGCGTTCCCGTCCCCCACAGCGTCACCGCATCGTCTCCCCTTAGCTTCGCCTCGTGAAATTTCCTGATCATCGCGGGCAGCACGTGCGACGTATTCAAATCGAAGTTATCCCCCGGGCCGTAGAGGTTGGTGGGCATAACGGAGATAAAACGGGCGCCGTACTGCCGGTTATAAAACTCGCACATCTTGAGTCCGGCGATCTTCGCGATGGCGTACGCTTCGTTCGTCGGCTCAAGCGACGAGGTCAGAAGGTATTCCTCTTTTAAAGGCTGCGGCGCCAGCTTCGGATAGATACACGAGCTGCCGAGGAAGAGAAGCTTCTTCACGCCCGCGAGCCACGCCTCGTGGATGATGTTGATCTCGATCGCGAGGTTCTGGTAGATGAAATCCGCAGGATACGTCGAATTGGCCAGTATCCCCCCGACCTTCGCGGCCGCCAGCACCACGTGATCGGGGCGTTCCGACATGAAGAAGGCGCGCACCGCCGCCTGGTCGGTCAGGTCGAGTTCGCTGCGGGTTTTAAGCAGGAGGTTGCCATACCCCTTTTCACGCAGCTTCCTGACAATCGCCGAGCCGACGAGGCCCCTGTGCCCAGCAACAAAGATCATATCCTCATGGTGAAGAGTCGACATCGCGTTCGCCTCCGTTCAACAGCGGTCTTCCGCCGCCGCGCAGACGCTGTACCCTGCGTCGCGGCAAATAAGGTCTCTCCGGAAGAGATCAAGATCGGCGCGCACCATCTCGGCGACAAGCTCCCGAAATGTGACGCGGGGCTTCCACCCCAGTCGCTCCCGCGCCTTGGACGGATCGCCGAGCAGCAGCTCGACCTCGGTCGGGCGGAAGTACCTCGGGTCGACCTCGACAAGCACGGCTCCGCTTTCGGCGTGCACCCCTTGTTCGTCGACGCCGCTTCCCTTCCATGCGAGCGGAATGCCCGCCTCCGCGAAGGCTCTTTCGGCGAATTCGCGGACCGTGTGCGTCTCGCCGGTCGCCACAACGTAGTCGTCCGGCTCGTCCTGCTGAAGCATCAGCCACATCGCCTCGACATAGTCGCGCGCGTGGCCCCAGTCGCGCTTCGCGTCAAGGTTGCCCAGGTGCAGCTTCTCCTGCAAGCCGAGGGCAATGCGCGCCGCTGCCCGTGTGATCTTGCGGGTGACGAACGTCTCCCCGCGCAGGGGCGATTCGTGGTTAAACAAAATACCGTTACAGGCGAACATCCCGTATGCCTCGCGGTAGTTCACGGTGATCCAGTATCCGTACAGCTTCGCCGCGGCGTAGGGGCTGCGCGGATAGAACGGCGTCTTCTCGCTCTGCGGAATCTCCTGCACCTTGCCGTAGAGTTCGCTGGTGGAGGCCTGGTAGAAGCGCGTACGCTTCTCCAAACCGAGAATCCGTATGGCTTCAAGAATACGCAGCACCCCGAGTCCATCGCCGTTGGCAGTGTACTCCGGCGTCTCGAACGAGACCTTCACATGGCTCTGCGCCGCGAGGTTGTAGATCTCGTCGGGCTGCACCTCCTGGATTATCCGTATAATGTTCGACGAGTCGGTGAGATCCCCGTAGTGAAGGATAAGGCGCCGTTCCGTCTGGTGCGGATCCTCGTACAGGTGGTCGATCCTCCCCGTGTTAAAGAGGGACGACCGGCGCTTCATTCCGTGCACCTCGTACCCCTTGTTCAGCAGAAACTCGGCCAGGTAGGCTCCGTCCTGTCCTGTGATGCCGGTCAACAATGCTTTTTTCTTCATGGACGCACCTCGTTTATTTTTTCCGACGGAAACGCGCTCTGTGCGCTTCCGTCGCTTTCTCCATGCCGTTTCGAACTATGCCCGCGTACACATCCTCGATCGATCGCACCATCGCGTCGATCGACGGAATCTTTTCCGCAATAAAACGTGCTCCTACCGTACCTGTTCGCAGAAAGTCCTCAAGAGCAATACGCCAACCTTCCGCGTTCCCGGCCTGCAACAACCCTTCCGGTGACGACGCGAGCTCCCGCACCGCCGGAATATCCGAGGCCAGCACGGGAATTCCCATTTGAACCGCCCTCATGAGCACCAGACCCATCCCCTCCTGATGCGAAGGGAAGAGAAAACAGGAGCATTCGGCCATCCAGCGCTCCGGCTCCTCTTGAAAACCGCGGAAGAAGACTCTGTCCGCTATCCCGAGCTGCGCGGCCATCTGACGTAACGGCTCCATCGAAGGGCCGTCGCCGACGATGTCGAGGCTCCACGGAATGTCTCGCAGACAGGAGAGCGCGTGGAGAAGAGTATCGACGCCTTTTTTCGGCACGAGCCTTCCCACGAAAAGAAGGCGAGGGGCTTCTCCTTCATTCGGACGCCATACTCGCTCCGTCGGCGGCAGGCCGTTATACACCACCCGGAATTTGGCCTCGGGGAAGATCTCGGCAAAATACGAACGCACCGCCTCGCTGACGCAGAGCAGCAGACGCGCTCTCCGGTACGGAAGGATTCCCGCGTTCCTGCTGTAAAAGGCATGGCACGTAGCAACCCACGGTATTCCGGAAAGACAGGACGCCCACCACGCGATCCACGCCGGGACGCGGGAGTGGGCATGCAGAAGCTGTACTCCGCGCGCCTTTGCGATCCGCGCTATCCGAAGAGCCGCCCACGCCGCCGTTACCGGGTTTTTCCTGTGCACCGGAAGGCGGACATGCTCTACGCCCCGCAGCTCCCTCTCCATCTTTCCACCGGCCGAGACAACGACAACCTCATGCCCCCCGGCTGCAAGGCCGTTGGAGAGCCACAGCACGTGCCGCTCGACGCCGCCTTCATGCAGTTCGGGAAGAATCTGGAGAATCTTCAAGAGGACCGCCGCCTTTCCACGCTCATGGAAGCGCCGGTAGCGCTCCTGTTTTTTCCGATGGAAGCCTATCATATTTCCCTCTCCTTGTCCAAAAGACCGGAGCGCCGAATTACAAATCGGAAAGTATCGGATATAATACGCAACATCCGATGCGGCTCTCCAGAACAGAATCGGAAGAACGGGCCGCATGTCGATATGGAGAAGAAGCATGCTCTTTAATTCCTATGTTTTCCTGTTTCTCTTCCTGCCCGCGACCTGGTTTAGTTTCCGCCTCGCATGCTCCAGGAGAGCGACGAACGCCGCCCTGGCCGTGCTTCTTGTTGCGTCGCTGCTTTTTTATTCGTACTGGAACCCTCCGTTCATCCTCCTCATTCTCTTTTCGATCCTCTTCAATTACGCCTGGGGACGCGGCATTGAACGGGCCGTATTACAAGGCGGGAATGTAAAGGGATGGCTCTTCAGCGGTTTGAGCGTCAACCTGGCGCTGATCGCCTATTTCAAGTACGCGAACTTCTTCATGGCCAACCTGGCGCTCCTTTGGGGCGCCGAGTGGCTGCCCCGCGAAATTTTTCTCCCCCTGGGCATCTCCTTTTTCACCTTTCAGCAGATGGCCTACCTTGTCGACTGCTCGAAGGGGCTGGTTGGAGGACACTCCTTCACGCACTACGCCCTTTTCGTCTCCTTCTTCCCGCAGCTCATCGCCGGGCCGATCGTCCGCTACGATCAGATCATTCCGCAGTTCTCCCGGCTCCGCACGTTTGCGCTGAGCTACCGGAACATCGCGATAGGACTCACGCTACTCTCGCTCGGGCTCTTCAAGAAGCTGGTCGTCGCGGACACGCTTGCGCCGTGGGCGGCGGCCGTCTTCGACACGACCGGCGTTCCCCCGGTCCTTGAGACCTGGGTCGGGGTGCTCTGCTACACGTTCCAGATCTACTTCGACTTCTCGGGCTACTCGGATATGGCGCTCGGGCTCGGACGGCTGTTCAATATCGAACTCCCCGTCAACTTCGCCTCGCCCTACAAAGCTTGCTCGATGGCCCAATTCTGGCGCAGATGGCACATCTCGCTCTCCACGTTTCTGAGGGACTACCTGTATATCCCGCTGGGGGGGAACCGGAAGGGAACGCTCCGGCGCTACGGCAACCTGATGACGACGATGCTGCTCGGGGGGCTCTGGCACGGCGCTTCGTGGAACTTCGTCATTTGGGGAGGGCTGCACGGTCTGTACCTCTGCGCGAACCACGCGCTCGCGGCAGTGGCGCCGATGAGAGCGTTTCCGCGTCTGCAACGCTTTCTCGGATGGCTCGTCACCTTTTTTTCCGTTGTCGTCGCATGGGTCTTCTTCCGGGCGCACACGCTCGGAAGAGCGTTGGAGCTCTTCAGCGGCATGTTCGGCCTGAACGGAGGGTGTGTGCTCCCGGGATCGCCGGGGACCGACCGGCTCGTCGTCCTCGGGGCCTGTTTTTTACTGGTTGTTGCGGCGCCGAACAGCCAGGAATGGACCTTCACACGCTTCCGGGAGGGGACCTTCACCGCCCGCTGGGCCGTCGCGGTCGGAGGCGTGCTGCTCATTAGCGTCTGTTTCCTGAACCGGGTCTCCGAGTTTCTCTATTTCCAATTCTAGAAGAGAGGGTTCCCATGAAATACAAACGTCTGGTCCGTCTTATTCTCTGCTCCTCTCTCCTGGTCTTCGCCGGACAGTTCCTGCTCTTTCGCGCTTCCGGCGTCTACGACCTGGCCCTGAAATCATACCTGTACGACAACGCTTCATGGGTAAAGGAACCCCCGCGCGTGCTGCTGATGGGAAGCAGCCGCTGTTTCCACCAGCTCGTCCCCTCCGTCATCGCGGAGCAGAACGGGCTGAAAATAACGGACGTCGTCAACGCGGGGCAGGTCGCGGCGGGGCCGTTCGAGATGCTGCACACCTACACACAACACATCGACGTATTCGGCAACGTGGAGTTCATCTTCTACGTCCTCGACGCCGACTTTTTCTTCGAGTCCTTGCACATCGACAAGCCCTACGAAAAGATTCTGCTGAGCAGAAGGCAGTGGGAGATCATCGCGGACGAACACGGCAACTTCTATCACCTTCCCGTTGTCCTCTTCGCGAACGCGGTCAGAGGATCGCCGCGCAAGACGGGGGCGGAGATGGGGTTCGAGGGGCTGCCGCACTTGGACTTTCTGAACATCGTCATGGAGGACAGGAGCGCCCGATATAAAAATAACCTAGAGCACTTTCCCCTCTCCGATTTCCAGCTGAAAAGTATGGTACAGTTAAAGGAAACATGCGAAAAGAACGGCGGGACTCTGGTGTTCGTGCTCACGCCTTTTTGGGACATACGTCTGCTCGGCGACGATTTCTTCGAACGGACGCGCATCGCAGCCCGTGCTCTCGACGAAACGCTTGGACCCGTCAGGCTCATAGGAAGCTGGAAGCGGGACGCCTACGGGCTGGAGTATACGGACTTCCTGGACAATTCGCACCTGTCGCTCTCCGGCGCGAAGAAGCTGACCGCCTCGCTTTTCGAGGACATCGCATCGATACGCTCGGCTTCGCCGATCTTTTTGGAGGAGCGTCTCTTCGGAAAGGCCGGAGAATACGAAGAGACACCAGGCACGAGATTTCACGGGCACATCCATGAGCAAAGATAAGGAGACTTTCGGTATGTTTGAATTGCATCGGCGCATCCGCGAGTTCGCGGCACGTATTCAATGGGAAATGAAGGGCAGGCCGATTCCCCTGCCGAACGCCCTCAAACAGGCAATACTTCTGGAGCACGCCCGAACGCACGGCATCCGCGTGTTCGTTGAGACGGGGACCTACGAGGGGAAAACGCTCGCCGCCATGGTCCCCTGCTTTGACCGTCTCTACTCCGTCGAGCTGGGAGAAGCTCTGTATGAACGGGCTTGCGCTCGTTTCGCCTCCGTACCCAAGGTGCGCCTCTTCCAGGGGGACAGCGGCAAGAGAATTGAGGACATTCTTGCGCTTGAGAGGGAGAGACGCTGCCTCTTCTGGCTCGACGCGCACTACTCCCGCGGAGACACGGCGAGAGGAGATGAGGAGACTCCCGTCTGCACGGAGCTCGAACGCATCGGACGGCATCCTGTGAAAGACCACGTGATTCTGATCGACGACGCCAGATGCTTCGGCGCGGACTCGGGATACCCGGACATCCCGCAGGTCGAGGAGATGGCCCGGCGGCTCTTTCCGGATTCCACCTTCGCCGTCGCGGACGACATCATCCGCATCGTTCCCCGAACCGGCAACGACGGCAGATGATCGTCAAACTCACCACCCCCTCGGCGTCGTGGCCGCTTGCCCTGCAGACGCCGGGTGCATCGGGAAAGTGGGGGGACGTACAGTTCGTGATCGACCGGGACTGCGCCCACGCCGACGCGTGGGTTGTCTACGAAAAACTCCCCGGGAGGATGACGACGGTTTGCCCGCCGTCGCGAACGATTCTGATCACCGGCGAGCCGCCGATGATCAAGAGCTACCCGGAGGCGTTCGCGGCGCAGTTCGCCAGGGTGCTCACCTGCCACGCGATGCGGCATGGAGGAGTTATTTCCGAACAGCAGGCGCTTCCGTGGCACTACGGGCGCGAGTTCGACCAATCGGGGAACGAGCGGTTCACCGAAAGCTACGATTCCCTCGTCCGAAGCGATCCCTTCGCAGCGAAGAGCCGCCTTCTCTCCATCATCTGCTCGACGAAGCGGAAGCGCGACGGGCACAGGAAGCGGCACGAGTTCGTCTCCTCCCTGGAGCAGACGTCTCTTCCGGGGCTCGACATCTTCGGCAAAGGAAGGGCCAAGGAAGCGGCGTGCAAACGCGACGCGATCGCGCCCTACAAGTACCACATCGTCCTCGAAAACTCGGAGTGCGCCGACTACTGGACGGAAAAGCTGGCGGACGCCTACCTCGGCGGGGCGTTTCCGTTCTACTGGGGGTGTCCCAACATCGAAAAGTACTTTCCGGAAGGGGCTTTCGCCCGCATCGACATCGAACGTCCCGAGGAGGCCGTCCGGACGATCATGGCGACTATCGAGCAGGGAACCTACGAACGGTCGATTCCGCTTTTAAGGGAGGCGCGCGACCGTGTGCTCGACGGGTACAACCTGTTTCCCGCGATCGTCTCCCTCCTTCGGGCGCTTCCGTACGAACCTCCCGCGGCGGTGACGCTCCGTCCGGAGGAGAGTTTCACGCTGCGAGGGAGAATCAGGCGAGCGCGGCTTGGAGTCAAGGCTTTGTACAGACGTGCGCGGGGGCTAGGCCCATACGCTTGAATATGGGTGGTGGGCCCGAAAGTTCAGAACTTAAAACGACAGAAGCACGACGCCCCTTTTACATGCCAACAGGACATAGTCATTGCAACCAAAAAGTTCCCGTGGCGAATCTAGCCTCTCCTCGTCTATTATCGACAGACTAGTGACGGACTTCCCCCTGTACAAGGGCATCTGATAGACGGGAAAAAAGAACCCGCGAAAGTTGCGATCTATCTCCAAAGCGCTCATATATGGGTAGATCGCATCTAGTCTCCTAAGTTCGAAATCCAAGTCCTTTCTATAAAAACAACTCCATCCGCCGTTTTGATCGGACGAAGACACTTCCTTGGCGGACGTCACGTATTTATAGTTCTCTATAAAGAGTCTGATGCCTTCGCTGTTATACTTTTTATAGAGATCCCATGCAGTCATCCCCTCGATGGAGAACAGTCTCTGCGAGATAATCGGACCTGTATCGATGCCATCGTCGATATAGTGCAAGGTAACTCCGCTTGTGCGCTCGCCCTGGAGGATAGGGAAAATCGAAGTGTAGACTCCTCTATACATGGGAAGAGCCGAAAAGTGGATATTAAACAGGTTTTTTTTCGGAAAAGAACCTGATTTGATAAGTCTGTCGTATTCAAGTGAAAAAATGTACGTGTTGTCTCTATCGTAACACTCCTCCAAGGAATGGAACGATGCGTGAACCGGTATCCCCAGTTCTCCCGCTGCTTTCTGAAGACTCTTCTGCCACCCGTGCTCTTTCAAGTCGGACGAGGACGGCAGAACTGCAAGTTCAAAGTCTCTGGCATACCCGCCGTCAAAGAAAATGAGATATAGCAGAGCTTCAACAGCTATATCAGATTTTCCAGCTATAACAAATGTCTTCATCTTTTTTTCTCCGTTTTTTTAACTGCGCCTTCTTGAGCAAATGTGTTGGCATTATGGGTGGTTTCTTTTCGCTCCCTACGCACATCTCCTATGATCCGCGCGGGATTGCCCCCGATGATGACGTCCGCGGGGAAGTCGCCTCCGGGGACTACTGCTCCCGCGGCAACTATTGAATTGTCTCCGATGTGTGTTCCCTTGAGGAGTATCGCGCCGTTCCCGACCCAGACGTTTTTTCCGAGAACGACGGGCGCAATCCGGCCGATGGAGGTTCTGCGCTCCTCGGGAGCGACGCCGTGGGCGTCGAAGTCCAGAATCTGCACTCCCTTCCCGATGAGACAGCCGTCCCCGATCTCCACCCGTTTCACCGAGATGACCAAAAAGCCGTTGTTGACGGCGACGAAATCCCCCAGCGCGATCTCCGCGTCCGGAGAGCGCGCCTGCAGCTCGCAGCAGGAGCCATGGAAGCCGCCTCCAATCGGATACCCGAGCGTCACACGCCGACCTATCCGGACAGATCCCTCGCCCGAGACTCTCGTCCGTTGATAGAAGCGCACGCCGCGCCCTACGGTCAGGCTCGTTCCGCCCCACCATGCGCCCATGCGCGTCTGGAGCAGATGCAGACGCGCCGAGAGGCTTCGGAGAAACTTGAAAATGTGGCGGCGCATCAGGAGAAAAGGAGGCGTCTTCATGGCCGGAAGGAGTTGACAGCGTCGCAGACGGCTCGAACGTCGTCCTCGCTCATACCGCTGTAGAGCGGCAGGCTCAAGACGCGCTCCGCCAGACGTTCCGTTTCGGGGAAGGCCCCCTGCCCGTATCCGAGGCGGGCGTACGCTCCCGAAAGGTGCGGCGGTATCGGGTAGTGTATCTGCGTCCCTATGCCGTGCGCGGAGAGATGTTCCTGCAAACGGTCCCTGTGGTCGCATTCGACAACATACAGGTGAAAGATATGCGTCGCCTCCGGGCGCAGACGAGGCTTCACCACAAAGGGCGAACGAATAAGCTCAGAGTACCGGGCCGCGATGGCAGCCCGTTCGGCGTTGATCGCGTCGAGGAAGCGCAGCCTGACGCGGAGCAGAGCCGCCTGTATCTCATCCAGACGGGAGTTGACGCCCTCGATCTCGTTGACGTACTTCTTCTTCGAGCCGTAGTTCCTCAGTGCGCGTACCCGCTCCGCAAGGGATTCGTTCTCCGTGACGAGCGCCCCGGCGTCGCCGAAGGCTCCCAGATTCTTCGTCGGGAAGAAACTGAAGCAGCCGACCGTCCCCAGCGTCCCCGTTTTGCGTCCTCTCCACATCGCCCCGTGGCTCTGCGCGCAGTCCTCAATCACGGCAAGTCCTCGGCGCGCCGCGATGCCGAGCAGCTCCTCCATGCCGCACGGCTGCCCGTAGAGATGCACCGGCAGAATCGCCTTCGTTCTCGGCGTCACGGCGGCCTCCACGCGCACCGCGTCCAGGCCGTGATACTCATCCGGCTCCACGAAGACCGGCGCCGCCCCGCAGGCTGTAATCGCAAGCACCGTCGCGATGTACGTGTTCGCCTGGACGATCACCTCGTCCCCCGGGCCGATATCGAGCGCGCGCACCGCCAGAATCAGCGCGTCGAGTCCGGAGTTGAGCCCGACGCAGTACGAGGCGCCGAGATAGTCCGCGAATTCGCGCTCGAACGCCTCGACCTCCGCGCCGAGGACATACCATCCGGAGCGAAGGACGCGAAGCGCGGCTTCCTCGTACTCCGCCGCATGAGCTTCAAAAGCGGGCGCAAGGACGTTGAAGGGGATCTTCTTCATCGTGCGCCGCCCCTCTGCCCGGCCAGGAGGAGAAAGTCCTCGTAGCTTCGGATATAGTCAGCCTCGTTGTAGTAATCGGAAGCCAGAACGAGGAGGACGCTGTCGTCGTGTATCCACGTCATCGTATGCCAGAGCATCGGCCCGACGTAGAGACCGAGCGCGGGGTTGTCGAGAATACAGGTCGTCCTCTCGGTCCCCGTGTCCAGATTCACGCGGACTGCGCCATGAACGCAGACGAGCGCCTGTTCCAACGAGCGGTGCGCGTGTTTCCCCCGCACGTATCCTGCGCGCACGCCCGTCGAATAGTAGACGCGGCGCACGGGAAAGGGAACCTGGCGCTCCGCCTCGATGAATTGAAGCTGTCCCTCCTCGGGTATATCCGTCCTCCGGACGGGAAATTCAAAAAAACGCATGGTCTTCCCCCTTCATTCTCCAGCGCTGTGTTCCTTCGGTACGTTCGATATCGTTCAGGCGCTCCGTCCGAAGACGCCTCCGATTTTTCGCCATATCCTGTACGGGTCAATCAGCAGGGAGAGGGAACGCGCCCAGTGGACCAGCGCGGGGCGTTCCGTCCTCTCCAGCCAGGAGAAGAAGAAACGGCGCAAAAGAACATGATGCCGCAGCAAGAGCGGCTGTTCCGCCATACGCGGGAGGACGATTTCGTCGTACATTCGCCGCCGGTCCGCGTTGATTCCCATGCGCACGCGCTCTTTCCCCTTCGCGTTCATTCTCTGACTGAGAGACTCCGTGTGCAGTCTGTACCGGACCACCGCATGATCGAGCCCGTGGATACGATACCCGTTCGCCGTCGCCAGAAGCCAGAAGGGCCAGTCTTCCATCCAGAAGAAATCGTGCTCCCAGAGTCGAAGGCGCTCGAACAGGGAACGGCGGAAGAGAACTCCCGGCGCCGGCAGAGGGTCGAACGACGCCAGCATACGGAACTGCCCGGACGCATCCTCCGCGAAAAAACGCCGCTGCTCCGCGGTCCACTCTCTTTCGACGGCGTTCGTTCCCGTC
The DNA here is from genome assembly GCA_018436785.1 of Synergistaceae bacterium. Taxonomy (GTDB): domain Bacteria; phylum Synergistota; class Synergistia; order Synergistales; family Aminobacteriaceae; genus JAAYLU01. The sequence goes on along the minus strand of JAHDKR010000004.1, from coordinate 40,622 downwards.
GAAAACGTCGCCACCCTGCCGAACGCGATCGCCGTTTCCTGCTGCGAGGCCATTTGCAAGACGGCGTTGCGCAGCGCCTCCGGGCAGAAGAGATCGTCCCCCGCCAGCGGTTTGACGATCTCGCCGGAGCATGCGCGCACCGCTCGCACATAGTTGCGCACCGGGCCTTCGTTCCGTTCGCCCCGAAGAAGACGGCACGAACGAAAACCCTTCCCCCGCCGCTCCATCCACGAGGAGACAGCGTCGACCGTCCCGTCGGCGGAACAGTCGTCCGACACGATCAGCTCCGTCCCTCCCGGAAGGGCGTCGAGCCCGCCGGACTCAAGGAGGCTGTCGAGCGTCTCCGTCACAAAGCGCTCCTGGTTATATGTATAGATCGCCACCGAGAGAAGCGGTCCGTTCACTCTGCCCGCTCCCCCGAGAGCACCCTGGAGAAGATGGTTTCAAGGCGGGAAAGCATGGTGTGCTCCTTCAAAAAGCGATCGTACCCCGCTTTCCGCACGCGCTCGCGCTCCTCGTTGTGCGCGAGATAGTACTCTATCTTTTCGAGAAGGTCGTCGGTATCGCGGTAGACTGCGATCTCCTTCCCCGGTTCGAAGTAATCGTTCAGCTCCGGATTCTCCTGCGTCAGCAGGAAACCTCCGCACGCGGGCACTTCGAAATCCCTCCCCTTGATCTGCAGCAGCGGCCGTTCGCCGTCCTTTTCGAGCGATTCCGAGACGGAGGCGTTGCTCAGGTTCAGGTTGATGCGGCTTGCGCTGAACATGCGGATCATCTCGCTCAGGCCAATTCGTCCCTCTTCCCACCCGCGGCCGCGCACGGCGATCCGGACGCCTCGTTCGCGAAGCCGCCGGACGACCTCCCGCCTGCACCCGTGAGGCTGCCCGATGAAGGAAACGTCGTACTCGTATCCGCACGACATCGGGCGGAAGAAAAAGTGGTTCGCCCCCCACTGGCTACGGATGACGTTCGTGAACCCGAGCTCCTCGTACCGACCGGCGGCATCCGCGCTGGTGGTGCATACCCAGTCGTACGGGCGCGCGGCGAAACGGGAAAAATCGTCGAAGCGCCAGTGATCGTCGCTGAAGAAGGCCACCGTCGGAATCCCAAGCTCCGATGAAATCGCACGAATGGTCTCCGCGCTGAATTCGTCGTCGAGAATCGCATGGAGGAGTATCGACGGCCTGAAGAGCATGCAGGCAAGCCGAAGCGCCGACTGCATGCGTTCGTGCCCGAGGTCCGCCCGCACCCTGTCGTACGGAAAATGGAGGACCGGGTACCCTCCGCCGACCAGCGAGTAGTAGAAGTGCACGGTGTCGTACCCCAGGCCGAGCCCCGGACGTCCGTAGTCCGAGCCGAGACCGGCGTAGAGGATCAGCGGGCGGGCATTTCCTTGATTCCTGACGTCGAGCATGCGGTGGACGTACTCTTCATCGCTCCAGGAAGGCCATACCCTGTTTTTTGCTGCGCGCAACCGCTTTCGAAAATCCTTCAATCCGATAACCGTTCACCTCCCTCGCAGAACGCGTTCGAGAACGCAAAATCAGGCAATACTCCGGAAAATTCGTTCAAATTCCACGGCCGCGCCCTCCCGTCCGAAACGGGGCTCCACCGCGGTGCGCGCCGCGGCGACATAGTTTTCGATCCTCTCGCTCTCCCACTCATCGTAGACCCTCAGTATTTCCGCAGGAATCAGTTCCAAATACCGACGGACATAGTACGGACCGCTCCGCTCCCCGAAGTAGGACGCAAACGCTTCGTCGAGCGTTTCCGGCGTGAGCAATCCTATCCAGTATCCGGAGAAGACCACGGTCGGGCGATGCGCCAGCACTGCTTCGACCGCCGACGTGGACCCGGCGCAGACGAGCGTCGCCCATTCGAACCAGCGCCGAGGATCGGTCTGCGTCCCGATGATCCGAAGGTACCGCTCTCCTGCCGCAGCGTTGGCCTTCGCAGCCATCAAGCGGAACTTCCACGTCCTCCACCCACCGCCGACGAAGGCGATCTCGAGCGACGGGATGCTCTTTTTCAGCATCGGCGCCTCCTGCAGCAGCTTCAAGGGCCCGGCCGACTTGTACCCGCTGATCCTGCCGAAGCAGAGAATCCTGAACGGGTCGCGAGGAAGAATCGGCGTCGGGGTAAGCAAACCGGTGAGAGGACGCTGGAAGAGAAATTTTGGGAACGGCGTCGGTATCTCCTCCAGCTTCTCCAGAAGCGGCGGCTCGGCGGAGAGCCACGCGTCGCTCCAGCGTACCAGCGAATCGACGTCGCGCCCCTTCTTGTCCGTTTTTTCCAGGTTGTCCAGAAAGAAGGTGAAAATTTTCGCCCCCGTCGCTCGTTTGAGTCGCACCGCAAGGGGGAAGGATCGCCTGGAATCGGTGACCAGGACGTCCGGCGCGAACTCCCGCGCCTTCCTGTCGAACCAGAAGTTTCCGACCGTCGGGGAGGGAACGGAGATCACCTCGACGCCGAAAGCGCGAAGGCGGGATTGAAATCCCTTGCCGCCCCACCGTCCGAGGACGGCGACCCGATGCCCTCCTTCACTGAGAGCGGAAGCAAGGTGAAACACAAACGACGTGACGCCGTCGACGATCATGGCGTCCGAGCAAAAAAGTATGTTCATCCGAGAAAGGAGCTCCTTCTATCGGCGCGAAGGCGCCGCGCGTTTATTTTCCGTTGTCTTTTCCCGATTCTCCCCACCGTTCGACGATCCACTCCGCCGCCCGCCGCGCCTCGTTGAGAACGGGGCCGTCGGCGTGGAGCGACGCGCCCCCTGCGGATGAGCGCCGCAACGCGCGAGGCTGCATCTCCTTCAGAAATCCACGGCGTTCCAGGACGTCGAAGAGGGCGTCGAAACGCGGTTTTCCCCAGAGCAACCCCGGCGGCAGCAGTTTCCTTCGCACGAGCCACGCCGTGAGATCCTGCAACGCGACGCGGAGCTTCCCCTTCCTGTCGGTCCGCAGAAGAAAGACCTCTCTCCCGGCGGTGATAGCCTCGGAGACCATCGAGACGGAATCCTCGGTGACGAAGAGTCGCGAGCAGAGCCCGAGCATTCCGGCGACCGGGTTGAACTCGTCCCGCGACGCGAGAAGAAGCATGCGTACGTGCGAGCGTCCGGCAGCAAGCCGCGTCAGCGCTTCTTCCGCCTCGGGGGCGGTCCGCCGCGACGTAGTGATGTAAAGATCCGCGCCTTCTTTTCCTGCGGCCGAGAGAATCGGGGAGATCACGCGCCGCACCCAGTCCGCCGTGACGGCGTAGTTGGCGTCGTCCCCTCCGACGAGGAGACCCCATCGCTGCTCAGCGCTCTCCACGGGAGGGTAGAGCTCCGCAAGTTCCCACCCTTTCCGCTCCAGTTCGTCGGGAAAGATCGCATTGGGCGCTCCCAGGGTCGCCAGCAAGTTGGGCGTGAACCGCGGGCGGTCGTGTGCGGGCACCACCGCGAAATCGAAGGGCGCCGTACCGAGCGCCGAGGGGGTCATCAGAACGCACGACTTGCCCCGCGTCATCTTCGCGAGCGCGAGGGCAAACGGCGCCGCGCTCCCTCCCGCAGCAAGGAAGAGCGCGTCCTTGCCGGTGAGCTTGCGGGCGGCGAGTTCGTTTTTCATCGTGTCGAAGAGCACGGAGCCTCCCGTCTCGTCGAGCCAGACGAGGATATCGCACGAGTTCATCTTCGGCAGACGGCGCCCCTTCACCTTGAGCAGCTCCACCCGCCGTTTTCCGGTGATCCTCGGAACGTCGATCTCGACGATGTCGGCGCCGGTGAAGCGTGAGAGCCATCCTGCGATACCCCGGCTCTGCGAGAGGTGTCCGCGTATCAAGTCGCTCAGAATGAAGACGAGCAGAGGCCCGGACGCCCGCCCATGCGCCGGGCGCTGCTGCGGGACATCCTGGGTATCGTGGGAAAACGCTTCCTTTGCTTCGCCGGGGGACATGACGCTAGACTCCTTTCACGGCCGGCCGCGCGGGGCCTTTCGCTTCGTTCGAGCACACGGTACTCTTCACTTCGTTCGAGCACACGGTACTCTTCACTTCGTTCGAGCACACGGTACTCTTCACTTCGTTCGAGCACAAGATACTCTTCACTTCGTTCGAGCACACGGTACGGCGGACGGCCTCAAGGTCCTCCGGCGTATCCACGCTTGTACCCTTTCGCTCCGCCCCGGAGACCGAAACCTTCATGGAATAGCCGTGCTCCATGATTTTGAGCTGCTCCAAAGACTCGGCCAACGAGAGCGGCGTCGGAGGGAGGGAGACGTAGATGTTTAAAAAGTCCCGCCGGAAGCCGTAGATGCCGATATGTTCGTACACCGTCACGGCGTCCGCGTCCGAACGAATATACGGGATGGGATACCTGCTGAAGTAGAGCGCGAATCCGCGAAGATCCCGCACCACCTTCACTACGGATGGATCGTCCAGCATCGAGCGTTCCGTTATAGGAACGCAGAGCGTCGAGGAGAGCGCCGAATCGTCGTCCAGAAGCGCTTGCGCGACTTCATCCACCATAAGCGGATCGAGCAGCGGCTCGTCCCCCTGGATGTTCAGTACGATATCGCCCTCGTACTTCTCCGCCGCCTCGGCGACCCGGCATGTCCCGTTGGGGTGGTCGGACGAGGTGAGCACGGCCTCCCCGCCGAACGAGCGGACCTCTTCGAGGATCCGTTCGTCGTCTGTGGCCACGACAAGACGGTCGAGCAGCGGCGAAAGCGCGGCGCGTTCGTAGACTCTCCGGATGAGCGTCTTCCCGCATATATCCGCCAGCGGTTTGCCGGGAAGGCGCGTCGAGGCGTAGCGGGCGGGGATCACGCCGAGAATGTTCATGGCTTGGCGACAGTCTCCACGTTCCCGAACGGCGCGGCGGAAATGCCGCACTTCCGCGCGCGGGCAAGAATCTTCTCCCGGTCGACGGGCTGCACTTCCCGTACGATCCATTCGCGCATCGCCTTCCCCTCCGTGGTGTGCTGGGCATAGCTCATGAAATCGAGCGAGATGCCGAGAGCGCCCGCAACTTTCCACGCGAGGACCGGCCAGACCTGCCCGATGTCGCCGATGACGGGGATGCTCCCCTCGTGGCGCGCGAAGGCGGACATCTCCATCCTGAAAGGAATCTTGGAGATCTTCGTCTTTGGCAACCCCTGGTTGATCGCCTCCTGTATCAGCGAGCCGCCCGTCTCCAGGTCGCGCGCCTTACGGAGGTTCTCGTCGAGGTCGATACGGATGAGCGTCTTGTCGCGCAAAGAGTAGACGGGGAGCCCTTTCCACCACGACCAGATGCCGTGGCCGGTGTAGCACTCGAAGGGACCGTCGTGAATCTCCTGCGTGAGGGCGACCGCCGATTCAATGATGACGTCCGCGGATTCGAGCATCGCCGCGATGCGGCGGGAACGCTCGAAGACCGAGATGCTGTCCCCGATGGCCATGCCGATGTGGCCGCTTCCGACCATCTGCGGGATGCTCACAAGTACGGGAAGGCCCAAAGCCGCCCCTGCGCCGAGCATGGTCCGCCGGTCGGCGCCCCACCCCGCGACGGTCTCGAAGGGAAGTCCCAGCGCCTTGCAGAGCACCAGAATTTCTCCGGCAAGGTTCTCGTTCCGCAGCCCCATGGGGTATGCCATGTTCCCCGCCGCCTTGATCACGAGGCGTCCCTCGGCGCGCTCCCCCTCCGCCAGCAGCTCCTCGTCGAGAACCATCTCGGCGCGAAGCGCGTTCATCCGCTCCTCGTCGAGCTGCGTGAATTCAAAGACGTCGCCGCGGGGCATGAAACGCTCCTCGAACCCGAGGGCCGAGGCGCTGCACATCTTCACAAGGTCGAGCGCGCCGCCCATCTCGTGGCCGACGACCGCAGAACTCGTGGTCACGCCGTCGACGAGCCCCTTCTCCATCAGTTCGGCGATGAGCGTCGTTACCCCTTCGTGGATGTTCGGGCCGCTGCCCGTCGCCACGACGACCTTTCCGCCGCGCCGCTTCGCCTCGACGATCTTTTCCGTCGCCGCGTCGAGGCTCTCCTTGGAGCGGTCGTCAAGTCCGCTGTAAAACTCCTTCAGAAGCTGTTCGTTCATTGTCATCGCAGTATCACTCCGTTTATCTCGTCTGCCGAGAGCCGGGCAGCTCCTCCGGAAGCGCGGAAGTAACGCTCCGCACTCTCACGGACTGCTGCCCGGCGCTCCGGTTTCATACTTGCTTCCCAGTGCGCGGCAATCTCCGAGGCGTCCCCGACACGGGTTGCTATACCCAGAGCTCCCAGATCCTTCGCCGCCTCGACGAAATCCCTCATGTAGGGCCCGTGGGAGAGCGGCGTCCCGAAGGCCGCCGGTTCGAGGATGTTCTGTCCGCCCTTGTCCACAAGGCTTCCGCCGATGAACGCGGCGTCCACGACGCCGTACAGGTCGAAGAGCACGCCGATACGGTCCACCACCACGATATCAGGTCTTGAGGATGCCGTCTGCCGCTCCACATCCGAAAGCAAAGCGCTCGGCGCAACCTCCGAAGCCAGTGCGCGCACGCCGTCCGCCCGCTCCGGATGTCTCGGCGCAATCACCAGGCGTGCAGAGGGAAAGACGCGCCGAACGTGCATAAAGGCGTCGAGCACGATCGCCTCCTCGCCTTCATGGGTGCTTCCGGCGAGAAAGAGCGGATCACGCTCCGAGTGTCTCTTCGCGTCGTCGTGCGCAAGATCCCGAACGCCGAAAAGAGCTTCGAGAGGCCCGAGACATGCATTTCTCCTGCGAAGCAAGAGCGCATCCACCTTGCAGTCTCCGGTGACACGAACCCTCTCTGCGGGAACGCCGAGTGAAAGAAGCATCTCTTTGTCGGTCTCCGAACGGACGAGGAGCAGCGTGAAACAATCATACACCATTCTCCAGAAAGATGGATGCTTCCGCATGGTGCGTGCGGTACGCTCCGAAAAGCGGCCGTTTACGAGAAACGCCGGGACGCCTCTGCGGGCGAGCGAAAAGAGCATGTTCGGCCAGATCTCGGTCTCCATGGTCGCGTACCCCCTCGGCCTGATCGCGTCGAGGGCGCGGTTCACGATGCGCGGGATATCCCACGGATAGTAGATATGCCGCTCGAAAAGACCGTCCGCAAGGCGGAAGGCCATCTCCTTGCCGGTCGTCGTCGTCGTGGAGAGGAGGACGGGGAAGAGATTCTTCTCCCCTCCTGCGGGGCGCAACGCGTCCAACAGAGGCCATGCGGACTGGGCCTCCCCCACCGAGACTGCGTGAATCCAGAGCAGGCCTCCGGAGAACGCCTGACGTTTCTCCTCCGGATAGACGCCTCTGCGCTCGTCCAGCCCCTCCGTGTACTTCCTGAGAAGCCACGGGAGCAGGAGAGGGTAGGCTGCGGAGGTACAGACTCTGTAGAACCCTTTTCCCGCTCTCCGGGTGAGCGAGTCCGTACCCAGCTCAGGCCACCCCCGCCTGAAGCAGTTCGTGAAGATGCAGAATGCCGACGGGGCGCTTTCCCTCCACTACGATGATCGCGGAGATCTCCCGCCGCTCCATCACGCGCACCGCTTCGACGGCCAGCTTGTCCGGCTGGATAATCAGCGGATTTCTGGTCATGACGCTCCCCACTTCCAGCGAGAGACACTCCACGCCTCTTGAACCGATGAGCCGCCGCAGGTCGCCGTCGGTGAAGACGCCCGCGATCTCGCCCTGTTCGTCGACGATGACCGTCGCGCCGTACCCTTTGCTCGTCATCTCGAAGAGCGCGTCGCTCACCGAGACGTTCATGCCGACAAGCGGCAGTTTCTCCCCCGTCCCCATGACGTCGCCCACTCTGGTGAGCAACCTGCGGCCCAGGGCCCCCCCCGGATGGAAGAGGGCGAAGTCCTCCGGCCGGAGGCCCCGAAGCTCCGTCACCATCCCTGCGAGCGCGTCGCCGAGTGCGAGCTGCAACGTCGTGCTGCACAAGGGGGCGAGGTTGAGCGCGTCCTGATCGCGTTCTCCCGGTTCGAGGGGCGTCGCGCACGCGGTGATGCCAGCCTCGGAACGCACCGAGGAGTCGAGCACGGCGTCGGCGTTTTTCGCCAGAGGGGAGTTCAGTCCTCCGGTGATGGCGATGATCGGCGCGCCGAGGCGTTTGAAGTGCGGGAGCAGCGAGACGACCTCCGCCGTGGTTCCGCTGTTGCTGATGAAGAGCGCCGCGTCGTCGCGGCAGACCATGCCGAGATCGCCATGCGATCCTTCGGCGGCGTGGAGGAAGAAGGAGGGAGTACCCAGGGAGGCGAGCGTCGCCGCTATCTTCCTCCCGATGATCCCCGACTTGCCCATGCCCACTACCACGAGCCTGCCGGTACAGGAGTGTACGATACGCGCGGCCTTCACCAGCTCCATGTCCGTTCGCTGCGCGGCCCTTTCTATCTCGGCCGCCTCGGCGTGCAGAATTCCCCTCCCCGTTTCCAGGAGTTCAACGTCGGAGAGACATCGTCCCTCGCGCTCCCACGGAAGGCAGAACATCTCAGCGTCCCCCTTTGTTTTCGGCTGCGTGTTCGTCCGCCCACTCCAGGGAGAGACGGCCGAATCGTTCGCGAACAAAGGCGTGCAGTTCGGCGAGCTGTTCAAGGAGAAAGCGCATCTTCCCCAGGGGGACGAGGTTCGGACCGTCGCTCTTCGCCTTCTCGGGGCGGGGGTGCGTCTCCAGAAAGAGCGCGTCGATACCGGCAGCCACGGCGCTCCGGGCAAGAGGGAGGACAAAACGTCTGTCGCCCCCGCTCGCGCCGCCCGCGGCGCCGGGCATCTGGACGCTGTGCGTGGCGTCGAAGACGACAGGGCATCCAAGCGCGCGCATGAGGGGCAGGGAGCGCATATCGACCACGAGCTGGCCGTACCCCATAAAGGTGCCGCGTTCGCAGAGCATCAGGCCGGAGCAGCCTCCGCTGCGGCACTTCTCCACCACGTGCTTCATGTCGCCCGGCGCCAAAAACTGCGCCTTCTTGACGTTGAGCGGCTTCCCGGTTCCGGCAGCGGCGAGCAGGAGGTCTGTCTGGCGGCAGAGAAACGCCGGAATCTGCAGGACGTCGACGGCGCGCGCCGCGGGCTCGGCCTGCCACGATTCGTGAATATCCGTGAGCACCGGAACCGACGCCTTGCGGCGTATCTCCGCGAGCTGTTCGAGCCCGGCGTCGAGCCCCGGACCGCGGAAACCGGACAGGGAGGTGCGGTTCGCCTTGTCGAAAGAGGCCTTGAAGATATAGCGCACCCCGAGGGACGCGCAGATGTCCCGCACCGTCTCGGCGATCTCGAGTCCCAGTTCCGGCGTCTCCAGGGAGCACGGACCTGCGATGAGTGTGAGTTCTCCTCTCCCTATCGAAAAATCCCACAGTTTCTCGGGCGAGGTATCCGCTATGCGGACAACCGGCTCCGAACAAACACCCGTTCCCTCCGGAACAGAGATGCGCTCCGAGGCGCATGAGGAAGTATTCACTGCTGCATCATCTCCTGATTCTCAATAATCATTTCGAACAGCGGTCAAGGACGTCTTCCGTCGAACGCGCCCCAGCACCCCGCGAGCGTTTCATACAGGCGGACGCGAAGGTCCCACCCCATCCTGGAGGCCGCGTACTCCACAACCTTGTCCAGAGCTCCCGGCCCCCCCAGCCGCGCCATGCCTTCGGCGGCCATACGCAGCCGGAGCGGCTCGTCGGAGAGAATGCGCACCGCGGCTTCCGCAAGCGCCTGCGACTGCGGGGGGACAAGCACCTCGGAATCGCCGAGGAGCTTCTTCTGGACGAACTTCCCCTTCTCCTCGATGGAGACCACGGGAACCCCCATCCCTGCGCATACCTGATTTGCGGTCCCTCCGAGCCCGACAAGAAGGTGCGCTCTGCCGGCCACCGCCGGAAGGGGACCGAAGAAAAAGCGAATTTCACAGGTTCCTTTCCGTACTCCCGGCGCGTGTTCTCCGCCGAAAGAAGTCCACTGTCCTTCCTCCGTCGCGGGAACGCGCTCGCAGGCTTTCAGCAGTTTTTCCGTGTCGAGAGTGGGCGCGACGACCATAAGGTAGGACGCTCCTTCCGAAAGCATAGCGTGTATGCGCTCTACGGCCTGCAACAGGAGAACAAGATCGTCATACGCCCGTCGCCTGCTCCCGGGAAGAAGCAGGATACGCGGCGCGTTCTCACTTCCCCAGGAGACCGGCTCGATAGTATTATCACACGTAATGTCCATTATGGGATTACCGTCGAAGCGAGCCTGAACGCCTGAGTGCCGCAGCTCCTCGGCCGTATCCCGGTCGCGGGTCCACGCCATCCGGCTCCTGCGTTTGATGAGGAATCGTTCGAGCCTCCAGTGACCGCTGAGGTAGACCGTCTTCGCCGTCGCGATGAGGACGGGGAGCTGCCCCTGTCCGAAGAGCGCGTGGAGCAAAAGGTAGACGTCGCCGACGCACAACGGGGTCCTGATGCGCCCGCGGAGCAGCTTCCACGCCCCCATCTGGCGGGCTATCGAACGAAGAAGGCCGGAACGCAGATCCCGCCAGAGGTCGGCAAACCGGTACTTGATCACTCCGCCACTCGGCGAGTCGGAGGGAACGGAGTCGATCGGGATTCCCTCCTTCATGTAGTGCTCGCCCCTTCCGACGATGGGGAACGCCGAAACCGACGCGGACGGAAAACGCTCCTTGAGCTTCCTGGCGAGCAGCACGCCCATCGAGTCCTCGCCGTACCCGTTGGACGCGACCACCATCCGGGGGCGCAGGGCTTCCAGAAGGCACTCCCTGAATCGCGCCTCCTCGTCGAGCACGGTGGAGATGAACGGAACCAGAATATCACGTGTTGGGCGCCACTCCTGAGGGAGATTGTAGACGTCCTTTTCGGTACAGACCATGCACGACGCGCCGCACTCCTCCAAAGAAGCCTCCAGCGCGGCCATGTCCTCCATCCGGTAGCGGTAGTGATCTTTAAAGCGGTGTTCCTTCAGAATGTCGACGCCTCCGGCTTCCAAAGAACGGCGAAAGCTCTCCGGACTGCCGATGGCCGAGAACGCGAGCACCGAGTCCGGTCGTTCTCCGGCCGCGTCTTTCCACCCCCCGTTCCAACGCCTCCAGTTGAGCAGCGAGATGCGTGAGAAGAACAGCCGTTCCTTCGGGACGAAGCGAGAAAGTTCCCCGACAAGACGCTCCAGGCGCTCGGGCTCGACCTGGTCCGACTTGGTGACGACGACGGCGGACGCCCTCGCAAGCACCGACGGCGATTCTCTGAGAATACCGGCCGGCGCAATCCATCCGTTGCCGAACGGGCAGCACGCGTCGACAAGCACGATGTCCGCGTCGCGCCCCATCCTTCGGTGCTGAAAGGCGTCGTCGGCCACGATAAGCTGTACGTTCCGCTCGGAAAGGACGTCGACGTCGCGCAGACGATCTTTGGAGACCGCAACGGAAACCTCCGGGAGGCGCGAAGCCAGAAGAAGCGGTTCGTCGCCGACAAGATCTCTGTATCGGGAGAGCGTCTTTTCGGAAGCAGCTCCAGAGGATATCTCCTCCGCACTGATTACCACAGGATCGACGGTTCGCCCCCCGTACCCTCTGCTGATGATACCGGGCGTCACGCCCGCCTCCTGGAACATACGGCAGAGCATCTCAACGAACGGCGTCTTGTTCGTCCCTCCCAGCGTGATGTTCCCGACGCTCACCACAGGAAGCGGAGGTTCCTCCGAGCGGATCAGGCCGTGATCGAAAGCGAAATTTCGACCGGCGACAACCATCCTGGCAATCAGGCCGAACGGATAAACAAGAATCCACGGGGAAAAGCGCGTCTCTCCACGGGCGAAGGAGAGGTAGCTTCCGAGGGCGACGCCGACCGAAGAGCGGATGCTTTGGATCACATTCGCCGGAGAGAAACGCCTTCGCACGCCTCCCGCGCCGTTCATGGAGCAGCTGTCTCCCCGAGGGCGCACAGGCGGTGATAGAGACCGTTGCGCGCGAGCAGCTCTTCATGCGTCCCCTGCTCGGCGATGCGCCCCTCGTCAAGCACGACGATCCTGTCCGCGTTCCGGACCGTGGAGAGGCGATGCGCGATGACAAAGGAGGTGCGTCCCTCCATGGCCTTGTTCATCGCCTTCTGGACCAGACGCTCGACCTCCATGTCGAGAGAGGACGTCGCCTCGTCAAGGATGAGGATCCTCGGATTCCGTACCACGGCCCGGGCTATGGCGATGCGCTGCCGCTGTCCGCCGCTGAGAGTAACCCCGCGTTCGCCGACTTCGGTGTCGTACCCTTTAGGGAGCGATTCTATGAAGGAGTGAATACCCGCTATCTCCGCGGCTTTGACGATTTCCTCCAGGGAGAGTCCGGGCAGGCCGTACGATATGTTGAAGGCGATTGAGCCGCGCAGCAGCAGCGAATCCTGGTGCACCACGCCGATCTGCTTTCGAAGTTCCCGAAGATTGACGGTGCGCACATCCGTGCCGTCGACGGAGACCGTCCCGCTGTCGGGATCGTAGAAGCGGGGAATGAGATCGGCCAGCGTGGATTTGCCCGAGCCTGTCGGGCCGACGATGGCGATCTTCTCCCCGGGACGGACGTCGAGGTTGATCCCCCTGAGAACCTCCTGCCCCTTGACGTACGAAAAACAGACGTGCCTGAAGGTGACGCTTCCCTCGATCGCCCCGAGCGGCGTCGGGTTGTCCGGGGAGACGATGTCCTCCGGCGCATCGAGCAGGGCGAAGATCCTGTCCGTGGCGGCAAGCCCTATCTGCATGGAACTGACCACCGAGGTGAACACACGAATGGGCTGCACAAGGAACCCCAGATAACCGAGAAAGGCGATCAGTTCGCCGGGAGTGAGCTCGCCCCCGACGACGTCCTTGCCTCCGAGCCAGAGGATGAGCGCAAGCGCCGCGATGAGGACGACCTCTATGATTCCGGCGAGGGCCGACTGCACCTGGACGCCGTGCATCACTGCGCGGAAGTTGTCGCGGTTGCTGTTCCTGAACCGGGCGAGCTCCAGATCCTCGGTCGCGAAGGAGCGCACAATCCTGATCGCGCCGAATGCCTCCTGCACGACCGAGGAGAGCGTCGCCAGCTCGCTCTGTATGGCGTGCCCCACCCCGCGGAGCTTCTTCGCGGCACGGTCCAGGATGAGCACGGTAAGCGGGAGAATAGCGAAGGTGATAAGCGTGAGCTTCCAGTTGATGTACAGGAGAAAGCCGATCATTCCCAGGAAGGTCGCCGCCTGCACGACAAGATTGACCAGTACGGACGTGACCAGATTCTGGAGGATGGTCACGTCGTTCGTGATACGCGACATCAGCTCTCCGAGGCGCTTGCCGTAGAGGTACTTCAGCGACATCCGCTGGAGATGGTCGTAGAGCCGAAGGCGTAAATCCATCACGACGTTTTGCCCTACCCAGTTCATCAGGTACTGGTGCCCGTACGAGGCGATCCCTTTCCCGGCGAAGAGCGCCACGAGGATGAAAGGAAGCGCGTTGAGCATGGCAAGGTTCTTGGCGATCAGGACGTCGTCCACGACGTTCTTGAGCAGCCACGGCGGCACGACGTTGCAGGCCGAGGCCGCAACCATGCACCCCAGCGCAAGGAAGAACCTGCGCGAGTAGGGGCGGGCGTAGGCGAGCAGCCGAAGATACGGAGAAGGGGAAGCGGTTTTCTCTTCGGAGGTCATCGTTCAGCAAGCATCCTTTCAATATGATCGGCCATGAATACGGCGGCGTTCCGGGGCGCGGAGGAAGAGAGCGCGGCGAGCGACTTCCTCGTCCGGGCGAGGTACTCGCCGTCCAGAAGATGCCCCCCGACGACCCGGGCAACATCCCGCGCAGAGATATCGCCGATCAGTTCATCAACAACTTGGCGCCCTGCGAGGCGGTTCGGCCAGGCCACAAACCCCGTCCGGCGCCCTTTCGCCTTGAGCGCGGCTTCGCGCAGCGCAGGGCCGATCAGCGGAATGTTGGCCAGCGCTCCGGCGACGCCGGGCAGCGGAATATGGCGAAGTGAAGAAAACGGAACCGCGACGAGAAAGGGAACGGCACAGTGCATCAGTTCGAGCGTGTTCGTTCCCGGCTGCGTCACAGCGAAATCAAGGCCCCGGAGCGACTCTTTGCTTCCTCCTCGCACCGGGATCAGGTCTCCGGAGCGACGGAACGCTTCCTCCTCCCCGGCCGAAGCGAAGGGAGAAAGAATAATGCGGGCGTCAAGCGCAGGGAACGACTCTCGCAGCGCCGCAGCAAGCTCGCGTATCAGCGGCACAGCGTACTCCCTGATGTGTTCCCGGCTTCCGGGGAAGAAGGCAACTCTTGGACGTCCCTCAGGTATGCGGTCTTCGCCGTCGGGCGCGTGCACGAAAGTATCCGGCAGCTCGGCGGCAAGATCGCCCGCCAGGAGAATTCGTCCTGTCCGTTGCAGCGATTGCCCCTCGCCGGAGGAGGCGATCGACTCCGCCATCTCTCTGTAGGCGGTAAAGAGGGCGGCGCAGCGTTCTATCCCGTTTTTTCGCCCGTACGAGTAACAGAAGAGCGGCGCCCGGGCGCTCGCGGCAAGCATCCGCCCCCAGAGCAGGTCGCCGCCGAGCTGCACCACCGCGTCGGGAGGGGTTCCGTTCGCCCCTTTCCCGAATTTCCGCAGGGAGAGCGCCGTCCGGAGAGACGATTCCGGTCCGGACACATCCGGAATACCGAGAGCGAGCGCGATGCGGCGCTCTTCCCCCGACGCGAACTGACAGGGAAGAATCCTGAGCGACACGTCCCAGCAGCGGCGAAGCAGCTCCGCAGCAAAGGGGCGAACCCACCCCCAGAGCTCTCCGGGGCCGTTGGTCAGCAAAGCGATCTTCCTGCTCACGGAGATGTCTCCTCGGTACGCTGCCGCTCCGGACGCCGCGTTTCAACCTCGCCGGACAGAATGCTCTCCGCCCAGAATGCAAGCGCTCCGGGCTCTCCCATCCCCTCCCTGGCGATTCGAAGGCCGCTGTGAACGGCGTCGCGATACTCAGGGTCGCGGAGGTAGCGGAGCAGCGCTTCCATCGCGTTTTTCGGCGTCGCATGCCGCTGCAGCAGCTCGGGGTAGACATCCCTCCCGGCGAGGATATTGGGCAGAGAGATCCTCTCCGTCTTCGCCAGCATCCTCCAGACGCATTCCGAGAGGAAACCCGTTTTATACAGCACGACCATAAACCGGTCGAGCAGCATCGCCTCGACGGCGACAGTGCCGCTGGCTCCCGCGGCCGCGGCGCTCCCGGAGAGGAGCTCGCGCCCCTCCCCCTCGAAAATCTCCATGCCTCGAAGCTCTCGCTTCATCCACTCCTTCAGGTCGTCGGAGAGTCCGGGGGCGACGGAGAAGACCGGGGAGAACCCCTCGGCCCGTAGCTGAGAGGCGCTCCCCCGCAGCGTCGGAAGGAGACGGCGAATCTCCGATCGCCTGCTTCCGGGAAGAAGAGCTATGCGACGCGCCTCCAGAGGGGGGAACGACGGAGCGACAGAGGCAAAATCATCCGCCAACGGGTGCCCTCGCCATGCGGAGACGACGCCGTGCGCTTGCAGAAATTCGTGTTCAAAGCGAAAGAGAGGAAGGCAGAGATCCACGTCGCGGGCAAGCGCCTTCACCCGGCCGCTCCTCCACGCCCATACCGTGGGAGGAACCGCGTACACGACGCGTCCGCGCCACCCGCGGGCACGAAGAGAAGCAACGAACGGAAGATGAAAATCCGGGCTGTCGATCACGAGAACTGTTGGCACTCCGCTGAACATAACGGTATCGATCATCCTGGACTTCAGACGGAGCAGGCGAGGGATCGAGGGAAGCACCTCGCCGATACCCATGAGGTGGAGCATACGGGAGTCCCAGAGGATTTCCACACCTGCAGCGGCGCTTCGCGTCCCGCCCATTCCAAAGATCCTTCCGCCAACCCCCTTGGAGCGCAGCGTCCGCACGACAGCGGAAGCATATCCGTCGCCGGAAAGCTCGCCGCAACTGATGAAAAGCCCTCCGGCGGCCAGCTCCGCGGTCAAGAACGAGGACCTCCGGAAAGCGGCGTCGAACCGCCCGATATCCCGACGACCGCTATGCCCCACATCGCCGCACGCTCCCTGAACGTCTCAGGATGGAGCAACAGCGTCCTCCCTGCCTCCACGGCAAGGCAGGACACTCCGGCGTCGCGCATCGTCTCCAGCGTGGAGACGCCGACGACAGGCACATCGTAGCGTTCGTCCTGATCGCACCGCATCATCTTCACCACGACGCCTCCCACGGAAGACGGAGCAGATACGTCGGCCCCCGCCTTCGCACACCGGCCGCCTAAAAGCTCCCCGGCCCTGCGGATCATGGCGTCCGTCCCCTCCATCGCCTCCGCCGCAACCACAGCTCCCCCGGCAACCACGACGGACTGACCGAAAGAGAGCGGCAGGGTGACGGAGAGCACGCCGCGGCCGTACTCGATATCCGCAGCCTCGGCATCCGACGGATCCCGCCCGGCGACATGCCCCTCCGGGGCAAGGCTGTCTGCAAGGTACGACGTGTACGGAAGCACGCGCAATCCCGCGCTTTCAAAGGCGCCGACTATTCTTCCGAGCAGGCTGTGATCGTCGTTCTTCCCGCCTGCGAGAAGGGCGCGGAGCGAAGGGTCGAGGCGCGCTTCGTACATCATTCGTTTCGGCACAGTGCCTGCAAGCGTCACGACGCCGACGCCGCGACGGAGCATATCCTGTATCGTCGCTCTCAGGTCGAGTCCTCCGCGGGGGTCCGAATCATTTCCCCCATACGAAGGCAACGGGACGGTTTCGACTCCGCACAGACCAACGTATGCGGACCGGTCGCCCAGGCAGTAGACTGTGAGCTGCATACCGGAGCGCGACGCGTATTCAGCGACGAGAAGCGGCAGAGCGCCTTCTCCCGCAATAAGCGCCCCGGCGGATTTCCCGGAAGGAGAACACGGCGAAACGTCCTGTGTCATATATTCCAACCCTTTCACGATATCATTCGTTCCTGCCGGAACGCTCCGTAACAACGAGCAGTCCGTGGCGGGACGCGCTCGGAATCAGCCGTTCGCTCTCCTGGCAAAGTATCCGCCGACGAGAAGAAACGACATGTTCGGAAACCACGAGGCGATGAACGCCGGAAGGTACCCGGCCTCGCCGAGAGCCCGGCTGAAGGACATCACGACGTAGTAGGCGAAAACAATGAGCACGCTGAGTCCGAACCCGATTCCGGGACCTGCGCGCGTGGAGCGGACGCCGAGCGACGACCCCAGCACCGCAAGCACGACGCTCGCCCAGGGCAGCGCCAGCCGGAGGTGAAACATCACCTTCAGCGGCGCAAGGTTCTGCCCCTGCTGCTCCATAAGCGCGATCTGCGCCAGAAGCTCCAGAGAGCTCATTTCCGAAGGGCGTCTCGACGCCTGCTCTATCTGCACGGGACTCAGATTGAGATGAAGGCGCTGCCGTTCAAAGCGGAAGAGCGTCTGCACTTTGCCGGCAGGCGTTACCTCGAACACCTGACCGTTCTCTATCCACCATTCGCCCCCTGCCCACAACCCCTCGCCGGCCAGGGAGATCCTCCGCAAACGCCCCTCCTCGAACTCCTGGATAATGATGTCTTTCATGAGACCGTCTTTCGGCTTGAGCTCTCCGAGATAGAGCACCCGCTGGAGCACACCGTCCTTTTCTTCCCGAAGAAAGACTTTTTCTTTCAGCAGCGACGGTTTCTCCTGCAGGATCTCGAATTTCATCAGGTTCTCCGCCGCCCTGTTGGCAAACGGAACGACAGTCTCCGCCCCGATCGTCGAGGCAAGACTCACGAGGATGGAGGCAAGGAAGACTGGACGAAGAATCCTGTGAAACGGTATCCCCGCCGACTTCAAGGCGACCAGTTCGCTGTTGGTGGAAAGCCTGCTGAACGTCAGCAGCGACGAGAGCAGAGAGGCCATGGGGAGCGTGAGCATCACCACCTCGGGAAGCCGGTAGATGAAGAGGCGGGCAACTACGCCGAGCGAAACGCCCTGCTCGATGATCAGGTTCGCCGCCTGGAAGAGCAGATCTCCGGCGACAAAGACCATCGTGAAAGAGGTCACGCCGAAAAGGAAGGAGCCGGAAAGCTCCTTCAGGATAAAACGATCAAGAATACCGACCCCGGCCCTTTTTCTCATCACGGTCTCTCTTCAGCTCCGGAAGAACGCCCCTCGCAGCGTGCATTCAGCGAAATGATATGCTCCGCCGCCTCGCGGACAGCCCCGCCTCCGCCCTTGGCGGACGTCACGAAATCCGCCGCGGACTTCGCCTCCGGGACTGCATCAGCAGGAGCAAAAGCAAGACCGGCAGCCCGGAGACAGTCGACGTCGTTCACATCGTCCCCCATGTAGGCCGCCTCCTCTGCGGAAAGTGAAAGATCCGACAGCAGCGAACATAGTACGGGAAGTTTCTCCCTTACTCCATTAAAAAGGAGCTCCACGCCGAGATCGGCGGCGCGCTGCGCCGTCGCTTCCGAACGGCGTCCGCTGAGGAAAGCCGTCCGGACTCCCGCTGCGCGCAGACGAACAATCCCCATTCCGTCATGGATGTCGAACCGCTTGAACTCTCCGCCGCGGCCGTCCATATACACTCCCCCGTCGGTGAGCGTGCCGTCGACATCGAGAACAAGCAACTTAATCCTCTTCATGGTCCTTCCCCCGGAAGGCATGTCCCTTTGTCCAGAGCGCAACCCCCCGCTTGGATTCCCCGCAGAAGGAGAGAATCTCCCTGGCAACAGGATCGCTTCCCTTTTCGGAAGCGGCGAGGCGTTCGACGGCTTGGCGGAAGGGAAGGCCTCCTCTGAAGAGTTCATCGTAGAGGGAGCGGACTGCCGAACGTGCGGACGCGTCGAAGCCCGCCCGCCGCATCCCCACCTTGTTCAGACCGTAGATGTCGGCAGGGTGTCCGTCCGCCATGAGGTAGGGAGGAATATCCTTGACAATCTTCGACAACCCTCCGATCATGCAGAGAGCCCCGACACGGACGAACTGATGGATACCGGACATACCGCCCATGACGGCGCCGTCGCCGACGGAGGAGAATCCGGAGAGGCCGACCTTGTTCGCCAGGGTAGCGCGCTTCCCGACGACGGCATTGTGTCCGACGTGGACTCCTTCCATCAGCAGCGATTCGTCGCCGACGACGGTGCAGGCGCCTTCGCCCGTAGCGCGATGCACCGTGACGTTTTCACGGAGCGTCACGGCGTCGCCTATGCGAACCCACGACTCCTCTCCATTGAACGCATGATCCTGCGGCTCGCCGCCGAGGACGACGTGCTGTTCAAAACGGCAGTTTTTCCCCGTCTCAACGAAATCGAGCAGGGTGACGAAAGATGAGAGCACTGTCCCCGACCCGATCCGGACGCGATCATGCACTATGCAGTAGGGCCCGACGAAAACGTCGTCTGCCAGTTCGGCCTTCGATGAGACGAGAGCCGTCGGATGGATGAACGGCATCTAACGAGCCGCCTCCTCCCCGCTTCGCGAGGGGGCGGCTTTCTCTTCCGAGGCGGCGAGGGTCTCGGCAGCCACAAAACTGAATTCCGCCTCCGCCGCAACTGCTCCGTCCACACGACCTACGGTGCGAACCTTCCCCATCTTCCCCCTGAGTTTGAGCATCTCCGCAGTCGTCACAAGCTGGTCTCCCGGCTTTACGGGCCTCCGGAATTTCGCTTTTTCCACTCCAGTGAGGAACGTAATGAGATTCTCGCTTCCGGGACGGGCGGAGAGCATCATCGCCGCAACCTGTCCCATCGCCTCCAGAACGAGAACTCCAGGCATAACAGGCTCGGAGGGGAAATGCCCCTGGAAAAAGGGCTCGTTGATCGTGACGTTTTTAATACCCACTGCATGAGCCTCGTCGATTTCGAGGATACGGTCGACGAGAAGAAAGGGGAAACGGTGCGGCAAAAACTTCATTATCTTCTGGATATCAAGCATAGTTCGTCTCCTTTTCATAAAATATCATTGATGTACTCTGCTTCCGCCCCGGCAGAGTCTGCGAACCCTGTCCACAAGAACACAGTGCATTGCGTGTCCTGCACGGATAGCCGTGATACGGGCGTTCAAAGGCCGTCCGAGCAGATAAAGGTCGCCCAACAGGTCGAGAATCTTATGCCGGACAAACTCGTCGGAAAAACGCAAGCCTCCCAAAGCCTGAACAGTTTCATCTCCCACGACGACCGCGTTGTCAAGACTCCCTCCGCGGGCAAGCCCGGCGGCGCGCAAGCGTTCTATTTCCGTATCAAGCGCGAAGGTCCGCGCTCCTGCGATGCATTTTCGGAAGTCGTCTTTTTCTGCGTCAAACGTCGCCATCTGGGTTCCGATCAGCCGTTCGGCGTACTGTATGACATACGTGATCGAAAGCGCTCCCCAAGGGAAGAGAGAGAGAGAGCTCTCCTTCTCGCCGTCAACTATTGTCACAGGAAACGCCGGAGAAAAGGCGTCCGTTCGCATGGACGAATCCTCTTCCGGTTTATCCGGGGCCGACGCTCCGTAGAGCGACTCGGCGAAGAGGGCGGAGCATCCGTCGGCTGCCGGAATCTCCGGCCCCTTGAGCGATATCCGCACCGACCAGAGCCCCAACACGGCCAGCGCTGCAAAGAGATGCTCGGTCGTACGAGCCCGTAGATCACTGTGCGGAAGGAAAACTGTCGTTCCACGTCCCGCGCCGGAAACGGGGCAGCGCTCCAAAGGAGCCCTTGCTCCTTCTATCTCCAGTTCAGGTCCGGAACCGTAGGGTAAGGGAGAGATGACGACCTCCGACGTTTCTCCTGTATGGAGCCCTTGTCCGAAGAAGTAGACAGGATGAAGCAGACGGCGGATCGCGGTCATTCTCCTGCTCCGCTCCCGCCTCTCCCATCGGGGAGCAGCGCGTCAAGGCGTTTTTCGAGCTTCTTTACACGGGAGAGCGTTTCCGGAAGGCGCTGCAACGCCGCCTGTACCCTGAAGTTCTCTCTGTGAGGACGAGCCGGAAAACCCGAGACGACCTCCCCCGGAGGAACATCCTTGATCGCTCCGCCTT
Source organism: Synergistaceae bacterium (assembly GCA_018436785.1). Classification (GTDB taxonomy): domain Bacteria; phylum Synergistota; class Synergistia; order Synergistales; family Aminobacteriaceae; genus JAAYLU01. The sequence continues at coordinate 19,656 of JAHDKR010000004.1, read as the reverse complement.
TCGCCGCGACCGTAGCGCCCTTCCCTATCCGCGTATGCTCTTTCACCCCGCTGCCGGCCGCCATGATCACGTTGTCCTCAAGGATGGCGCTGCCGGCGATTCCCGTCATGGCGACGAGAATACAGTTCCTGCCTATGCGGACATTGTGCGCGATGTGCACATGATTATCCACCTTCGTACCATTCGCGATCACAGTATCGTCAAGCGTTCCCCTGTCCACCGTTGAGCAGACGCCCAGCTCCACATCGTCTCCGAGGACGACGCCGCCTATCTGAGGAATTTTCTCCGGCGGCGCCTCGCCTGCGGAGGGAGTAATACCGAATCCGTCGCACCCGAGAACCGCATTGGAGTGAATAAGGCAGCGGCGTCCTGTTCGCACGCTTTCAAAGAGGACCGCCCCCGGTTCGACTGTGGTCTCCGCCCCCACACAGCAGTCTCTGCCGATAAAAACCCGGCCATGTAAAAAAGCGCGTTCCTCGATGACGGCGCCTTCGTCAATTATACAGAGAGGACCTATCCAGGCGGATGGAGCAACACTCGCCTTCGGAGACACAACCGCCGTCGGATGGATTCCGCACTGAGCGCCGGAACGAAGCGCGCGAGAAAAAAGAGCAAGCACAAGAGGGAATACTTTCTTCGGATGCTCAACGGCTACTCCGGACGCATCGGCGTGGCGGGCAAAAAACTCCGGCGCTGCCAGGAAAAGAACGCCCTCGGAGGAATTGACCGCTTCAGGCGAAGGCTCCGGAGAGTCCGTTTTTTGTCCGGAAGCCGTATCGAATGCATTCCACAGACAGACGATCTCTCCCCTGCGAGCCTTCGAAGGAGAGGCCACGCCTTCCACAAGAAGCGCCGCATCTCCTATCACCCTGCCTTCGACCCTCTCCGCTAGAGATCGGAGAGTCCATACTCCTTCCATTCCATGTCCTCCGTTCAAAGCAAATTTCTCGGTTTACAGATCGCTGATCGCCTTCAGCGTCAGCGTATCTTCCGAACGTTCATCATAGTGAAGCTCAAGGGAGATCCTCTCGTCGAGGCGGTATCCGAAACCAACCATTGAATCGCCATCCTCGCTCAGACGCCACCAGAAATACGGAGAACGGGAACCGCCTGCAACCGAGAGCCGATACCAGAGAACATTTCCCGGAAAGGCCGCTTCCGCTCCGATGAGGATGTGCTTCCACGGACTCCAGCGTGCTCCCCATCTGCTTTCCAATGAAAAATCGTTGGCTGCGAGTATCCATTCGCCGTAGAGCTCTACATCCCACCCGGAGAGCGGCAGCGCGTTTCTTCCCAGGTGAAGGCCGATCTCAGGGTACTTCCCGTCCGCTCCGGCATACGCGGCTATCCACGCCCGGATAGTATATCTCGGGCTCTCCACTTCTGCTTGCACGGGGGAGAGTTGCTCGGGGGAGAAGGAAACGTCAACGGTCGCCCGGGCGTTCGACACCGTATTGGTATCGAACAGCGCCTCTGCGGCAAGAGCTTCTATACGGAGCTTGTTTTTTGCCGCCCACTCTATTGGCAGACCGACAACCGGAGCAAGCGTCCTCAATATCTTCTCCCTCAGGTCGGAGCGAAAGGCTACGGGCAGCGTGGAGGAAGAGATGGACGGAACGATAGCCAGCACCAAGGGAGGTTTGGGAGAAAAAGAGATCTGCAGAATACGTTTTTCGTCCGCTGGAGGCGGTCCGCTTGCAATTCCCCTCCCTTCAAGGCGCACGATGAGGGACGGGTTCCAGCCGGGAAGGAGAGGCGCGCATACGTCTTCAATCGCTTCATTCAATGCTATATCGGCCCAAGAAAGCGCCTCGAGCGGGAGCAGTGCAAGCATCCGTTCCAGCGTCCCGCCGAGCTCCGCGACATTTTCAGCAAACCACTCCTCAACCGGGGAGGAAAGCGACGGCGTTTTTATCTCCACCGTCCACGCGACGGGCGAAACCGGGAAAAGGGTGACAATCACACCGGACTCGGAGAGCAAAACCGAGGAGGAGTAGCCAACGAAAAGCCTCTCCGCAACGACCGAGAGGAGCGCACGGCGATCTTCTCCGGAAAATCCGGAGCGCTGCGCAATCTCGTTCCATACAGAACGCAGACTCCTCTCGACGCTTGGACGAAGCCAGAACGGGACGCCTTCGACCCGGATATCCCCGGCGTATGCGCACGCTCGGGAGGGGATAACGAAGCCAAGGGCTGCGGCAAGGAAAAACAGCACACAGCCCTTGAAGAATCCGTTCAATACTCCCTTGTGCGCAGAAGGATGCACATCGGCGCCTCCTTCGGGCGCTCTAGAACATTTCTCCAAAACCGAAATGCGTTCGTGTTTCATTCTCTCCCGTGGCATGGTCGAGCCGGAAGTTCCCCAGAGGAGTCTTTACCCTGACGCCGACTCCCCACGCATCATGAAGATCGGAAAAATTCATGCTCTCTTCAAGCCATGCGTTCCCCGTATCGTAGAAGAGAACAAGGCCAAACGCCTTCTCGATAGGAACACGCAGTTCAAGGTTGGCCAGGAACATCTTCGTTCCCTCGTACTCCCCGCCGTCATACCCTCTGAGCGTACTCGAACCGCCGAGCGAATAAAGACTGGCGGTCGGCAAGGTTCCGGAAGAAAAACCGATACGCATCCTCGCGGCGAAGATAGCAGGATTATCGGGATCTCCGCCGATTTGGCGGTTCAAGAGATCTTCGAGCCCCTTTATCGGCGTATAATATCTGGCTTGCAGCCAGTACTTCGTAAAGTTATGCTCCCCGCCTAAAACTTCCATCGCCTGCTCTACATTCAGGTCGATGACGTCGCCCTTGAGATAACTAAGATAGGGATCCGTATTATTTCGAGTTACAGTACCCAGAACGGAGAATATCTTTCCGCGCGTCAGATCGTCAACTCCGACTTGTTCTCTGATGTTGTAGGCGTCTATATCGCGCCAATCCAAGGTCAGAAACCAGCTGAACTTCTCGTCTTTGCCAAATTTCTTTCCCGCGCCAATATAGATATTCTTCAACTCTTCGTCATACCGAAGTTGCTTTACACCACGCCTGTAGTAGTACCGGTCCTCCCACTTGCGTCTCGCGAGGCCGACCTTCCATGCGTAATGCTTGGAATCCATGTACGGTTCCGAATATGAAATCCAGTACTGTTCGTTGTCTCCAGTCTCGAAACCAACTTCTCCTACGTGACCGAGCCCTTTCCAGTTGGTATCGGTGTAGGTAAGTCCTCCGGACCAGCCGCTTTCAGTACCGTGGCTGACAGAGAGTCCGATTTTTCCGGTCTTCTGTTCGATTACAGTGAGAATAATATCGGTCTCCTCGGGAGTTTCCCCAGGCTCGAACCCCACGTTGACATCCTCGAAAAAACCTTTGGCCTGCAGTTTATTAATCGAGTGTCTGAGAATGGTCGCATTGAATGGATCTCCCCGCTGCATCTTGATCTCGCGGGCGATGACGTTCGTCTTCGTTTTGCGATTCCCCTGGATGATGATGTTCCCCACCTTGGGCTCCACTACCTGTACAGTGACGTTTCCGTCAAGCACCTGGACGTCCGCTATCTTCACCATCACGTAGCCGTCCTTGTGATACTTCTCCTGGATCCGGTCGAGGTCGTGGCGGAAGAAGACCCTGTTGAACACGTTGCCCGGAGTCGTGAAGACAAGCTTCAGGAGCTCCTCGTCGTTGTAAATCTCGTTGCCCGAGAAGGTAACGGTCTCAACGACAGGGTTCTCACGTACACTAAAGGTGACGCCAACCCCTCCGCCAATACTGGCGAGGTTGATATCGACGAACGAGAAGAAACCCAAGGCATAGATGGCCTCAACGTCGCTCTGGAGCTGCTCACGGCTGAGCGGCTCTCCTACGGCCGTTCGGATCACTCCAAGAATGTGTTCGGAGACGACATGGTCGTTCCCCTCCACATCCAGCGCTGCGACCAGAGGGTCTGCAGCTGCGGCGGGATACGCTCCGAACAGAATCGCCGCCATTAATAAAAAGATGCACGCCGCCGGCCAGGACCTTCCAAATATTCCTTTCACGCACGCTCTCTCCTTCCAAAAAACAAAAATGAATTCGTCCTGAACGGGACGAAAAAATATACACTCTGTAAAACGCACGCCATCAACAAAGCAAAATCAGAAGTCCAAAAAATAACCGGCCGTTTGCTTCACGGACGTTGAAACTGTATCGGAGACTCCCTCTCGCGCAAGGCTTTTTGTCCTATCTGCACAAGGGAGATTATTGAATCGAGTTCATTTGCCACTGAGGAAGGGCGGATAGCGTCTTCACCGGCGACGACTTCGTTCTTCAGTCCAGCTGAGCCTGCCGCAGGTTCTCCCTGAGCTTTCGGACGCACCCGGCGGGAAACAGTTTCGGCTCCGGACTCACGGGAAGCTCCGCTTCCTTCCGACGCAGACGGAGCGCGGGCGACATAGGTTTTCTCCTCCGCAACAGGGTCTTCGTCCATTGCGGGGGCGCTCGCCGATTCACCAGCGACCGCGTCGGTTTCACCTCGAAACGCAGCCGCACTCCACGCTCGATTCGCATCGCTCAGGCTTTTACGAAGAGCGGCAAGAACAGCCTGCTCGTCGCCAGTCACCCATTCAAGGACATGCTCTCCCGAGTGAACATTTCCGCTCGCCTGATACACAGAAGACGCCGGTCTCGAACTCTGTATCGCAAGCGGCGCGGCAAGGGAAAAAAGAAGGACGACGCTCAAAAAAGACGCCTTCAGGGCGAGAGCGCCTCTCCTGGTCGGCCGCACCCCGAAAGCCCCCTCGGTCTTCGACCAGATCTCCGTCCGGACATCTTCCAGCTCGGCTTTCGCGCACTCCATATCAAGCAGCGCGCTGTTCCAAGAACCTGCGGAACATGCCTTCGCGCACCGTTCAAGCCATCTATAAATTCGAGCGATCTTCTTCTCCATAGAAAAGTCCTCCCGGGAAGGTTCTCCACGCTTTCAAGCAAAAAAACGCGCGTGGGCGTTCACTGTATTCTCTTATCCCGTTTTAGACCTCGTTTGTGGCTTCGGCGCCAAGCCATTTGCGAAGTTTCGCCAGCGCATTCCTCTTCAGACGATAGACGTGACTGATATCGATTCCGCGCTCCTGCGCTACCTCTCTTGCCTCCCGTCCATCCATAAGAATTGCCTGCAGCACCTCCCCCTCCTTTGCCGGGAGCCGTCGTAACTCTTCCGAAAGAGCAAGCATAGTCTCGAATGTTTCAGGAAGGAAAGGGTCCTCCGGCATAAGGAACTCATCGTCCACAGGAAGAGGAGCCTTTTTTTCGGAGCGCTGCAGAAAGTTGATCATCTGTCCTTTAATCCGGTAAAACGCATAGGTGGTAAATTTGAGATGACGTTCCGGCTCGAACTTGTCCACCGCACGAATGAGGGCAAGCATCCCCTCCTGAATCAGATCCTGGTACGACGAGGGGTGAACGTGAAATTTCTTTGCGAGCCAGAATACCAGAGGACGATAGGAAACGATCAGGGAATCCCTCGCATCTTCATCGTGCTCTTCCGCACATCTCCTCCACAACGTCGCTTCATCCATTGCTTCAGGGGAGCCTCCGGCTGTATCGGGAAGAACCATCGCGCTCTCTTGAGGGAGACTTGCGTCTCGTTTTTCTGCAGATGTTGCTTTCCCGGTCACGGCATGCACACTCCCTCGTATCGAATTCCAGTAAATTCTACCAGCAAGAGCGCCTCTTGTCTAAGAGGAGAAAGGGAGATTCGGTAAAAATACAGCGGGCAAAACAGTATGAATGTCGTCATTGAGAAAGAGAAGGGATTTGCCGCGCTTTCCCGATTCAACAGCCGTCACCGAACAGTTGGACAGTTTCATCCTCCACACGGACTCCTGACTCAGATCGAGAAGGAGGGAAAGAGCGGCGCGGATGATCCCTCCGTGGCTTATGAGAAAGATTCGCTCCTGAACAGAGGAGAGGGCTTCATCGAGCACCGGAAGAAGACGATTTTGAATCTCCGGAAACCCCTCCCCGCCCGGAGGGACAAATTTGAAGGGATTGTTCTTCCACTCTCTGAAGGCCTGCGGATCCGAAGTTTCCGTTTCAAAGATCGAGCGCCCTTCCCATGCGCCGAATCCCATCTCCGAGAGCCCTTCCTGCGGTTCAGCGACCGCCCCGCAGGCCGCGGCGATGATGGCGGATGTCTCAAGAGCCCTGGAGAGCGGACTCGTGAGTATTCTCACCCCGCTCCAGCCGCTGAGACGCGAAGCAAGGCTTTGCGCCTGCAGACGCCCCTCTTCGTTCAGAGGGATGTCGCTTTTCCCTTGGAAACGATATTGTCCGTTCCATTCAGTTTTTCCATGGCGAACAAAATAAAGGTGTTTTTTAGTCACGTACGAAGCCTCCACGATGTGAGCATTTGTTGAGTAGATAATATCACATCGGAAAGAGGAGGGGAAAAAACGATTCATCCTGCGCCGGGCTAATTTTCGGGGGGTGTCTTTTGTGGCGGAGTCATTACGGGCTGAAAAAAAAGGTTCCCGAAAAACTCGGGAACCTTTGTTATTCGTGGAGCCGGTGTCCAGACTTGAACTGGAGACCTGCGCATTACGAGTGCGCTGCTCTACCAACTGAGCTACACCGGCGGTAAAATGGCGGTCCCAACGGGATTCGAACCCGTGTCACAGCCTTGAAAGGGCTGTGTCCTAGGCCACTGGACGATGGGACCGCGAAAGTGAAAACTGGTGAGCCGTGTGGGAGTCGAACCCACGACACCCGGATTAAAAGTCCGGTGCTCTGCCATCTGAGCTAACGGCTCGACTCTTCCTGAGTGCGCAAGTGATTATTTTACACAAAAAAACGCGAACGTCAAGCGGTCGGGTGTTTTTTTACGCCCTTTATTTTAAATTTTTTTACTCAGGGCCTTCTCTCTTCAGTACCATTGGCCCCCGCCGGAAGCTCTGTCCGGTCGCGTTTGCTCGCTCTTCTCAAAGCTTTACGGTCCGGACGAACTCCGCTCTTCTTGCGCGCTGAGCGGAAAGAAGCGCCTCGCCATGCTCGATTTGCCGTACAACTTCCGTCGGGGATGTGCCTCCGTACGTTTTCCGTCTCTCGACCGCCTTTTCCAAAGCGAGCATTGGGAAAAGATCGTCTCCCGCCTCGGGGAGCAATTCGTCCCACTCCTCTCTGGAGAGATCAAAAAGCCCCTTACTCCGGGCGATGCATTCTTTCACCAGACGCCCTGTCATGGCATGGGCATCCCGGAAGGGAACGCCCTTCAAGACGAGATACTCGGCCACGTCGGTTGCCAATGCAAAGCCGTCCTCCAGCCCCTCGACAGCGTGTTTCCCATCGACGTCCACCGCGGCCAGGAGCGGGGGGAGCACTGCGAGGATCTGGTCTACCGTATTCAGCGAGGCGCGCAGTCCTCGCTTGTCTTCCTGTAAATCCCGGTCGTAGGTCATCGGAAGCGCCTTCAGAGTAATCAGGAGGTCGAGCAGATGCCCGATGATCTGCCCCGTCTTCCCGCGGATCAGCTCCATCACATCAGGGTTCTTCTTTTGAGGCATCATGCTGGATCCTGTGCAGAAGGCGTCTGGAAGCAAAAGCCACCCGAACTCCCTCGAGGAGTAGATGACGAAATCCTCGGCAAGCCGGCTGCAATGGACGGTAAAGAGCGCGGCAAAGGAGTGATAGTCGACCATGTAGTCCCTTTGGGCAACCGTATCAAGGCTGTTGCGCGTCGGCCCGGTGAACCCCAGCAGAGAGGAGGTGTAGGAGCGGTCGAGAGGAAGGGTGGACCCGGCGAGCGCTCCGGCCCCCAGCGGGCACTCGTTCAGCGAATCGAGCGCGAAGAAGAGGCGGGAGACATCTCTGGAGAACGCAGCGAAGTGCGCCATCCAGTAATGCCCCATCGACACGGGCTGGGCTTGCTGCAAGTGGGTATACCCCGCGACGATAGTGTCCTTGTGTTTCGCGGCATTGCGCAGCAGCTCCGCGAGCAGGCGCTCCATACCCTCGGCGATATTCAGGAGCCTGTCCCGAAGAAAGAGGCGCATCGTGGTCGCCACCTGATCATTGCGGCTCCTCCCCGTGTGCAGCTTGGCCCCGACCGGCCCGAGAAGCTCGATCAGGCGGCTCTCAATATTCATGTGCACATCTTCGAGCTCTCTTGTTGGAACAAGCGTGCTCTCGGCGATCTCCGCCCGGATACGGGCGAGGCCTTCCTCTATCTTCCCCGCCTCGGCGGAAGTGAGAATACCGATGCGTTCCAACATCTTTGCATGGGCGACGCTGCCCGCGATATCCCACGGCGCCAGCTCCCAGTCGAGGTCGAGAGACTGGGTAAAGTCGCTCACAACTGCGGCGGTCGATTCAGTAAAACGCCCTTTCCACATGGGCACAGCTCCTTTCGGATGTATTCAGAATGAACAGATGCATTCCCATTTTGAGGACGCATCACACACACGCGGAAGCATCATGCGCTGCAGGAGCTCTTTCGCAGGGTGCCGGCCGACGGCAAGCCAGGAAGCAACCTGGAGATGCAGACACTTCACGCCGCCCCCCCTTCGATAGTCAATTCCCCCGACGCCGCCCTTGGAAAGAGCACGCCATGTTTTCGCCCGGAAACGCTGAAGAAATCGCCGCTCCGCAGGCGTGAGCGAGAGGATCCGAATGCGTGCCGCATCACAGTGATACGATGTCCACTGCGCGCGATTCATTTTCAGGGTCTCTTCCAGAACGGAAACGGCTCCTTCGGACTCTCTCATTCCGCAAAGCCTGACGAGCCAAGGACAGGTCAGCCAGAACGATGTGGGGAACGGCTTGCCTTTTTTGAGGGGCGCGCACTGTATCACCGCAGGGAAGCCTTTCGGACAGCGGCGCACAACAGCTGAAACCAGCGAAGGGTCGAAAACACGCCCTTTCATCTGGCGCAGCAGAACAGATCTATCCCTTCCATTCAGCGGCTCCCCAAAAAGAAGGGGGCGAATCCGCCCCCGGGAGAAAAAAGAAAGAGTCCGCTTCACTTCGCAGGTTTGCCTCTTTTCTTTGAAGCCTTGCTGCTGTTGAGTTTGCTGTTGATATCGGCGATCTTCGCCTCGCTGGCCTTGAGATAGTTCGAAAGCTTCTTCTCGAAGGAGTCCCGGGGATCTTCAGGAACGTTCGCCGCAGCGCTTCGCGGAGCAAAGGAAGCAGCCGGCCGGGGGGCCTCCATTTTTTTCAGGGAGAGATCGATCCTGCCCTTCTCGTCGATCTTTATTACCCTGGCCTGGACCTCCTGGCCAAGAGCGAGGATATCCTCGACTTTCTTGACGAACCCGTGGGACAGCTCGGAGATATGGATCATCGCCCGCTGTCCGTTTTTAATCCGAACAAAAGCGCCGTAGGGCATAATCTGCTCTACAACGCACACTACCACTTCACCCGGTGCCAGGGGAGTGACGTCTCCCTTTTTTTCATCTGCCATGCGGTTGTCTACCCTCCACGATTATTTGTTGATACTTTGAGTCCTTACTGCATCGACAAGCTGTGCCGCTGTTTCGTTTCCGGTGAAAACCACCTCCGCAGGCTACGATTATGCGCTAGTGAATATCGATCCATTTCCATTCGAGACTCCCCCCGGAGGAGAAGTCCCGAACAAGAAACAAACTCCGGGCTTTCCACGCCCTTCGAGGATTATACCAAACAAGAAGCGTTCCTCTCTCCTTGTTCAGAACACTTTTCAACACGCCGTCTTCCAGTATCGGGCAGTAAAGCGCAAGCAAAACTTCTCCCTTCTTGAGAGAATTCGACCTTCCTCGAAACCAGGGAAGCCGATTCCGCACTTCAATCGGAAGGGGCGAAATCCTGCCTACAGCCCTGTTACAACGTACAGTGAATCCACCGATGGAGTGCAAAAAAACCCGCGTATCGCGCACAACTCTTTCGCCGTTCACCACGAGGCGCCTGTCGAAAGAGAACTTCCCGCCGCGGATATTGTCCCGAATGCCTCCGATCGCCGCCTCTGAAATACAAAAGCCCTTAGTCAGCACATCCATCGCAGAACCGAACAGGGCGGAACCAAGTACGCGTTCGGGAGAGCGGAGAGGATGCGTCTCTATAACTCTCCCGGTAGTCCGAAGCACAACCTCTTTCCCTTGAGGACGGAGAGAGTGTACTTTCGTTTTTCCGAGAAAGAGCCTTGCCAGATACGTGCGAATATCCTCACTGCTCACCGTGTTCCTCGCCAAGGGCTGCAAGCGCCTTTCCCATCCTGGAGAAAGGTTCGAGCAAATCCATTGTCGCCGCGGCCTCGACGAGCATCGCCGAAACTGCCTTGGCCTCTTCCTCTTTCGACTTGGGAAGGGGGAGCGATATACGGAGAGGCGCGCTGACTGAATCAGCCTGAATCAGGTAGGAGCCGGGATCGTTCTGCTTCTCCATATCCCCGGTTGCATCAAGAGGAGTTCTGTTGGTGGGGGCAAGCAGCACCGCTTTGGCTTTGGCTAGCCGCGCAAGCGGTTCGAGCAGATCCGCATCTCTGCAGATCCACAAAAGAGGCTGTACTTCGACGGCCCCAACGATACTCTCAAGTATCAGCTCCTCTTTGAGGTAGACATCGAGGGCGCTTCCGTACAGTATTTTTTCTATGCGGGAAGGGCGGATGGGGTCGGTGTATCGAAAATCCGCAGGAATTCCCCGAAAGTCCGTCACCAGCACGGCCCCCCGAAAAACTCCTTCTGCACCGTCCACAAGGACATACCCCAGATTCTTTGCTCCCGGATGCGCTGCCACGTTCAAGCCACTCTCCAATCAGGCGTACAGATCAAACTTACCGGTATCGGCGGGAGAAGAGGAAAGCGCTTCCTCACCCTCTGCTTCCAGGGTGTTTTTTCCCTTCCGTCCTCTTCCTTGACCTCCGCCTCTTTGTTCCTCGTCTTCACGCCGTTTCTTCCTTCCGAGCCGTTCTTCTTCGGCGGAGGAGTCGGCCGCCTGCACCGAGATATCTCTATGCTCGGCCGCAGCGACCGTCTCCCCCTGTCTGCCGGCCTGCGCAGCCATCGCGGAAGGGTCCCGCGTCTGCTGGGCCGTGTGTTCCAAATTCCAGTGGGACAGTTGCAGATTCACCGGCGTAACCATAGATCTCCCCCTCCTTCCTGCAAGTCGTCGGCGTTTGGTTTAGTAGTCGTAGGGTTTTACTCTGATCTCTCCCTCATCGTAGACAAAAGCGCAGAACTGCTGCTTTTCCCGGACGATATACGTCATTCCTCTTATGGAGACCGTAGTTCCTGGGTAGCAGTGTCCCTTGACTCGCACACACCCTCTCGTCTTGCTGCTCTCCATCTGTTCCTCTATTATCTTCAGCTCATCGCGAGCTGTATTGATCTGGCTCTGCATCTGGAACTTCGCCTTTGTGAGACTGATCATAAGCGCCCGCTTATTCTCGTCAAGCTGTTCGATCGCTTCGGCCTTCTTTAAAAATCCCAGATTCGCCTCCACCTTGGCCGCCTTCTCTTCCGTCTCGGCCAAGAGCGCGAGGATCTCTTTCTTTCGTTCGGTGATCTCCGGCAGCACGCCTACAATCACCTCGGTCTTGGTCCCCATTTCGCTCCCGAGCGTAAGGCAGACAACCTCAAGTCCGGCCTGGATCTTCCCGCCGGCGATCTGCGCCTTGTTACCGCCGAGAACGCTGATCTTTCCGTGAGCGGCCAGATCGCTATGCAGCACAGCGTTCGTCACCGAAATATCCTTTCCGCTCCGCACCTTTGCCTGGTCGATGAACCCTGCCGTCACATCGCCCGTAGCATCCAGAAAGGCCTTGTTCATCCCTCTGACTCCGCCGCTGATCAGGATATTCCCCTTGCTGACGAGGCGCGCTCCCTCGACCACGCCGCGAATCTCTATGTTTCCAGAGGTCTTGATCTCGAAACCTTCCCGGACCGCGCCGTTGACGAGCACCGCGCCGATGAAGTCGATATTCCCCACGCTGTAGTCCACGTCGCCGTCGACCTGAAATACGGGAACAACATTCAATTTATTCCCCTTAAGCACAAGATTCCCGTCGATCATGGAATGGAGCGAAAGGCCGTCCTCCGATGCGTACGTTCCTGCGCCGGCAGGAAGCGGGCGATCTTTTCCGTTCTTCGCCTTGAGCGGAACGCCTTTGACCGTGACCCCCGGGGCGCCTTCCGTAGGGGGGATCTTCGTCGCAAGTAACTGGTCCTTTAAAATCACCGTTACTGAGCTGAGGTTCTTCAGGTCCACCCTGCCCTGCTCGTCTTCCTCCTTCGGCTTTGCACTGCCGAATTCTACCATGTATTCTATCTCAGCATCCTCTCCGTCGACGGGAGAGACGCCGTTCGCAACCGGAACCCATGTCCGGGCGTTCTTCTCGGAGAGCATCGAAGCGATGACTTCCCGGTCGATCCCCTCGACAACCCCTTTTTCCTGCAGAAAGGAAAGCGCCTGGTCCAGAGTCGGCCATGGTTTGTCCGCAAATGGAGGCTCAATCCAAAGCTCTGCAAGCAGGCCGTCCGAACTCACCCGCACATCGAACTCCGCGTCCTTCTCCAGGGCAGGATCTCTCTCGGCAACCTTTACGGGGCTCGTCAGTCTCTCATGAGCAAGAGAGCTAATGGCGGCCGCATTAAAATTCTCGACTCCTTTGGATTTCAGAAAGCCGACAATCGAGGGTACTGAAAATTCGGCATCCTCCTGCGCCGCAAGGTAAATACCATCCTCGCGGACCTCCATTCGGAACTTGTCGATTGCCATGAACTCCCCTCCCCGACGCGTTGCTTTTTAAGTATGAATCAGTAACAGCGAAAGTTCTGCGGGAAAAATCCGAAAAACCCCTCTCTTTCCTCGCCGGAAGCCTACGTCCGGACAACAAGAAAAGTACGAAGAGAAGCAAGCGCCTTGCCGTGAATCTGTGATACCCTGGATTCGGTTACTCCGAGGATATTGCCGATCTCCTTCAGGGTCAGCCCTTCGTAGTAGTACAGAGAAATTACCTGCATCTCCCTCTCGGGAAGAGACTTCAGCGCCGCAGAAACGCGGGCGACCTCGTCCTCGTCTTCGAGAAGTTCACCCGCTCCCGCGCTTTCATCCGGGATGATTCCCTCGCGGCTTACATCCCCGTCGTCCAACGCAAGCACTTCGTCGAGAGAAACGATATAGCTTCTGCTCGACAGCTCCAAGGCTTCACGATACTCTTTCTCTTCCATTTCCATGGCCTCCATGAGCGCGCTGTCGGAGAGAGAGCCCTTCTCCTGCAACACCGTCTCCATAGCCCTCCCCAACTTCTGCAGCTTCTCCCGCCCCGTTCTGGAAATCCAGTCATACTTCCGCAGTTCGTCGAGAATCGCCCCTCGTATCCGGGGAACGGCAAATGTCTGGAAGGAGAAACCTTTGGAGATGTCAAACCGGTCGATCGCGTCCAGAAGACCAAAAACGCCGAAACTCAGGAGATCGTCATAATCCAGCCCGGAAGGAGGAGAAACAGCCATACGCGCCACAACATACTTTACCAGAGGCAAGTATCGTTTGACGATTTTTTCCTTGTTTCGCTCGTCCCTGGCGGCCAGGTACTCTGTCCAAAGCTCGGCATCGGAGGATTTTAAAACCAACGGAACGCCTCCCTAGTTTCGGAATATCCAATACAATAGCACGACGCCCCCGAAAAAGAAAAGCAAGGCCATGAAAAACTTCTTCACGATCCCCGGGATCTCTCCTTGCGCACCGCTGAATGAAAAGGCCGGCGCCGTCTTCAGGCGCAAATCCGCGCCTATTTTGGCAACCCCCTCTATCCCTTTGCTTACAGAAAGCTTGATAAGCGACTGACCGCTGGGCAGCTTTTCCACCGATATCACCGGAAAAATCGGCCGTTCCCCGGCACGGTCAAGGATCTTGGTAATTATTCCCGAGAGGCCCCCGGTCTTTTCGATTTCGACCATAAGAAGGTCCCCCGGCACAAGATCAGAAACAGCCTTCCCCTTTACCGGGTCGAGAAGGGGTTTGCAGAGTATCTGGATCGTCCCGACAGACCCGGGGAGGGAAGAATGAGCCGGCTCCGGCGCCTTCTCCGCTGCAACGGGCTCCCTGGACTCTCCTAAACCCGCCATTTCCAGACGAGCCCAATTGAACGTCTCAATCTTCATTTCGATGACGGCTTCATTGTGGTAGAGATCTACAAACGCCTTCTCAAGCGAGGTGATAATCTTCTCCTTCGCCGACGGCGAGGAGAAAAGCGCGTTTACCGCGGTCGGGCTGAAAACATCCCGCAGTACCTTGAGAATCTTGGGGAAGAGACCTCTGTCCGGATTGTTCCCCATCTTTTGGATGCCGTTCCGAACAGCTTCCCAGTCGGCGTTTATACTGAAGGAGGAGGGCAGCTCCCTGGAACTGACCCATAACGTCTGGTCCAGAAATTCCCCGGAACTCCCTTTGGCGATGATGCAGGCCGCGCCGCCCAGTTCACCTCTTTTTCGGGTCTCGAAACGAAGCTTGATAGCGATAAAGGCGGGGGAGAGTGACTGCACCAGGGAGATAATATGGGCCGGATCACCCGAAGAAGTGGAGAGAATCGCCTCGAGCGCCTCGCGGGTACAGCCGAAAAGGACGCACAGCTCCTGCACCGACTCTGAAGGAAGCGAATCGAAAAGCGTACGCTTTTGCTCCGTCGCTTCCTGCTCCGGCAAAGAAGGAGAATAGTCCTCAGAAACCTGAACGTCAGGCTCCACGTGGGACCGGGCTTCCTCTAAATCCTGTTCCATGCGCTCCTCTCCCTTCGAGAACTCCGTCAAATCTCGGTTTTCCCCTTTCCGAGCACTTTGACGGTAAGCATCCACGTCACCGTGGAAAATTCAACGGTACGCCCCTTGTTCCCTCCCACATCGGAGTTCACGAGAGGAATACCCGTCTTTTTCAGCAGATCGACCGTCTCCTTTGCATTCCGGCTTCCGACGGCGAGAAAATCCGTCTCGGCGCCCGGAAGGGCAAACATCTGCGAACCTCCGGCAAGTTTTGCCTTCAGCCGTGTGCGAAGCGCTCCCTTCGCGCACACCGCATTGATCAACGCCGGCACCGCCGTATCGGCGAATTTCCCCGGTTTTTCCGCTGCTTTCGCTCCGGCGCCCCGGCTGTCGGGCAACATGATATGCACCATGCCGGCGACCTTTGCCGTCTGGTCGTAAAGAACAAGACCGATGCACGAACCCAGTCCAAGCGTCATCAACATCTCTGGGGAGGAGACAACGATGAGATCCGCCATTCCCACATGATGGGCTTTTTCCATGACTCAGAGCACCTGCAGCTTTCTGAAGAGGATTTCAAGCGACCCTGGATCAGGAAGCATGACAACCTTTCCGGAGACATTTTTTTCGATATCGCCGACCTTGAGCGTCGTATCGACGATAAGGGCGTACTCGCCAGTCTGCCCGAAGATGGAGGCGATCACCTGGAGTATGGATCCCATCATGTCGTGGGCAACTCCGGGAACGGAAATGCTGTGCGTTCCCCCCATGAGGACGTTGATGGCGTTCAGGAAAGAGCTCAGGATGATATTCCCGACCTCGGTGAGCGCGCTGTCCCGCATCTCCGGCGGAATATCGTCAAGCGCCATACCGGCCATCTGCTGGCTTATTAAGAGATCCACGAGGCTTTGCGCGTCCTCCTCGTCCTGAAAGAAAATAAGACTGCACGTAAACTCCCCTTCCGAGCGGACAAAAACGGCGGAAACCGGCTTGAGGGGATCCCCGTAATACTCCGCCAGTTCGTAGATCGAGACCAGTTCCGCTTTTGGAACATCCATATCCACTAAGCGGGAGAGCATGACGGAGAGTGCGGTCGCGGCGTTTCCCGCACCGATGTTGCCGACTTCGCGCATGGCATCCAGCTGCATGTTGCTGAAATTTTCCATATCCATGAGGTATGCCGCGTCCTTCCTTCTGTATTTATCTGCCGTGCAGACCGGCCACGTCCAGAATGAGCGCCACGTTGCCGTCGCCCAAAATGGTGGCGCCCGCAATCCCCTTGATCTTCGAGAGGAACCGGCCGAGCGACTTGATGACGATATCCTGCTGGCCGATCAGCTCGTCGACAATGAAGCCGACTCGCGTCTTCCCTGTTTTGACGACGACCACGGGGTACTCGTCGTTCTCCTCGCCGGAGGCTCGCGGCGTATGGAGCATTTTCGAAAGATCGCAGAGTGTGAGCACTTCTCCCCGAAGCAGCGTGGCAGGAGTACCGTGGACCGTCTTGACGTTTTCCTTCTTCACGAGGATGGTCTCCTCGACGTTCTCCAGGGGCAGCGCGTACGTCTCCTCACCAACCTTGATCAAAAGCGCGAGGACGATCGCAAGCGTCAATGGCAGTCTGACGAAAACGCGCGTACCGACGCCCAGCTCGGTCGAAATATCGAACTGCCCGCCGAGCGATTCAACCTTCGTCTTGACCGCGTCCATTCCCACGCCCCTGCCGGAGACATCCGTGATCTTCTCCGCCATGCTGAAACCGGGAAGGAAGATAAGGTGGACAACCTCCTCGTCGCTCATGGCGGCAGACTCTTCTTCGGTGATGACGCCGTTCGCAAGCGCCTTCGCACGGACCTTGGCAGCGTCGATTCCCTTGCCGTCGTCGGTGACCTCGATGATAACGCCGCTCCCCTCCTGGTATGCGGATATTTTGATGATACCCTTGGAGGGCTTGCCAGCTTTTTTACGGTCCTCTGTCTTCTCGATACCGTGGTCGATGGAGTTTCTGATGATATGCACCATCGGCTCGCCGATCTCGTCGATCACCGTCCGGTCGAGCTCCGTCTCCTGCCCTTCCATCACCAGTTCAATCTCCTTGCCGAGCGTCTTTGAAAGATCGCGGACAAGGCGGGGGAAACGCTCGAAAATAAAGGAGACGGGGACCATGCGCAGTTTCGTCACGAGCTCCTGGATATCGCCGGAAATCCGGCCGAGCTGAGAGAGCGGATCGTCGAATTCGCGGAGATGCGCCTCCTGCACGAGGCGCTCGATGCGGGCGCGCCCGATGACAAGCTCGCCGACAAGATTCATGAGCTTATCGAGACGGCCGATATCGACTCGAACCGTCTGGCTCTGTTTTTTCGCCGCTTCCGTTTTTCGCTGGGGCGGCGTTGCCGCAGGCATTTTCGGGGAGGCCGTTTTTTCCTCATGGACAGGCGACGAGGCTGAAACCTCCTGTGGCGTCGGTCCCTGAGCCGCCACAGTGACGGCCTCTTCAGAAGCCGCTTCCGCCGGCGAGGCGGACAGCTCGCGTATTTCAACCGAGGCGACCTCGCTCACCCTGTTTACGGCGTCCTTCAATGCCTCCGCCTTGTGATGAGTAGAAACGTATACGAGGAAATCATGGGCAAACTCCTCATTTTCGAGGGCTTCCACCGGGGGAACCGTCTTGATGATATCCCCCATCTCGTCAAGCCTGCTGACAACCATGTATGCCCGGGCAGCCTTCAAAAGGCAGTCCGAGGAGAGCGTCACGGAGGCTTCGAACACTCCGAACCCCATTGCCGCGGCCTCGGTCACCCACTTCTGCTCCTGGCCGGAGAGCTCGTCGTTCAGAGCTTTTTCTTCCGCCGCAGGCGGTTCAGCTCCTCTGTTAACCCCCGCGGCTCGTATAGACTTTACGAGAGCGTCGGTATCCACCGAAGCGTCGCTTCCAACCGACCGTATGGCGTCGACCATTGACTGCAGCGTATCAAGCGAACGGAAGAGCAGGTCGATATCCCCCGCGCTTAATGAATATTCCCCTTTTCGGACGGCGTCGAGCATGTCCTCCATGGCGTGGGTGAGGGAAGCCATCCTGTCGAACCCCATCGTCGCGGACATCCCTTTGAGGGTGTGCGCCGACCGGAAGATCTCGGCGATAGCCTCCGAATTCCCCGGGTCTTTTTCGATCACGAGCGTAAGATCGTCGAGGTGCTTCAGATTGTCCCCCGCTTCGTCGAGGAAAGCTCCCATATACTGGCTCATATCCATATTCGTCATGGCAGATCATCTCCAGCCTTGTAAAGTCTTTTCATGTCGTTATTCTCTCACGCTTCGGATCATTGCCTCGGGTATTGAGTACAAAGGAAGAAGCTCGTCCACAACGCCCTGTTCCACCGCAGCCTTCGGCATTCCGTACACAACGCACGTCTCCTGAGACTCTGCGATGATGCGCGCTCCTTTCATCTTGAGCGCGGCAGCACCGTCGGCTCCGTCCCGTCCCATTCCAGTGAGAATCACGCCAACCGTACTCCCTCCGATCTCGTCGGCAACGCTCAAAAACAGGATGTTCGCCGACGGCTTGACGGAAAGAAGGGGAGGCGCATCGGAAAGAGCGCAAGCGAATTTTCCCGGCGCTTTCTTCCGCACTACCATATGATACCCTCCAGGAGCCACTACGGCTAGCCCCGGACGCAAATCCGTTCCTTCCGCCCCCTCGACGACGTCAAGTTCAGACAGAGAATCAAGTCGTTTTGCGAAAGAGAGCGTAAAATCCTTCGGCATGTGCTGCACAATCACAATGGGAACCGGAAAATCCCCGGGTATCTGAGAAAGCACCTGTTGCAACGCTCTGGGACCGCCGGTTGAGGAGGCTATGGCAACCATCTCGGGGCGCCCTTTCCGCCAGCGCGAGGAAAACGATTCCATTGAGCGCGTCGGCGACGGCGCCACCGGCTGTACACGCGGTTCCCGCCGTTCACGCGGAGCGACGATTTTCGCCGTGCTTGCCGCCAGTACTTTTGAAATAAGATCGGCGGAGACGTCCCGCATGTTCAGCGAAACATGCCCCGAAGGCTTGGCGACAAAATCCACCGCCCCGGCAGAAAGCGCCCTGAGCGTAATCTGCGCGCCCTCCTGCGTCAAGCTGCTCACCATGATCACAGGAAGAGGACGGCGCTTCATGATCTCCTCGAGAGTGGCCAAGCCGTCTTTTTTGGGCATCTCGACGTCGAGTGTGACAACCGCCGGAGAAAGCTCCTCAATCTTGCGAAGAGCGTCTTCTCCGTCCCGAGCTGTCCCGACAACCTCCATCCGCGGATCCGTTCCCAGTATGTCGCTGATTACTTTTCTCATAAAGGAGGAATCATCAACTACAAGCACTCGAATCTTCGACTCTGTCATAGCATTCCCTTCGCTCTCTATGATTGGCGTCCCGCCAGCTCTTGCTGACGAATGTAGCCTCCAAGCGGTTTCTCCACAAAAACTGGCACCCCTTCAAAGGCTATTCCCAGCTCCAACAATTCATTTTTGGGCATTTTTTTTACTAATTTGCCAACCAGCAGATACTTCTTTTCCTGAAGCATGACCTCCACCAGAAAGCGTGTCTTTTCGGGGAAAAGACGCTCTTTCTCATGGGGAACAGTAAAACCTACCCCCCCCAGGCTGATATCCTTCGCGTTGACATACATCCACTCTTCTTTTTCGGGTTTGTAGTTCTCGCCCTCAAGGGGGAAAAAACCTATTTTTAAAAGACACGGAACGCGGACAAAAAGCCGCCGCTGAATCTTGCGTGCCTCGCCGACCGGCGTTACCCAGAGAAGCGGCAGGGTATCGCGTACCAACCCCTTCGAGATGGACACCACTGAAAAAAACAGAGCTCCTCCCGCCTCTACGCTCATTTTCAGCTGCACGTTGCGATGCACGGGCAACAGCGCGCCCCTCATCATCGGATGGGCAAGGCCTATTGCCTCCTCGTCGACGTCCT
>JAHDKR010000070.1 GCA_018436785.1 Synergistaceae bacterium | reverse complement strand
TGAATTCAAAAAGCACGATTACGTAACCGGAGTTCATGAGGTCGGGTCGTCCGCCGAAGATGTGGAAAAAGAAGTCGCGGAGCTGATCGCCGAGATAGACGCCTACGAGGGCGATGACGTCCTCAAGGCGGCCGCCTATTTTCACGCGAGGTTCGAAATTATCCACCCCTTCGCCGACGGCAACGGACGCGTCGGCAGAACCCTTCTGAACTACTACCTCATGATCCGCGGCCATCCCCCCCTTATCGTCCACGACGAGGAGAAGGGAACGTATTACGCGGCCCTGCAGCAGTACGACGAAGCGGAGAATTTGGCCCCTCTGTACGAGTTTTTCAGGTATGAGACTGAAAAAACGTGGGCGAAAGCCTTGACCTTGCTTGACGGCACAAAGCCCGATCGCAAAGGTCTGTCGGATTTATTAAATTAGGATTGCAGAAAGGAGAATACAGCCATGTCGACGGAAAATTCGGAGCGTAACAAACAGCCTTGGTCTCAAAATATACCGCGGACCGTGCTTGTGTTTGCTCCGCGGATACTCGGGATTGGATTTATTTTATTCATGAGCCTCTTTGCTCTTGATGTCTTTTCCGAAGATGCCGATGCATGGTCGATGTGTTTGGGATTTATGATTCATATGATCCCCTCCGCGGTTCTCGCAGTTGTTCTTGTTATCTCATGGCGTTTCGAACTGTTCGGCGCAGCGGCATATTTCATTCTTGCTTTGTCCTATTACGTCTTGACCAAGGGGAAGGAAGACCTGCTCGCATACATTTCCATTTCGGGGCCAATGCTCCTCATAAGCGCGCTCTTTTTTTTCAACTGGCTTCTGATCAAGAGGCGAAAAGGAGAGTGAGCGCCATGCTGACCGTAATCAAAGCGGACATCACCACGCTGCATGTGGACGCCATCGTCAACGCCGCCAACAACTCCCTGCTGGGCGGCGGCGGAGTGGACGGCGCCATCCACCGAGCGGCGGGCCCAGAACTGCTCGAAGAGTGCCGCAAGCTGGGCGGCTGCGCCACCGGCGACGCCAAACTCACCAAAGGGTACCGCCTTCCGGCAAAGTACGTCATCCACACGGTAGGCCCCGTCTGGCACGGCGGTACGAGCGGCGAACCCGATCTCCTCGGCTCCTGCTACCGCCGCTCCCTGGAAATAGCCCAAAGCGCGGGAGCCAAGTCGATCGCCTTCCCGAGTATCAGCACCGGCGTCTACGGCTACCCCGTGGACCAAGCCGCGAAGATCGCCGTGGTCACAGTACGCGAGACGCTCAAAACCTGCCCGGGGATAGAGAAAGTCGTCTTCTGCTGCTTCTCCGAGAAGGACCGGGCGGTGTACGAGGGGGTGATCGGGTAACGGGTTTTGAAGTAATGCGACGGATCGGACTCAATAACCGGCCGGAGCATGCTTCAGGGCTTCGGGCTTTCCTATTCCCGCGAACGGATCCCGCTGAATCTCCCTGATCAGCCTGTCGATCCGCTCGACCATCCGCCTGTCCTGTTTTTCCATACACTTCCAGTTTTTTAGCGGAAGTGCTACTATTATTTCAGCATAAAAGAAGGGGGATTGCCAATGACCAATCTTATCAAAGAGCGCAACGAAGTACGCCGCGTTCTTCGGCGACTTTCCCCGCGAGGGGTGGAACGTCTGCGGACGTATGCGCTCCACGTCGAAATGGAGGAGCGGCAGGATTTGGAGCCTCCCCTGACTCCGGAGGAAGAGGAGTGTCTGGCGATTTCGAGAGCCGAGTTCGCCGAAGGAAAGGAGATTCCACTGAAGGACGTCATGGATGAACTATGGTGAATCTCTGGAAAGTCAACCTCTCCCCGGAGGCGAAGAAACGCTTGCAAAAAATCCCGAACCCCGACCGACGACGAATATTGACTGCGCTCGATGCGCTGTACACCGGCCCTTCCGGCGACATCAAGCCGCTGAAGGGCCGTGTTGAATGGAGACTCAGAGTCGGAGGCTGGAGGGTTTTGTTGCTGATCGATGAAAATACGGCGACGATTCGAGTAGTATCTATAGATTCCAGGGGAGACGTGTACAAATGATGCCCCCTCTTCCAAAAAGGTGCGGACACGGTCGGAGAATAGCGCCATGCTGACCGTCATCAAGGCGGACATCACCACGCTGCATGTGGTCGCCATCGTCAACGCCGTCAACAACTCTCTTCCGGGCTGCGGAGGATGGGGGATATGCCTTGAAACTCTCTCTTGAGCCGAACGGCGAACGCCCTGATACCACGGACGCCGCCGTTATTATGCTCTCTCAGGACTTCGAAAGACTGAAATCCGAGGTGGAAAAGCTCCGTACGGAACTCTCCATGCTTGTCCTTGAACGCGACGAGCTTCTGCTTGTCGAGTGCAAAAACATCGAAACGGCGTATATGCTCTCCATCGGCGCCCTCGAATACAAGGCGTACGAGATCGAGTGCGCCGTTCTGCGCATGAAGAGAAAGGCCGAGTTGATACAGGCGAAAAAGAACCGGCAGGAGAAAGTCGTCCTCTCCAAAATCGAAGAGCTTCTCGATATCGCGTTCGCCGAATATCAGGCGAAGCTGAACGAGCGGATCGAAAAAATGAACGCCGCCATCGAGCGAAGCCATGGCAGATTGCTCTCCGACGAGGAAACCCGCGAACTCAAGAGCTTGTACCGCGCCGTCGTGAAAGCGCTGCATCCGGATCTCCACCCGGATTTGAGCGCCGCGAAGATGCAGCTTTTCCAAAATGCCGTGACCGCGTACGGAAACGGCGACTTGGACGGGCTTCGCATCATCGCCGCGATGGTCGCCGAACCGGCGCCGCTCTACGATGGACCGGATGCAACAACACAGTTGACCAAGGAGAAAGAACGCCTGTCCACGCTGCTTCGGAAGGTGAAAGACAGGATAGCCGAGATCAAGACGGAGTATCCGTACACGATGAAGCCGGTCGTTCAAAGCCCGGAGAAGACGGAAGCCCGCAAGGCAGAGCTTCAGGAGTACATCGCCCGATTGCGCGAGACGCTTGCCGCGTACACGGCGAAGATCGACGAAATGCTGAGGTGAGCACATGGCGGAACTGGTAAAGAGCGAAGGCGGCAGCCTTGTCGGCCTGTTTCACGGCAAAGGCGGCGACTTGGTTGTCGGCAAACCGTTTGAAAGGGATATATTCCTCTTCGACACGTACGTTGCAGGAACAAGCTATGTGGAGGGAATCGAGGAACTGGAGCCGCACCTCAACGTCGGCGACGCGCTCGACTTCTTCCGCGAACCCGACAATCCGTACGACAAGCGGGCGATCGTCATCAGGAATAAAGACGGCGTTAAAATCGGCTATGTCCCGAAAGCCGACAATGCGGTGTTCTCGCGCCTCATGGACGCGGGCAAACTGCTCTTCGGAAGGATCTCCGCCAAGCAGACGCAAGGAAACTGGCTGAAAATCGACATCAAGGTCTTCCTGCACGAGTAGGGGATGTGCAATCGGAGTAACGAGTCTAAAGAAGCGGTTCTCGGCCCTGTCGGACCAGTTTCAATAATGAAACCGAAGTTGCGCGATCAAAAGCGCATCGTCCTCGACGCTGTAGACGATACGGTGTTCTCCGGTTATTCGGCGCGACCAAAAACCGGCCAGAGCATGCTTCAGGGCTTCGGGTTTTCCTCTTCCCGCGAACGGGTCCCGCTGAATCTCCCTGATCAGCTTGTTGATCCGCTCGACCATCTGCCTGTCCTGTTTTTGCCAGTACAGATAATCCTCCCACGCCTCGTCGGCGAAAACAACCCTCATTCGGCCAGCTTCCGCTCCACGCCCTTACCGGCCCTCAGCCGAGCGACGGCCGAGAGCAGCCTCCCTGCGTTGGCGGGTGTCCGCAGCAGATGCGCCGTTTCTTCAAGGGCGTTGTACTCCTCCAGCGAGATCATAACGACGGCCTGATCGCTCTTGCGCGTGATGATGATCGCTTCATGATCGTTGCAGACCTTATCCATCGTATCCGCAAGATTCGCCCGCGCCGCTGTATAGGTTATCGTGTTCATGGGAGCACCTCCTTTTCTGTACATCTTACTGTACATCTTGAAAAGCGATGCGTCAAGCGCTTGTTCGCTGGATCGTAAGGTCTCGGAGAGTTGCCCCGTGAGCAGAAATCAGCGGACATCGCTTCCATGAAGCACACTCAACGCTATAGCAGCTCCGGAATTGGAGCGGTTTTTCATGCTATACTTGTATAGCATGAAAAGGAGGAGTTTCTATGCTTGCTATCCGATTGGACGAAAAACTCTCATCGCGCCTTGACGCCTTGGCGCGAAAGACGGGCCGGACCAAGACATGGTATG
This sequence comes from Synergistaceae bacterium, assembly GCA_018436785.1. GTDB lineage: Bacteria > Synergistota > Synergistia > Synergistales > Aminobacteriaceae > JAAYLU01. The sequence goes on along the minus strand of JAHDKR010000070.1, from coordinate 777 downwards.
CCCGCAAAGCCATCGAGGCATACATCGACGATATGGAGGACGCCGCTCTTGCTGCGGCCGCTTACGAAGAGTACCTTCTCGACGGAGGCGCCTCTTCTCCTCTGAATGAAGTGAGGCGCCGTCTTGGGCTGGAGGATTGAACTCTCCCGCCGTGCCGAGAAACAGCTGGCCGCCATCGATGCTACCGAAGCTCTGCGGATCGTACGATACCTGTCCGAGCTGGAAAAACTTGAAAGCCCGCGTTCTCGCGGCAAGGGACTGACAGCCGATCTGTCCGGTCTCTGGCGATATCGCGTGGGGGATTGGCGCGTCCTGTGCCGTATCGAAGACGGCAGGCTCCTGGTGCTGGTGGTGGAGATCGGCCATAGAAGCACAGTGTACAACTAGCCCCACCGCGATCGACGAACTATGAAAACCTCCTGACGGAGAAGAGCGAGTAGTACGCATGGAAATTTATCGCTCTTTTCGAAAATAATCCTGGAAAAGGCCGCGTTCCTTCTGTTGAACGGCACGAACGGCATGAGATACAATACAGGTGCGCACAGGAGCGCATCGGGAGGGGAACAATGTCTCGGGCTACGCTTGAACCGACGAAAAGAAAAGAGCTGTACCGACGCTTCCGCAATCTCTCGGAAGGGAATGCCGCGCGTGTGCTGGGCTCCGTCGACGCCCTGGAAGAAGAGCGCCCCGGCGATGAAACGCTCGCCGCGCTGCGGGAAGCCGATGCAATCGCCCGCGATCCTTCGGTGAGAGGATTTACCGACGTCGTCGAAATGA
>JAHDKR010000067.1 GCA_018436785.1 Synergistaceae bacterium | reverse complement strand
AACATACCCCGAAAGATAGATCTCACCAGCAGTATCTCTCTCATCAATCACCACTGCTTCTTTAATACCTTCATAGGAGCGAAGCTGTTCTTCAATCTCTGCCAGTTCAATCCGATAACCTCTGACTTTTACCTGTTGATCAATTCTACCCAGGAATTCAATATTCCCGTCCGAAAGCATCCGCCCTGAATCCCCTGTCCTGTACATCCGCCAGCCTTCAATGAATGGATTCCCGGTAAATCTCTCTTCTGTAAGTTCAGGTTGATTTAGATAACCCCTACTCACACCATCACCAGAGATGTATAGCTCACCAGGTATTCCTATACCCACCGGTTCCAGATTGGCATCCAGTAGATAAATCGCTACATTGTCTGCCGGTTTGCCTATCGGTACTGAGCTGCCATTATCCAACTCAGGATTATACCGATGGATCATGCATCCAACCACTGTCTCCGTTGGGCCATATTCATTATAAATCCTCAGATTACCCGCAAACTTGTGATAAATCCTATTGGCAAGTTCTGTGCCCAGATTCTCCCCGCCGACAATCAAAGTCTTAAGTCGTGAATTCTGCACATCCAGTTCCTGAATGATCTTTAGATGGGCCGGAGTTAGTTTGATCAGATCGACCCGATCTTCTTCGATAATCTTCGTAATCACTCCACCCTTATCTTTAGCGTCATAGATTACAATCCTGTTTCCCGAAAGCAGGGGAACAAAGATGGAAGTGATCGTCAGGTCGAAAGCTATGGATGAGTACAGAGGAACACTAATCTGCTCTCCCTCCAGATAGACTTTTTTCGCCCAGGTTATGTAATTAACTACTCCACGCTGCTGAACCAATGTTCCCTTTGGAAGACCCGTTGATCCGGATGTGTAGATCACATAGGCCAGATTTTCCGGACCACAACCTCCTGTAAGTTCTCCTTCTCCAGTGATGGACTTCTCTAAGTTATCCAGACAGATAACTTCCCCGGTAAAGTTGTCTCCGGCAGAGTCTTTTCCGGGACGGTCTTCTCCCATATGATTTTCTACATACTCTGTAATCCCATCCAGCAGATGGCTCTGGGTTAAGAGGACTTTACATCCACTATCAGTAAGCAGATACTTAATTCTTTTCTCCGGATAGTCGGGATCAATCGGCAAAAAAGCACCATTAGCCTTTAAAATACCAAGGATTCCGACTATTAACTCTATCGAATGGTCAGCCATGATTCCCACAATGCTCTCTTCTTTAACTCCTTTGACCACTAACATCCTTGCCAACTGATCTGAGAGTACATCTAATTCTTTATAGGTCACCTCTCGATCGTTTACTACTGCCAGACAATCGGGGGTCTGATCAACCTGTTCAGCGAAAAGCTGTTGGATAGTTTTATCTTCTGGATATTCACTCTCTGTCGCGTTAAACTCATATATTAGTTTAGTTCTCTCTTCTTCAGTGATCAGTTGAATATCCTGTAAGACCGTATTTGGATTTGCAATCAAGCTCCTCAATATGTTAACAAAATATCGACCCATAATCTCTACTGTAGTCCGCTTAAATAAGGCTGTACTATAATCGAATTTGAAATGAATCCGGTCATCCATCTCATAGGCTACTAATACCAGATTGAATTTAGCTATCTTATATTCAAAATCGTACGGAATAAACTTTAATCCTGATTCTTCGAGATAACCCTGAACATCAGTAGCATTCTGGAAGGCAAACATCACATCAAAGAGAGGAGTATGGGCAGTATCTCTCTTCAACTCAAGTTTTTCAATTAACATATCAAACTGATAGTCCTGATTATCAAATGCCTTCAGTGAACTCTCTTTAACCTCACCTAAAAACTCCTCACAGGTCTTCTTCATCACCGGATAATTGCGTAAGGCTAGAGTGTTTACAAACATTCCGATAATATTCTCCAGATCAGCATGTCTTCTACCTGCCGTTGGTGTACCGATAATGATATCTTCCTGAGCAGAATATTTGGCTAAAAGGATGTTAAAGACAGCGAATAAGGTCATAAAGAGGGTCATTTCCCGCTCTATAGTGAATTGATTTAATTCTATAGTAAGTTCTTTATCCAGAGCAAAGTATATTGAATCACCCTCAAAACTCATCACTGCTGGACGTTTAAAATCTGTAGGTAGATTTAAAATTGGTATCTCCCTTGTAAACTTCTCCAGCCAATATTCTTCCTGGTTTCTTAGCTTATCCGATAAAAATAGTTCGTTCTGCCATACAGCGAAATCTTTATAGTGAATCTCCAATGGCTCTAAATCTATACCCTCATACAAAGCATTTAACTCGGTAAAGATCACCTTCATGGATACCGCGTCTGCAATAATATGATGAATATCAAGCATTAACAACATTCTCTCAGGAGTCCTGACCACTCCCACCCTGAGCAGAGGTGCATTCTCTAAATCAAAAGGTCTAATAAAGGTGTTAATGATCTCTTTAACTGCCGATTCTTCTACTTCAATAAACTCAATGGCAAAATCCACCTCTGGCAGAATTTTTTGAACAACCTTATCTTCCACCATTGTAAAGCCTGTCCGTAATGCTTCATGTCTGGTCACTAATGCTTTAAAAGCTGATTCCAGCCTCAATATATCTATCAACTCATCTATTTCTAAAACCACCGGAGCATTATAGGAGATTCCGTCTTTGTCCATCATCGCCAGAGTATAAATTCGCTGCTGGGCAGCAGAGACTTGATAGTATTCAGCTTCCGGAATCGATTCAATCGATTCATAAAGACTCTCCTGCAGTTCCTCAATTACTGCAGCCATTTCTGCCACCGTCGGTCTCATAAAGACCTCCATCAGTGACAGTTCCACATTCATTCTCTGATTAATCCGTGCGATCAGCTGGGTTGCTTT
>JAHDKR010000197.1 GCA_018436785.1 Synergistaceae bacterium | reverse complement strand
GCCCGCCGAACCGCCCGCGTCGAACCAGACCCGCATCCCCTTGCCGCTCGGTTCGAGGTCGGACGCGAACGCCGCCCCCGCCATAAGAAAGACCGCAAGCGCAATGATTCCCAGTTTTTTCAACATCTCTCTTCTCCTTTCGTTTGTCCCGCGTATGCGGGGGTTACATCATCTCGACGAAGGCGTCCATCCGCGTGGCGATCTGCTCCTTGTCGCCCTCCGAATAGTCCGTCTCCACGAGAAGGTACTTCTTCCCCAGGGACTGTACAAGATTCCGCACGGAGTACGACTCCACCGCGTAGGTGTGGCATGCGGTGAGCAGCACCTCGACCACTCCGTCGACCCTGTAGCGCTCCGCGAGCGAACGCAGGGAATTCATGCGGTTCGTGTCGGGGCTCATGATGGAGCATCCTATGGCGAGGTACTTCTCCGCAAGCGCCTCCATCGGCTCTTTGGTCTCGTCCACGAGGTAGCCGAGTTCCTTCTGTCCGCCGCAATTCTCGTAACAGACCACGACGGCACCGGCGTTCTCCACGGCTTCGATCACCTTCACGACGCCGCCCGTCGGGCATCCGGTGATCATGATTCTCGGCTTCTTTCCGTGCTCCCGGCGCTCGCCGCTCTCCCACGCGCTCCGGATGCGTTTCACCTGCTCCTCGAGCCAGGGAACGTCCTTCCGCTTGTCGAAACGATACTGCATGTATTCGCCGAACTGGTGCACCTCAAGACCGGAAAGAGGGGGTTCGTCCAGCGCGCTCAGCTCCCAGAGGGACCGCAGCGCGCTCCGCTCCCTGTTCCTGAGGGCGATGGACTCGCGCAGGGCGTCGTCGGTGATCGCGCGTCCGGCGACCTTCTCGATATACTCCCTCGTCTTCCAAAATTCGCGCTTCATCTGCTCCAGATCCTCGGGGCGGCTCGAACTGTGCGGAATACGGATCATATACAGCGGCTTCAACGCGCTCATCAGCTCGAACATCTTCTTTTTCCCGTCGCAGGTGGTTTCGGCGACGACGGCGTCGCAGAAGTGAAAGTACGGGCACGTGTCGAGCAGCGCGTGTCCGTAGCTCGCCTTGATGAGTGGACAGAGATTGCGGGGGAGATGTTCCTCCGCCGCCGCGATCGGTTTGTCGCTCTTCGCGCAGAGCACCGCCGTTATGGCTCCGGCGGCGTCCGCAAGCTCCCATGGCATGTAGGTGCAGTATGTTCCTATCACCTTCGTTCCGGCCTCATGCGCCTCTTTCACCGCGACCGGTCCGTCGGCCATATGCTCCCGGACGTGCTGCACGATCTGATCGATTGTTCCCATTTACTATCCTCTCCTTACGTATTGTGGATTGAAAAAGCTGCGCCCTCCCTCGGCTTTCCGGAGGAACCGCGCGCGCTCCGCTCCGGAGCGTCGAGGCAGCGTCGCGGTTATACTTCGGCGGGAGACTTCACCTTACCTCCTCGTCCTCCGAAAGTCCGCCGTCCGCCGTCGCTTCGTCGAGCAGGGCGAGGATACGGGCCGCCAGGACGCCCCAGCGAGGGTCGTCGCGCCGTCGCGGGCGCTCCATGTCCACCTCGATCTCCTCGACGATTCTCCCCGGCCGGGCGGACATGACGACGATCCGGTCGGCCAGGTAGACCGCCTCGTCCACGCTGTGGGTGACGAAGACCACCGTCTTGCGCGAGGCGCTCCAAATCCGCAGCAACTCCTTTTGCAGCAGGATGCGCGTGTGGGCGTCCAGAGCCCCGAACGGCTCGTCCATCAGCAGAATGTGCGGATCGGCGGCCAGGGCGCGGGCGATCGCCGCCCTCTGGCGCATACCGCCCGAAAGCTCGTGCGGGAGCGCGCGCGCAAACCCCGAGAGTCCGACGAGCTCCAGGTAGCGAAGACTCCGTTCCCTGCGCTCGTCCGCCGGGACGCCGGCGAATTCAAGCCCCGCCGCCACGTTCTCCTCGATGTTCCGCCACGGGAAGAGCGAGTATTCCTGGAAGACCATGCCGCGCTTGCGGCTTGGCCCCGCGACCTCTTCCCCCTCGCTGAAGACGTTTCCCTCGAAATGCGTTTCCAGCCCCGCGAGGATGCGCAGCAGGGTGGACTTGCCGCAGCCGGAGGGGCCCAGAAGACAGACGAACTCCCCCTCGTTTGCGGCGAGAGAGACGTTGTCGAGCGCGACCAGCTCCTTTCCCGAGCGGGAGGCGAAGGTCTTTCCGATATGCGCCGCCCGGATCACGATGTTCTCCTGCATCGCCGTTACCTCGTGAGTCGCTGCCACTGGAAGGCGCGCTCCTCGACGAAGAGGAATCCCCGGTCCATCGCGGCGCCGAGCAGTCCGATGGCGATCATGCCGGTGATGACGATGTCGGTGCGGGCGACGGTGTAGGCGTGCGTGATCAGGTAGCCCACGCCGGAGATGCTTCCGGGGAGCATCTCAGCCGAGACGAGGCACATCCACGCCACGCCCAGCCCGATGCGAAGCCCGTTCACGATGGAGGGGAGGGAGGCGGGCAGCAGCACCTTGAGGAAGATGTCGCGGTCGGAGGCCCCCAGCACCCGCGCCGAGTCGACGAGGATGGAGCGCACGCCGGAGACGCCGTGCATCGTCCCCGAGAGGATCGGGTAGAACGCGCCGATGAAGATGATGAAGACCATCGAGAACTTCAGGTTGTTCAGGAAGACGTACCACTCCCCCTCCTCCACGCCGAAGAGCGTGGCGAAGCTGGCGATGCCGAACCACGCGAGCACGAGCGGAACCCAGG
>JAHDKR010000047.1 GCA_018436785.1 Synergistaceae bacterium | reverse complement strand
TTTCTGGAGGCGGCGGAGCGGCTGCGGATATTTCTCCTCGACCTTTCGGACGAAGAGCGGGAGCTGACGACGAATCATCTGCGAGGGTACTTGAGAATCCTGATGAAGAAGGAAGGTCTGGAGATCGACGATGCTTTGGACCTCTGCCTGGAACGGGAGGAGGCTGACGTGATGCTGACCTACATGCAAAAAGAGTTTAGAAAGGCGCGGAAGGAAGGACTAGAAGAAGGACGAGAGAAGGGACAGCTTGAAATGGGAATCTCCATCGCTCTGGCGATGCTCGAAGCCGGCGAACCAGAGGAGAAGATTCTCCGCTACACCGGCCTTTCCCCATCGCAGTTGGAGGAGATACGCGACGGCAGAAAGTGATCGCCGACTAAAACACGAGGACTCGACGAGCAAGCCCCTCGGAGACCGTTGACAGACTGTCTCCGGCAGTTTGTTTTATGGTCCCGGCGATGCCCGATGCGTACTGCCCGGATGGGTGGAGCAGATTCATCACGGTATAGGGCTGTCCCCTTAATAGTTGAGGAAGGGAAGAAAGTCCACAGCTTTTCCGATCCCATAGAAACACAGTATCATTGCTTCTGGTCAAGCGCCTTCATACCTTTGACGCTGCTATTATCAAGCAACTGCGCGAGCTGTTGGCGAGCAAGTCGGTTAAGTTCGGTGATTCTCTCTTCCTGCGCCATGCCCTTGCCTATGTAGAGAGCATTGACGTTTTCGAGGTTCGCCAACACGAGCAGTTGCTCGATCGTCGCGTGGTCGCGCATATTGCCGTCCTTTTCCGGGTAGGCTTTGCGCCATTCGGCGGCGGTCTGCCCGAACAGTGCGACATTCAGGAGGTCGGCTTCATCGGCGTAAACGAACGACCGCTGCCGAGCCGTCAGTTTCGGCGGTATGAGATTGTCGCGGATGGCATCGGTGTGAATACGGTAGTTGACCTTCGCCAGTATCCGCTTCACGTTCCAGTCAAGAGAGATTCTGCTGTTCTCATCGGCTTTCAGCCGCTGGTAGTCCTTGATGATGTAGAGTTTGAATTCCACCGAAATCCAAGATGCAAATTCAAACGCGATGTCTTTATGCGCAAACGTCCCGCCGCCGCGTCCGGATTTGACCGTAATGCCGATTGCATCTGTAGATTGTATCCACTTCTTCGGCGAGAGCGTGAAAGCGTTCAGCCCTGCTTCTCTTCGAAACCCCTCGAATTCGAGGGGGTAAAAAATTCGGGTTATAGAGCTGTTCCCAAACACCGAGAAACTCCACCATATTCCTGTTGCGGAATCGGCTCGCAGCGACGCCTTCGCCACCGGCGATCTGCTCGCCCCCGGTCCGAAGGAGGTTCGCAATCCGACTATCGCCGTAGCGTCTCGCCGCATCGGTTTCAGTGAAAATGCCGGTTGGGGCTTGAACGACGTAATTTCCCAATGGACCGGACTTGGCTATGTCCGCCCTGTTATCCGCAACGGCAAGGCAAGCAAGGATTTCGAGTTGATGTTGATCGCGGCGAGCTCTCCTGTTTCTTCAGGGCGAATCCAGCCGGGAGAGGGCGTCGAGCAAGTAACCCAGCAAGTAACCCAGCAAGTAACCCAGCAAGTAGAAAAATTGCTGGCAGCCTGCACTTCCGAGTTGAGTAGATCGGAACTGATGAAAGCTGTCCGTATCAGAGATAGAGTCAGCTTCTCCCGTAATTATCTGGAGCCCGCTCTTGCAGAAAGTTTGATCGAAATGACGCAGCCCGACTCGCCGAAAAGCCCTACCCAGAAGTACCGGCTCACAGCCAAAGGCAGAGTGCTCCTGGAGTCCGTCGGCAGTTCGAAATGAAGTGCGCGAGAAGTTGTGAAAAAGGAGACCGATTGAGAACAAGAGCAACGCAACTGACGGAAGGAAACGGAGGCCCCGCCCGACGAGAACGTTCGCAGGCGTGCGTCTCCTCCTCTCCGGAGAACAGAGCTCACTACTCTCTCTACTCGCTTCCCCGGGACCCGCCCTCCCGCCCCTTCTGTGCTATCATGTGAGGCGGAGTAATTCGTCGAACGGGGTGGTAGCGTGAATCTGGTCAAAAAACCGAAGACGGCACGGGGGGCGGAGACGCTGCAGCGCATCTGCGACGCGGCGGAGGAGCTGTTCGCGGAGAGCGGGTACTACAACACGCAGATAAGCGACATCGCGAAAAAAGCGGGGATCGCCTCCGGGACGTTCTATATCTACTTTCCCGACAAGATCAGCGCATTCCGCTACCTGCTGGACGAACTGGGCCGCCGCCTCAGGCGGGAGATACGCGCCGCCGCTTCCGGGGCGCGGACGCAGCAGGAGGCCGAGTTCGTCGGGCTCAAGACGTTCCTCTCGTTCGCTTCGAAGCACATCGGGCTCTTCAAGATCGTCTGGCAGGCGCAGTTCGTCGATATGGAAGCGTTCAAGAACTACTACGAGAGCTTCGCCGCCCGCTACGTCACGCGCATCGGCGACGCGCAGAAGCGCGGCGAATTGACGGAGATGGACCCGGAGTACTTCTCCTACATCCTGATGGGAATCTACAACTTCGTGGCCCTGAAGTGCATCGTCTTCGACGGAAAGGAGCCGACGGACGAGCTTGTGGAGGAGGTCTTCAAGTTCATCAGGCACGGTGCGTTCGCGCCGTCCGCGGAGAACGGAGCTCCCCGACCGCAGTGAGCCGGACATGCTCACGAATATTTCATCGAACTAAACACGGCCCCCGCGATTTCTCGCCGGGGGCCGCGTCTTGGTTTTACACCGAATATTTGCTGAACTGGTCCCGAATGCCTTTTACGGCCGCCGCAAGGGCGTCGGGGTCGAGAACCATCTCCATCATGCTGATCTGCTCTTCCCAGGCGGCAGGATCGCATTCATT
>JAHDKR010000145.1 GCA_018436785.1 Synergistaceae bacterium | reverse complement strand
CTCTTTATTCACGACTTCACAACTTATTACGGAGTCGTCCTTTGCAAGGCGTATACCCTTGACGCCGCGCGCGGCCCTCCCCATTGCGCGGAACTCTTGTTCGGGAACGCGGAGAGCCTGTCCCGCAGCGGTCATAAAGAGCAGTTCGTCATCCCCGGACGTCAGGCGCACCTGCGCGATTTCGTCGCCTTCATCAAGGGTAAGCACTCGTTTCCCTCCCCTGTTAATGCGCAAAATCTCCGAAAGTTGCAGACGTTTCGCTATGCCGTTTTTCGTCGCGAAGAAGAGATAGCTCTTACCCTCCAAGCTCCGTCCGTACATGGAGACGACCGTCTCTCCGTCCTCCAGCGGCACAAGCTTCCCGACGAGTTTGCCCTTGCCGGAGCGTGATTCCGGAATCATGTGCCCCCGTATCGCGAGCACACGCCCGGAGGATGTAAACAAATAAATGTCCTTGTGGGTGTTCGTCACCGCAAAAACGGCGATCTCATCCTCGTCCTGGAGCGCGGCGCCTTTCCGGCCCTTTCCGCCCCTCGCCTGCGGGACGTACTCGTCGAGGCTCTTCCGGCGGAGATAGCCGTCCTTGGAGAGAATCACGACGATATCTTCCTCGGGGATGAGATCTTCAACGGAGACCTCCTCGTAACTGTCGATTATCTCCGTCCTCCTGGGGCTGCTGAACTTCTTCCTCAGGAGACTCAGTTCGTCTTTGATCACGCCGTCCAGAATTTTCGCATTGCCAAGAATGCTCCGGAAGCGTTCGATATCGGCGAGAAGCGCGGCCAGCTCAGCGTCGAGCTTTTCCCTTTCAAGGCCTGTGAGGCGCTGCAGGCGCATTTCGAGTATCGCCTGCGCCTGAAGCTCCGAAAATCCGAGGGTGTCGACCAGCCCTTCCCTTGCTTCCTGCGTCGTCTGCGCCGCCCGAATGGTCGCGATGACCTGGTCGATGATATCAAGCGCTTTGACGAGCCCTTCGACGATATGCGCACGGGCGAGGGCCTTGTCGAGACGGAACTGCGTCCGTCTGCGGACGACGTCGCGGCGGTGTTCGAGGAAGAGAGAGAGCATGTCGGTGATGGGGAGCTCTTTCGGACTGTTCTCCACCAGCGCGAGATTGATGACTCCGAATGTCGACTGGAGCTGTGTGCGGCGGTAAAGCTGGCGGAGCACAAGTTCCGCGTCGGCGTCGCGCTGCAGTTCGAGAACGACGCGAAGTCCGTCACGGTCCGACTCGTCCCGGATGTCGGAAATGCCGTCTATGTGCTTTTCCTGCACGCAGGAGGCGATCGTCTCGATCAACAGCGTTTTGTTCACCATAAAGGGGATTTCGGTGATGACGATCGAGGTCTTGCCTTTCTTCCCCTCCTCCACATGCGTTTTTCCGCGGAGGATAATCTTTCCCCGCCCGGTGCGGTACGCGTCGATAATGCCATTGCGTCCGAGAATCACTCCGCCGGTCGGGAAATCAGGGCCAGGCAGCCGCGCGTAAATCTCGCCGAACTCAATATTTCCGTCGGCTTCAATCAGGTATTCGAGTGCATCCACAACTTCGCACAGGTTATGCGGGGGAATGTTCGTCGCCATGCCCACAGCGATCCCGGAACTTCCGTTCACCAGGAGATTCGGGATCATCGAGGGCAGGGTCAACGGCTCCTTGAGCGATTCGTCGAAGTTCGGCCCCCATTCCACGGTGTCTTCGTCGATATCCGCCAGCATCAGCTCTCCTGTTTCGAAGAGTTTGGCCTCGGTGTATCGCATTGCCGCCGCAGGATCGCCGTCGATGGAGCCGAAGTTGCCCTGTCCGTCGACCAGCGGATAGCGCATGCTGAAGTCCTGCGCCATTCGGACCATGGTTTCGTAGATCGCCGCGTCGCCGTGCGGGTGGTACTTACCCATCGTCTCTCCCACGACGCGCGCCGACTTTTTATACGAGGATCCTGACCGGAGCCCCAGCTCCATCATTGCGTACAGAATCCGCCGCTGCACCGGTTTCAGACCGTCCCGCACATCGGGGAGCGCGCGCCCCACGATGACGCTCATCGCGTAATCGAGATAGCTGTGTTTGATCTCCTCTACCAGAGGAAGAGGGAGCACCTTGCCAATGGGCATTTCACTTTTTTGTTCGTCCATACGATCCTTCAACCTCCAAAGCTGATTCGCCGTGCAAAAAGCCGGCGACGTGTACAGCATAACCTGTATATTGTATCACGTCAGGAGGAGTAGTGAGCTGTCCCAACACGCATGAATGCTCTTCCCGGGTGTTTATTTACCAACGGTTTTTGTGCACGCGGTCTTCTTTGATTCCTTCGCAGGGACTTTTTTCCTCCGCACCGAATCCGAGCGCGGCGATACCCACAATCTGCACCGATTCCGGTACGCCGAGAACAGGACGCACCAGTTCGTTCCGCGGGTGACGCCCCATCACTTTCAGCCAGACGCCGTCGAGGCCAAGCCCCTTTGCGGCGACAAGGATGTTCTCAAGAGCCGCAGAGCAGTCCTCCACCCAGGCAAGATCTCCCTCAGGATAGGATGCGGTTTCGGCGCAGACGGCGATCGCCAGGGGCGCCTGAAAAAGCATTTTCCCCGAGTCGTGGACTTCCGCCACCGCATCGAGCAAAGCCCGATCCTCGAGAACAATAAAGTGGCACGGACGCCGGTTGTGCGCCGACGGCGCGGCAAATGCGCACTCCAGAAGCAGGTCGCGCATCTCCGGCGATACAGCATCGGAGCGAAACTTCCTGATACTCCTCCGGGAGAGAATCGCCTTAATCACAGAATTATCCCTCAATGTCATTGTCATCGCCTCCTGTAAAGGATGTTTTATGATAGACTATAAACGTGAAGAGTTTCAACAATCGTATCACCAAAAGAAGGAGGGACAGAGTATGTCCAAGAAAATAGCCGTACTTACAGAGGAGACCATTCACGACCTCGAATTCTGGTACCCCTACTACCGTCTTGCGGAAGAGGGGTACGATCTCGTCATCGTCGGCCCGGAAGCGGGAAAGAGCTATACCGGGAAGATGGGCGGCGTGATCCGCTCGGAGAAATCTCCTTCGGAGATCTCCGCGAAGGACTTCGCAGGCGTCGTCGTCCCCGGAGGGTGGGGCCCCGATAAGCTCAGAACACACAAGGCAATCGTTGATTTCGTCAGGGACGTCCATGCCAACGGCGGCGTCGTCGCGGCAATATGCCACGGCGGCAGCGTCCTTGTATCGGCGCGTATTCTGGAAGGCGTTCGCGCCACTTCCTACAAGAGCATCAAGGACGATATGATTCTCGCCGGAGCGGAATGGGTTGACGAGGCGGTAGTCGTTTCGAAGAATATCGTCACAAGCCGCACGCCTTCCGATCTGGCGCACTTCGGCAAGGCGCTCGTCGAAACGCTTAAAAAGATCAAGTAGTTTCTTCCTGTCCTGCAAGGCCTCGCCCCTCCGGCGGGGCCTTTTCCTTGTAATACAACTTCACAAGAAGGTGTATGGCTTTCTCCAGTCGCTCCCACGTCTCCTCGTTCCGCAGGTCGAGCCCGAGATACCGGGAGGATACATCCTTTCGCAGCAGCAAGAAAGTGAATCCCGCAGAGAGGAGCGCGGCCATCTCGGTCAGTCCTTCCGTCTCCTTATCGGGTTCACGAAGAAGGTCGAGCAGCTCCATCCCCTGCCGGTAACGTTCTTCCGCCGTTTCCGAAGCGACGTCTTCTCTTCCTGCAATTTCTCCCCGCAGAACTTCACGGGCAGCATCCGACTTTTTCAGCTCCCGGAGATACCCCCTGAGGATCGCGTACGCCCTCGTCGCCGGATCGGCCTCGCCTTCACCGGCGGTCTCCAGGATTTCCGAGGTTGTCGGCCAGTACTTCCTCCGCGTGAAAAACGTCCGCAGAAGCGGTTGAAGCCCTCCAAAATAACGATAGATGAGCACCTTGTCCACACAAGCTTCCCGGGCAATGGCGTTCACCCCAAGGTACCGGAAACCTTTTCTTGAAAGGATGGTCCCTACCGCGTCGAGGATGCGGGCTTCGGTATTCTCCCTCTCCCCCACATTCTTTTCCCCCTTTGGAAAGCGAGAAGGGGCTTCCGGAGAAAGCCCCTTCACAGCAAAAATCATTAGTCGCTGAACACCGCTCCTTTGGAGCCGGATGTAACAAACTCGCGATACCTGTTGAGGAAAAGACTGTCGACTTGGGTCTCTACAGGTTTCCATTCCGATCTGCGGCGGGCGATCTCGTCTTCAGGAACGGCGAGGTGCAGTTTCCGTGCGGGGATGTCGATCTCGATGATGTCTCCTTCTTTCACGAGGCCGATCATTCCGCCCGCAGCCGCCTCCGGAGAGACATGACCGATAGATGCGCCGCGTGAAGCGCCGGAGAACCGTCCGTCGGTGATGAGCGCGACGGTCTTATCCATCCCCATTCCGGCGAGCGAAGAGGTCGGAGTAAGCATCTCGCGCATCCCCGGTCCGCCCTTGGGGCCTTCGTAACGGATGACAACCACGTCGCCGTCCTTGATCCCCTTCTCAAGAATGGTCTTCGACGCCGCTTCCTCGCTGTCGAAGACGCGGGCCGGACCGGAGTGCTTCAACATTGAAGGATCAACGGCGGACTGCTTGACAACGCTCCCTTCCGGAGCGAGGTTTCCTTTGAGTACGGCAAGCCCGCCCTGGGCGTGGTACGGTCTGTCGAGCGGACGGATAACAGCGTCGTCCTTTACAACAACCCCCTCGAGATTTTCGGCTACGGTCTTCCCTGTTACTGTAAGCGAGTTCCCGTCGATGAGACCGCCCTGCACAAGACGCGCCATCACGGCCTGGACTCCGCCTGCGGCGTAGAGGTCCTGGATATGGTGCGGCCCGCCGGGGCTCATGCTGCACAGATGCGGCGTGCGAGCGCTGATCTCGTCGAACCTGTCGAGCGTCAGCGAAAGACCTGCGGCATGCGCCAATGCCGGAAGATGGAGCGCAGTGTTGGTAGAGCCGCCGAGCGCCATATCGACGGCAACGGCGTTGTCGAAGGCCTTCTCCGTGAGGATGTCTCTGGGCTTGATGTTCCTCTCGACCAGCGTCATAATCTGCCGTCCGGCCTCCTTGGCCAGTCGGTCCCGGGCCGAGTAGACGGCAGGAATGGTTCCGTTCCCGGGGAGAGCAAAACCGAGCGCCTCGATCATGCAATTCATGGTATTCGCGGTGAACATACCGGCGCACGAACCGCATGTCGGACAGGTGATATCCTCTATCTCGCGGAGCTCCTCGTCGGAAATCAACCCGGCGGCCCTCTTGCCGACAGCCTCGAAGATGTTGCTGAGATCGACGTCCTTGCCTCCCGTCGTTCCGGCGAGCATCGGCCCGCCGCTGATCATGATCGTCGGGATGTTCAGCGAGAGCGCCGCCATCGCCATGCCGGGGATAATCTTGTCGCAGTTGGTGACGAGAACGAGAGCGTCAAGCGCATGCGCCCGCACCATCACCTCGATGGAATCCATGATCAGCTCGCGGCTGGGGAGCGAGAACTTCATCCCCTCGTGATTCATGGCGATGCCGTCGCAGACGCCGATGACGGGGAATTCCAGAGGGAAGCCCCCGAATGCGTACACAGCGGATTTCACTGCCTCCGCGATCCGGTTCAGATGAATATGACCGGGAATAAGCGCGTTATAGGGGTTGACCACGCCCACCCAGGGACGGGCGATCTCCCAATCGGTATATCCGGACGCTTTCAACAGCGAGCGGTGAGGCGCCCGTTCCGCGCCTTTCTTTGCGTTGTCGCTTCGCATAACAATTACCTCCTCTTGAAATTACTTTTGAAGCGTTATATTCCTCCCGGTCCCCAGACGAGCATCGGAAGAGAGAGGATGAGCGATGGCACATAGGTCACTAAAAGAAGAATAGCGATGAGGACAAAAACCATCGGAATGATCGGCTTGCTGATCTGCTCCATTGGAAGCCCGGTAATGGCTCCTGCAACGTAGATATTTATCGCGACAGGGGGGGTAGCCATTCCGATGGCAAGCCCTATGGCGATGAGCACGCCGAAGTGGAGAAGGTTTCCCCCGGTGCGGATGATCGTCGGTAAGAAGATGGGTGTGAGGACGATCAGTGCGGAAGCAGTCTCCATAAACATCCCGGCAAGAAGAATGATGATCGTGATCATAAAGTAGATCATGAAGGTATTCCCGCCGGCAAAACCGAGGAGGAAACGCGCGACCGCCTCCGGTATCTGAAAGAAGGCGAGCCCCCATCCAAAGAGCTTCGCGGTGGCGATGATGAACATGATGAGCGCCGAGGTGACGCCCGAACCGACAACGATCTTGTAGAACTGCTTGAAGCTCAGCGATCTGTAGATGAAAAATGCGACGAAGAGCGAGTAGACCACCGCCACGGCAGCAGCCTCCGAAGGGGTGAAGAACCCCGAGAAGATGCCTCCGAGAATGATGACGGGCGTCATAAGACCCCATGTGGCGTCAAGGAAGAGTTTCCACTTCTCTCGGCCCGTGGTGCTTCTGCTCGCGGGGTATCCTCTCTTTCTCGCGACGTAGATCGAATAGACGATAAGTCCGAGCCCCATCAGAAAACCCGGGACGAATCCCGCCATGAAGAGCTTCGCCACGGAAACTCCGGCGATAACTGCATAGAGCACCATCGGGACGCTTGGCGGAATGACCACGCCGATCGTCCCGGATGCTGCGATCAGGGCGGCCGAGAAGTCCACATCGTACCCCTTCTCCTCAAGCTGCGGGAGGAGCGCGGAGCCGACGGCCGCCGTCGTAGCCGCTCCGGAGCCTGAGATGGCCGCGATGAACATGGAGGCCACAGTAGAGACGATGGAGAGTCCGCCTCGGAACCTTCCGAGAGTCGCCTCGGCAAAAGCGATAATCCGCTCCGAGATGCCGCCCTTCGCGAGAATATCTCCTGCAAGAACGAAAAAAGGGACCGCGACGAGCGCAAACGATTCATTCCCGGAGAACATGGTCTGCGGAATCATCTCAAGAGGGAATCCGTTCAAAAAGACGATAAGCAGACCCGATACGCCGATGGCAAGTCCCACCGGAACCCCCAGGAGTAAAAAAAACGCAAAACTGCCTGCAAGAACGAGTCCCATATTACTTCCTCCCGAGAATGCCGCCGAGTCCAGCGACAAGATGCAGCAGAACGATACTCCCCACGACCGGGTACATCAGATAAATCCATGTCATGGAAATACCCATGGCTGGAGTTGTCTGCATCGCCTCGGACTTCATAAGAACGCCGCCGTAGTACGCGACGACGAAGAAGAAGAGAATCCCTATCCCCTGCACAAGGAATTCCGTCACTTTTCTCAGCGGAAGAGGGAGCTTGTGTACAAGAAACGTTACCGCTATGTGAGAGCCTCGTTTGAAAGCTATCGCGGCGCCCAGGAGCGACGCGGCGACCAGAAGATATGTCGTCAGTTCCTCCGACCAGATCAGCGCCTCGAAGAAGACCCTGCAGACAATCTGCATTGTCGTCACGGCAATCATCGCGAGCATCATCGCGAAGAGAAGTATTTCGCTGATCTTATTCACAAAATCGCTTAATCGGACAAGAGGCGAGAATACGCTCCCGCCTCTTGTCCCGTTATCTCTGGAATTCATCCGCTACAGCCTTACTTGTCAGCCAGAATAGCCTCGATAAGCTCTTTACCGAACTGCTCTTCGTACTTTTGGTACACAGGTTTGACAGCCTCGCGGAACGCGGCCGTGTCGGTCTCTGTAACTTCCATTCCCTTATCCTTCAGGAACTGGAGCCACTCGGCCTCTTTCTCATTGTCGTAGGCTCTGTTATGCTCCGCTGCCTTCTGCGCCGCATCCTGAACAAGGGACTGCATCTCGGGGGCAAGTTTTTCCCACGTCTTTTTGCTCATCATAATCACGTTCGGCGCGTAGGCATGGCGGGTGATCGCAAGGTGTTTCTGCGACTCGAAAAGATTGAACGCGACGATGACGTTCAGCGGATTCTCCTGTCCGTCGATAGCTCCCTGCTGGAGTGCGGTAAGCGCCTCGGTCCACGCCATAGGGATCGCGTTCGCGCCAAGCGCTCTGAAGGAGTCGACATAGACCGGGTTCTGCATGAGCCGGATCTTCAGCCCCTTCATATCCTCGGGGGTCTTGACAGGCTGTTTGCTGTTCGTCAGATTACGGAAGCCGCGCTCGCCGTACGCCAGCCCCTTCCAGCCGTGCTGCTCCATCTCATTGAGCATCATTTTGCCGATCTCGCCGTCAAGCACTTTGTACGCATGCTCCGGTGTCGAGAAGAGGAATGGCAGATCGAAAACACCGAACTTCGGCATGAAGTTCATGATCGGACCGCCGGTGATGATGGCGGAATCAACCACGCCCATGCGCATGCTTTCGAGGAGATTCCGCTCGTCGCCGAGCTGCGCGTTGGGGTATATCGTCACCGTGAGCTCCCCTTTGCTTCCCGCCTCGACAAGCTCCTTGAACTTCAGCGCGCAGACATGGAACGCGTCATTCTCATTCACAACGTGCGCAAGCTTGATATCCACCGCCGCGACCGCGGCGGAAGCGGCAAAGAGCAAGGTCAAAAGGACGATCGATACAACTGCGATACTTCTCTTCATGATACTATCCCCTCCTGGTTGTATTGAAGATATGATTGTGAAAAAACCGCTCCTCGGACACAGCATCCAAAGAGGAGCATTAAGCCTTGGCAACGCATTATAGCTATTAGCGCGAGAATTGCAAGTCTGTTTCAATGTTTTGCGTCCAGTAAACCGAATGTTCATTTAAGGAAACCCGCTACAGTCTTCGCCGCACATATGTTTGTGATTCTGTTTGTGATTCTGGACAACGCTTCGCTTGCCTGCTATCATCGGAACAGACCGACGTTCCTCTGGCACATTGAGGACAATACGTAAGGAGAGTGGTTATACAATGGCCGATTTTGTGCTGCTCGCAGGGAAAATTTCCGACATCCGGCTGGCGGAGGACCCATCGCATGCATCGGGTATCGAGAAACGAATTGTCTTCGCCCCCGGAAAATTCTGGAACGACTACGTTGCGCGCCACTTTACCGTAAAGGGCAAAAACTCGAAAACGCCTTTCCACACGCACGACTGGCCCCATTACGTGTTTATTTTATCGGGAAGATGCAACGCCACAATTGACGGCACGGTCTATCCGCTTGAAAAAGGGTGCTGGGCTCATGTTCCTCCGAATGTGGAACACTTTTTCGAGAGTACAGGGGAAGAGCCGTTGGAGTTTATCTGCATTGTGCCTCCCAAGGGCGACCCCGCAGGAAGCGCCCACCTCGCCTGATTTTCGGCGGGAGGCAGCCTTTTTACAGCATCCCCCAAAGCAGAGAGAGGCCGGAAGCGTCGCTTGCCGGCCTCTCTCTTTTTAATGCGGAAAGGAAAAGTTCATCATCGGAGGAAGCCACGGGTACACCGACCGAAGAAAGTACGGGTTCATAGCAAAAATGACAAACAACCCCATCGCCATTGCGGAATGGAACACTGAAAGCAACCCCCTGTATTTCTCCTTCTTGGCGACAGCGCCAAGAAACCCTTCGCAGACAAGGAACGCCGTTATGTAATACAGCCAACCGTTTGTTCCCGGTTCGTGAAGAAAAATCATCGTCCTCAGTACGCAGTAGGCGGACCAAATACCCAGAATATACATCTGGCTTCCTGTCATTGCCAGCTTCGCAATAAAGGCGATTGCTCTCGGAAAAAGCTCGCCGCTCTTTTCCATAGCTTCAAGCGTATCGAAAGCCGATTCGATGAAGGGAAGGATATAACGAATATATCCGACGGAGAGAATCCATCCCCAAAAAACAAGAAAAAAAACATAATTAAGATAGGTCAACAAAATCCCGCCTTCCGGAGCGTATGATAACTAAAGCGCTCGCAATATACTGCTTCCCTGTACTCTGCGAGACACGAAATGAAACGGCGCACCCTCCAACCCGCCTCTTTTTTCCAGAGCGTTTGTTCAGGCGGCCGTGAGCAAGACAGGCTACCTCTGTTCCACTATCGGTTTCGCGTAGGCGGTTTCCGCATCCCACGGAAAGAGGATCCACGTGTCCTGACTGACTTCCGTTATATAGGTATCCACGAACGCACGGCCGTCCGGTTTTGCGTACACAGCGGCAAAGTGGGCTTTCGGGAGCATTCGTCGAACAACCTGGGCGGTTTTTCCCGTATCGACGAGATCGTCGATGATAAGCCACCCTGCCCCGTCGCCGGAGATTTCCTTTAAAACCGAAGGCTCCCCCTGTGTGCGCAGCACGTAGCTCGATACACAGACTGTATCAACAAGCCGAACATCAAGCTCCCGGGCGATGATTGCTGCGGGGATCAGTCCGCCCCTCGCAATTCCTATGATTCTTTCCCACTTGCACACACTGACAAGACGCCACGCCAAGGCTTTGCAATCGCGATGCACCTGCTCCCATGAAACCGGATAGGTCTTATGATATCTTTCACTTGACACGCCACCCACTCCTCCTTCAATTCTTCTCGCGCAGCCGACTGGTGTATTGTAGCATGCCCGTTTCCTTCTGAAAAAGTAAAATGCTTCCTCTACATTTTTTTTCTTAAGACGCTACTGTATAATATCTAAGGAGGGGCGTACCCCTCAATTCTTATATTCAGGGAGGTTGAAAGCGTGAAAAGATTCGTTGTGCTCCTCGTTTTTGTTTTGAGCGTCACTCTGTGCGGTGCGGCGTACGCCGCGTTCCCCGCGATCCCCGCCGAGAAGATCAACCCGGGATTTGTCTACATAGGCCCCATCGGCGACGGCGGATGGACCTACATGCATGAGCAGGGCCGCCTTGCCATGGAGAAGGAATTCCCCGGGGTGAAGTCGACCTTTGTCGAATCCATTCCGGAAGGCCCCGACGCGGCCAGAGTCTTCGAGACCATGATACGCAACGGCTCGAAGGTCATTTTCGGCACGACTTTCGGCTACATGGATTTCGTCCAGGAGGTCGCGAAGAAGTACCCTGACACCATTTTCATGCACTGCGCGGGATACAAAGACGCCCCGAACGTCGGAACATATTTCGGCAGAATGTACCAGGCCCGTTATCTCTCCGGACTCGTCGCAGGGAAAATGACCAAGAAAAACCGTATCGGCTACGTCGGCGCACACCCCATCCCCGAGGTCATCAGGGGAATCAACGCGTTCACGCAGGGCGTCCGCAAGGCGAACCCCGAGGCCGAGGTGCAGGTTATCTGGATTTTCTCCTGGCTTGACCCGGGCAAGGAAAAGGAAGCCGCAAAAGCGCTCATCGACTCCGGAGTCGATATCCTCGCGATGCATGCCGATACCGGCGCGACCCCGCAGGCGGCTGAAGAGGCGGGTATCTATGTCATCGGATATAATAACGACATGAGCGCCTATGCGCCGACGAAGCACCTCACCGCGCCCATATGGGATTGGGGAATGGTGTACAAGGAGACGATCGGCCAGGTCATCAAGGGGACATGGCAGCCCAGCCACATCTGGTACGGACTGAAAGAGGGCATGGTGGCTCTCGCTCCTTACGGAAAGGATGTACCCGACTTGGTGAAAGCTCTCGTCGACGTCGAGAAAGCCAAGATTGTGTCGGGAGAGTGGGATGTATTCCACGGCCCGGTGAAGGATCAGAGCGGCGAAGTGAAGGTTCCTGAAGGCGCTGCAATGACCGACGGAGAGATGCTTTCCATGAACTGGTTTGTAGAAGGCGTCAAGGGAGATATACCCAAATAGCCCTTTCTTTTGTATCATATATGGGGGAACTTCGGGGCGCGAATTTCCGCGCCCCTTTTTCTTCCCGATTCATCACTACATTACCGATCCAGAACGGATACACATCCTCTCCACAGACACTCTTTTGAGCGGAGAATCCGTACACTGGATCGCAAGGGGGAAAAGGGATGGATGCACGAGCTCCTTCGAAACCGCTCGTCCGCATGGAAAAAATCACCAAACGCTTTACAGGGGTGACGGCCAATCTCGACGTGGACTTCGACGTCCGCCCAGGAGAAGTGCATGCCCTTCTCGGGGAGAACGGCGCGGGCAAATCGACCCTGATGAATATTCTCTACGGCCTCTATAGGCCGGACAGCGGCGTCCTGACTATAGAAGGGAAGGACGTTTCTTTTTCTTCCCCGCGGGATGCCATCGCCTCGGGAATAGGGATGGTTCACCAGCACTTCATGCTCATCCCGAGCCAGACGGTATGGGAGAACATGATACTCGGTCTTGAAGGACTCTCTTCGGTCCTCCCAAAACGCGCGATTCGGGAGCGTATCCTCGAACTCTCCTCCCGGTATGGACTGTCGGTTGATCCCGACGCGAAAATCTGGCAGCTCTCCATCGGTGAACAGCAGCGTGTGGCGATTCTCCAGATGCTCTACAGAAGGGCAAAAATCCTTGTGCTCGACGAGCCCACGGCGGTGCTCACACCTCAAGAAGCGGAGCATCTCTTCGTGACTGTACGCCAGATGACATCCGAAGGACACGGCATCGTCTTCATCTCTCACAAAATGGATGAGGTTATGGGGCTTTCCCATCGGGTGACGATCCTACGGAAAGGCCGCCTTGTAGGAACTGTCGATACGGCGTCCACAACAAAGGAAAAGCTGGCGGAGATGATGATCGGCCAGAAGATGATCTTCAGTATTGAGAAGAAAGAGCTTCAGCCCGGGAAACCGGTTATTGAATGCGCTTCCGTCTGCGCCCTCGGCGACCGGGGCATTCCCGCCGTATCGCGCGCGACGTTCATGATCCGGGAGCAGGAAATCCTGGGCGTCGCAGGAGTGGCGGGAAACGGCCAGCAGGAGCTTTGCGAAACACTGGTGGGACTTCGAAAGGTTGAGTCCGGTGCAATTCGAGTCAATAACGAGGAGCTGACCAATTCGATTCCGAAGACCTTCATCGACAAAGGGATACACTATATCCCCGCCGACCGGAAAGGAACCGGGCTCGTTCCCAATATGAATGTGAGCGAGAACTCCATCCTGAAGAGATACTGGAGCCGCGCCGTTTCCAAGAAGGGATTCATCGACTGGAAAGAAGTCTTCTCTTTCGCCAGAGGGCTGGTTTCCCGCTACAATGTGAGCACTCCTTCGATGGAAACTCCTGTTCGCAACCTCTCCGGAGGGAACCTCCAGAAGCTGATGCTCGGACGCGAACTGAGCGACTCCCCGATAGCCATCCTCGCCGTTCATCCCACATGGGGACTCGACGTCGCGGCGACGAAGTTCGTCAGGGAACAGCTTCTCGCCGCCCGCGAGGCTGGATGCGCCGTTCTGCTGGTTTCGGAGGATCTCGACGAACTCCTCGCCATGAGCGACCGCCTTGCCGTTATGTGCAAGGGCGAGATCATGGGCATTCTGGATTCGCCTGCGGAGACGCCTGTCGAAGCCATCGGCCTTATGATGGCCGGAACACCCGCTGAAGAGGCGCTTGCCTCCGCTCCCCGAGGAGGAGGAAAATCATGAAACTCTCTATCAAAGTGGAACCCCGACTTGAAACCCCGCGGATGCTCGGCATCGCCATTCCCGTCATCTCACTCGCAGCCGCGCTTCTTTCGGGAGCTGTTTTTCTCTTCTTCATGGGCGTCTCTCCGTTCCAGGCCTACTCCACCATCATCCGCTCTTCTTTGGGCGACGCGTACGGTCTCAGCGAGACTGTCGTCAAGGCGATCCCTCTTGCAATGGCTGCGATCGCGGTGATGCTCTCCTTCACAATGCTCATTTGGAATATCGGCGCGGAGGGGCAGATCTTCATGGGAGCTATTGCCGCCGCCGCCGCTGTTCGCTACCTCTTCGTCGACAACCACCTGGCGATGTTCGCCATCATGTTTGCGGCAGCGGGAATCGCAGGGGGAATCTGGGCGGCCATCGCCGGATACTTCCGCGCGCGATGGAGCGTCAACGAGATCATCACGACGCTGATGCTCAATTATGTGGCCATGAACCTGCTGAACTATTTTGTCTACGGCCCGTGGCGCGACCCTGCAAGCCTCGGCTTCCCGATGACGGCCCCTTTTCCGGACGCGGCTCGTCTCCCCTCTTTCTGGGGCACCCGAATCCATGCAGGGCTTTTCCTCGCAATCCTGTTTCCTCTGATCTTCTGGGTGATTCTCCGTTTCACCAGGTGGGGGTACGAGATTCGGGTCATGGGAGAAAATCCCAAAGCTGCCGGTTTTGCAGGGATGAGCTATATTAAAAACGTGGTGTTCGTGATGTTTCTTTCCGGAGCTATCGCCGGAATAGCGGGGATGTGCGAACTCTCCGGGCTGCAGGGCCGCTTACAGCACGGTTTTTCCGGCGGCTACGGCTACACCGCGATTATCGTGGCATGGCTGGCCCGCCTGCACCCGATCGCAATCATACTGGTCTCCTTCCTCATGGGGGTGCTCCTGGTAGGCGGCGAGACTCTTCAGATCGTCATGCGGCTTCCCCTTTCAAGCATGCTCGTGCTGCAAGGTTTGATCCTCTTCTTTGTTCTCGGCGGTGAGTTTTTCAGGAAATTCCGTATCCGCATTCTCTCCGGAGGCGCGACTCCTCCGATCGCAACGACCTCTGCAAAGGAGGAGAAGTAGCATGGAAATTCTGATTCCCATTCTCACAGCGGCTGTCCGAAGCGGCACGCCTATTCTGTACGCGACTCTCGGCGAGATCGTCACGGAAAAAGGAGGCATCCTCAACCTCGGACTTGAAGGCATCATGCTCCTGGGCGCGTATGCGGGATTCGCAGTCTCCTACTCCACGGGGAACGCATGGCTTGGGATCGCTGCGGCATTCTTCGTTGGAACGCTCCTGGGGCTTGTTCACGCTTTCATCTGCGTCACGCTGAAAGGCAACCAGGTAGTCAGCGGTCTCGCCATGACCATGTTCGGTACGGGCGCGTCCTCTCTCCTGGGCCGCAATTTCGTCGGCTTCACCATCCCGGGGTTGAACAAGATTCCCGTTCCGTTGCTCTCCGACATCCCTGTCATCGGACCTGTGCTCTTCAATCACGACGCGCTCATCTACTGCTCGTACGCCCTCGTCTTTTTTCTCTGCTGGTTCTTTAACTCCACAAGGCAGGGGCTGTATCTCCGCGCCACGGGAGACAACCCTCGAGCCGCCGACGCGATGGGCATCTCCGTCGCGAAGACGCGCTACTTCTACACCATGGTTGGAGCGGGTATCGTAGCTGTGGGCGGCGCGTACATGTCCGTGGCCTATACGAAGATGTGGGCGGAGCACATGACCGCCGGACGCGGATGGATTGCAGTCGCGCTCGTCATCTTCGCCATCTGGAACCCTGCGCGCGCAGCCTTCGGCGCCTATCTTTTCGGCGGTGTGGAAGCCTTCCAGCTCAGACTTCAGGCTGCGGGAACCACTATCCCTGCGCCAATCCTGATGATGCTCCCCTACCTGATGACGATCGGCGTCCTTCTCTTCATCTCCATTAAGAAAGGGAAAGGGATCGTCTTTGGAGCTCCAGCCTCCCTGGGACTTCCTTTTTTCCGGGAGGAACGCGACTAACTGGTTTCCCGAACGCACACACGCTCACCGGGCGTCGGCGATCGATCCGGCGCCCGATGACGACGGCCGCCGGATATACTCTTTCACCATACAGGAGGTTGTTCCAAAGTGGATTTTTTCTTTCAGCACATCCCCGTTTCGGGGAGCATTCTCAATGCGGCGGCAATCGCTCTCGGCGGCCTCGCCGGTCTTTTGCTCCATTCCCGTCTTTCGCAACGGTTTATCACCATTACTTTTCAGGGACTGGGACTCTTCACGATCTTTCTCGGGTTTCTGATGGCGCAGAGGACGCAGAGCGTCCTCATCATGGTCTTCAGCATCGTCGGCGGCTCGCTTCTCGGCGAATGGTTCGACCTGGACAAACGTCTGAACAACCTGGCGGAGTGGACCAAGGGAAAGATACGCTCGAAAAACGAAAAGTTCACAGAGGGGTTCGTCGCCGCTTCGCTTCTCTTCTGCGTCGGCTCGATGGCGATCCTCGGCGCCATCGAAGAGGGGATGGGAGAGTATCCCAGGCTCTTCATCACGAAATCCTTTATGGATCTGATGGCCTCCGCGGCGATGGGCGCCTCTCTCGGAGTCGGGGTTGTGTTTTCCGCATTCCCTGTCCTTGTGTACCAGGGAGCCCTGACATTGCTTGCGGAGGGCGTACAGCGTGTGATGAGCCCGGAGGTGATCGCGGAGGTGAGCGCGGTAGGCGGGCTTATGCTCCTGGGCATAGGACTCGCGATACTGGAGATCAAGCGCATCAAGGTGATCAACATGCTTCCCGCCCTTATATTGGCGGGGATCCTGGCGTCATTCTTTCGCTGATCCGCTTTTCGCTGACCTGCTAAAAAGAAACGGAAGGCCGGAGTATGGATTCTCCGGCCTTCCGTTTCTTTTTAGCTCTTCTTCGTATCAGAGGGAACGCCAGCGGAACGCGGGTTCTGTTACGCCGTAGATCGCATGTTTCTTCCCGCGGAGCAGCGCCCAGTTCTGATTGCCGTAGTCGTAGTGCCACCACTCGTCGGGGTAGTTGGTGAATCCCGCCTTGTGCATCACGTAATACAGCAGCCGCCGGTTGTGCAGGGCCTCCGTCTCATCCTCGGACATGGCCTCTTTTGAATCGAATTTTTTCTCGTACCACACAGTGGCCGACTTCTCGGAAGTCTCGTCGAACCCGGTTCCCATCGGCAGACAGAAGCCCATTTTATCGACGATGGTCAGGTCTACCGCTCCCCCCGTGATATGAGGCGAGGGGCGCTCGGGGTGCAGCGACGGCGGCGCAACAAACTGAGAGGCGAGAACAGTAATTTCCGAATCATCAAGAAGCGGCATTTTCTCACGGAGTTCGGAGCGGAATTTCTGAAAAAGGGTCGTCTGGATATTGCGGGAACGCCACGTATCCAAGAGCACAAGCCGGCGCCCGTCGGGCAGCATATCTGCTGCTTCAATAAGGCGTTCGAGCACCGAACGGCGTACGTAGCACTCCGGGATGGCGCCTTCGAGCATATGGAGATAGTACTGGGGCCGAACAAGGATCTTCTCCGGTATAAGGCTTGCGGCCACCATCTCCTCGCCGCACTCATCTATCGGCACCGCTCTCGAAGCTTCCCACGAAAAGCTTGGAGCGGCTGTAATCGGTATGTCCATGAAGGGATGATTCATTTTTCTTCTCCTTCCATTTCCGTGTTACAGGTTCAGCATCCGCGGAATAAGCGTAGTCAGCGGAGGAAATGATATGATCGCGAGCAGAACAAGCAGGGCGACGCCGATGAAAGGCCAGATGTGGAAAAAAATGTCCGAAAGCTTCACCCTCCCCACGGCTGCGACGATATAGTTGCATGCTCCCATTGGGGGAGTGATCAACGCAATCGTCACATTGAGCGTCATCACAACACCGAAGTGAAAGGGGTCTATGCCGGCTTTCAGCGCGATAGGCGCAAAAATAGGGGTAAGAAGCGCCAAAGTTGAAACCTCTTCCATGAACATGCCCACCGGGAAGATGATGGCGCTGAGCACGACCATAAGGAGCCACGGTTTGTCCAGAAGCCCCGCCTGGAGGATGAAAGAAGCGAACTTCTGCGGTACCTGTTCCCACTTCAGGAGCCACCCGATAACCATGGCCGCTCCCATGATGAGAAAGATCGAGCTGGTGAGTCGGACGGTCTCGTAGAGCGATTCCGCGAGTACCTGGAACGTCATCTGCCGCGTGTACAATGTTCCTGCGACCAGGCAATACGCAACCGCGAGCGCACCGGACTCCGTCGGGGTGACGACCCCTGTAATAATTCCCCCTATGATAATCACGGGCGCGAAGAGCGCGACCAGCGAACGCCTCAGGATCTCTTTTTTCATTTTTCGCACTTCTTCAAAATCAGCGACGGGAATCTGGTACCGGTGAGAATAGACGTAGTTCATTCCCATAAAAGCTCCTCCCAGGAGGATACCGGGCAGGATACCCGCGGCAAAAAGCCCGCCTATCGACGTGTTCGTCATAGTGGCGTAGATTATCATGAAAATACTCGGCGGGATAATGGGGCCGATGAGGGCGCTCCCCGCCGTCAGCCCAGCTGCATACGGCGGAGAAAAGCCATCCTTGATCATGGCGGGAATAAGAATGGAGCCGAGGGCGGACGCATCCGCGGCGGCCGAGCCGTTCACCCCGGCGAGGATGATGCCGCCGACGACGTTGACGTATCCCAAACCGCCCCGAACCGAACCGACGAGCAGACGGCTGAAATCGAGCAATCTATCCGTCAACCCCGTCTTGTTCATTAAAATACCGGCAAGAATGAAGAACGGGATGGCCATTAAGGAGAAGACGTCCATACCGCCGAAAAACTGTTGACTCATGACACGCAACAAAGAGAAATCCCCAAGCATCACTATCCCGAACAAAGAGGTCGAGAGCAGCGAGAGATAGAGCGGCACACCAAGGATCATCAGGAGTAAGAAAGCAAAGAGCATCGACATCCCCATAGGATCACTCCCTCCCCCGGTCGAACTGCATCAATACGGTACCCGCCATCAAGAGAAGAAACCCTACAGGCAGTGAAAGAAGCGGGATCGTCTTCGGTATATTGAGCGCCATTGTCCTCATGTTCCACATTTGGACAGCATTGACCGTGCCAAGATAGATCATCAGTGAAAGGATGAGCATCGTCAGGAGAAAGCGCCCCCAGCCGACAAGCCGCCGGAGGGCGGCGGGGAAACGCGGGACCACGAAGTCGATGACCATATGATCCCCTTTCTCCGCCGCCCCGAGGGCTCCCACCATGACCATCCACACCAAAGAGAAGCGTGCGGCTTCCTCCGTCCAGATGATCGAGCTTTTGAGCACATACCTGCAGAACACGCCGACGAGAATATCGCCGATGTTGAAGGCAAGAAGAAGACATGCTCCCCAGGCGCTTATCCGCTCGAGGCGATGCGTCCAGACAGCCAAAGCGCTCGCGCGCGCTTCAGAAGGATGCGATTCAGGAGACAGGGTGGAAAATACCATGGCGAACCGTTATTTTTTCGCCATCTCGTTGGCGTTTTTCGCGCACTCGAGGGCCAGCGTGAGCCAGTCCT
>JAHDKR010000050.1 GCA_018436785.1 Synergistaceae bacterium | reverse complement strand
TGTCCGGCGCGCCATTTTGTTCTCCAGAACCGGGGTCCGATTATCGGGTCCCGGTTTTTTTACGCCTTTTTCCGTATGCCGCGCTTCGAACACATCTGGTACACTCATCACGGTTCATGCGCGCAGTGGCGGCATCCGGAGTTTTCTTCGCCGTTTCGAATACAGCGCCTCAAGGAGAATACACTATGCTCTATCGGTTTTCACTTACTCTCGCCCCCTTCGCCCCCAACTGGAAGAGAATCATGCGCAGAGTAGTTTCGGTCATCGTCTTTTCCCTCCTTTTTTTTGCCCTTTTCTTCCCGGCTCCGCAAGCGAATGCCGCCGCTTCCGTCCGCAAGGATGCGTTTATCGCCCAGCTCTTTCAGGCGCGGGGATTTCCGCTGCCTGCAAACGAGAAGTCCCCTGTCAATGCTGCGCTTGAATATAACTTGACGCCTCTCCTGGAGGGGAAGCTCTCCGATCCGGTAACCCGCAGGGAGGCGATCGTGTATGCCGTCCACAGCCTCGGCCTCTTCTTCGAGTCGCGTATCCTCGCCGACTTCCCTCTTCCCTACAAGGATGTCTCGGGACTTTTGCCGGAGGAAAGAGGCGCTCTGGCGGTCGCCCTGAACATGAAGCCTCCCCTTCTGAAAAAAGGTTCGGCGACATTTTCCCCATCGCACGCCATCTCTCCCGCCGAAGCCAATGAGATCGCAGCCCGTGTGAAGGCGGCGACCCGCGAGCTCCGCCTCTCGGTGGACCTCTCTCCTCTCAAGGGAATGACGATCCGGATACGCCGCGAAGGCGTGCTCTCCGTCCTTCCGAAGTGGAGGGCCGTCGTGAACGGGTTCGAGTCGCGCGAAGACGCGGACTTTTTCCGCGGATTGCTTGCGGAGCGCGGAGTGGAGGCTACCGTGGACAGCTACAACTACGACTGGCGCGTGCGCTCTCCCATCTTCGACATGTACGGCGGGGTACGGAAGTTCCTTTCCGCGGCATCCTCGCTCGGCAGAGAGGGTGTCGTTTTTGCGAGCATTCCGACCTGGGAGATGACCGATACGCCGCGCTTCTGGACGATGATGGTCTTCGATCCCGGGGCATTTGAACTGCGCCCCGTCTTTCCCGCCGAGGGGATGGCTGCGCTCGCTCCTTTGAGCTCCATGCTGCGCGACGGCGCCGTCGCCGTTGTGAACGGAGGGTATTTCGGGACGTCGGGGAAAGGCCGCGGAAGCCCTATCGGCGCGCTGATGACCGACGGCGTGCTGCTGAATCCTCCGTTCGCCGGGCGTACCTGTTTCGGATGGAACAGCGAGAACAGGGCGGTCTTCGGACAGCTTTCGTGGAACGGGAAGGTGCATCTTCCGGGAGGGTTCATGGAGCTCGGCGGAATCAACCGGACACTGAAGGGAGACGGCGTTGTCCTCTTCTCTCGGCACTTCGGCGTGACCACCCCTCTTGTCGAAACCCGCGCGGCCGAGGCTGTTCTCGGAGGCTCGCGCGTGGAGGCGGTCCGTACGGGCGGAGGAAACCCGATACCCGAGGGAAAGCTTGTTCTCGCAGTCTACGGGGCGGCGTCGCGCTTCATCGAATCGTTGCGTTTCGGGGATACGATCGACGTCTCGCTCCAACTGAACGAGGGAGATCCCGCCTGGAGTTCAATGTCGCATATCGTCCAGGGAGGGCCTTTCCTTCTCCGGAACGGGGAAGTACTCTCCGAGAGAGAAAAACTGAGCGACTCGATTATCGATCGCCGCCACCCCAGAACCGTCGTGGGGCTGACGAAGGAGGGGCATTGGTTCTTCTTCGTAGGCGACGGAAGAAATGCGGTGCACAGCGTCGGTTTCACGCTCGACGAGGTCTCCCGCATCCTGAAGAGCGCCGGTGCTTCCTATGCGCTGAACCTCGACGGAGGCGGTTCTTCGGGGATTATCTCCAACGGGGGGGCTTGGAATATCCCCTCCGACGGTCTGGAGCGTCCGGTGAGTTACGGCATCGGAGCCTTTCAAAGAAGGGGGCGGTAGAGAGAGGAACGAAGAAAATGCTCCCCGGGCGTTTTATTTTCGCCGTTTTGTGGTAGACTACACGGCGTAAGACAGATGAAAAATTGGAAGGAGTTGTCTCATTCAGCATGAAAATCAATGTACGTACACCCGTTATTTTGGCAGTCGTTCTTCTTATCGCACTCTTTGTCGCCGGTTCCGTTGCATCCGCCTCGGTGCAGCCGGTAAACTTCGGTCAGGACCACATAAAGATGCAGTGGTACCTCGTGAACTACGGCGAAGAGAACGGCGTCCACTTCGCGAACGCCAGGAAATACTACACAAATCAGGACGTCAAGGCCGAGACCATCGCGCTCATCGTCGAGAAGTTCGGCACCGACCAGGAGCTTGCCAACGGATTGTACTTCACCGAGTACGGCTACGCCTATTCCAAGGACGGCAAGTCCTTCGCCGTCACGTACATCAATCACTACGACATGTTGGGACAAGTCATCCGCGCCACCGAGTACGACGAGGGTTCCCGCGAATTCGTCGGAATGTCCAAGGACATGATCCCCTTCAAGGCGTACGCCTACGCCACCGGAAAAGCGAAGCCGGCGCCCGCGAAGAAGAAGTAGCGGAGCGTCGTTGCGTACTGTCAAGGCCTGGCCTGAGGCCAGGCCTTGTTTTATTTTGACCCGAGGAGGTTGTTTCCATGCCCGTCGTCAATGTACAGATGTTCGAAGGCAGAAGTGTGGAGGAGAAGAGAAAATTCGTCGCCGATGTCACGCGGACCATCTGCGACTCTTTGGGAGTCGCTCCGGAAAGCGTGCGGATTATGATAACGGATATGCCCAGGGAGAACGTCGCCGTAGGCGGAGTGCTCAACATAGACAAAGCCGGCAAGTAGCCGATGAACAGACAGGTTTTTTGGGAAAAGCTGAAGTCAACGCTTCACAATACGTGGGAGTTCATCGTCCTCTTCCACCACGGGACGTTTGTGGACAAACGCATGGCGGTTGTCCGCAAGGAGGCGTTCGATATCAACGACAATCTGATGCTTTTGCTCTTCGGCGACTATCTCGGAGTGCCCAATCCGATGTCGTACTACATGCTCGAACTCCTTCCGTACGTGGCGAACGACCTGGAACCGTGGGAACGGCGCATCCAGAACCGCAAGTTCCTCATCGCCGAGAAAGCGGCGCAATACGATTTCGACTGAGGGGAGAACCCTGATGAGACGATTTACATTTTTCGGCGGCAAGGGAGGAACGGGAAAGACCTCCTGCGCTGCCGCCTATGCTCTTTCACTCGCAAGCAAAGGAACCCGGACGCTTGTTGTTTCCACCGACCCGGCGCACTCCCTCGCGGATGCGTTCGGCAAACCGATTGGCTTCGAGACGGCGCTTCTGCGCGAAAACCTCTGGGGGCTTGAGATAGACGCCGAGGTCGAGGCGAAGAAGTACATGAAGGTCATTCAGGAGAAAGTCCTTGATCTGGTGAGCGCGGCGATCGTCGAGGAGATCAAGCGCCAGATCGAGATAGCGTACATGTCTCCGGGAGCGGAGGAGGCGGCGATCTTCGACAAGTTTGTCGAGCTTATGGAGTCCGCGGGAACGACCTACGACTCAATCGTCTTCGATACTGCGCCGACAGGCCATACGCTCCGGCTTCTGACACTTCCAGAGATTCTGGAGACGTGGATCGAGCACTTGATCGAGAAGCGAAGGAAAGCGATGCACCTCATGAAGATGGCCGCTCGGTACGACAGCGTCCTCGCCGACAAGATCAAGGAAGACCCGATCATAGAAACTCTTTCCGCGCGGAAGGAGAAGTTCGCTCTTGCGCGCCGCTACCTGACCGACTCCGCCCTTTCGGGCTTTTTCTTCGTCCTCAACGCGGAAAAGCTTCCGATTCTGGAGACCGCGAGGGCAGTCGAGCTTCTTGGAAAACACGGTGTCCACGTCGGCGGCATGGTGATCAACAAAGTTATCCCTCCCGAGGCGGGCGCATTTTTCGAGAAGAGACGAAGCGCCCAGGAAGGCTATCTGGCGGATATCAACAGCAGGTTTTCCTCGTTCGTTCGCGTGGAACTGCCTCTGCTCGACTCGGATATTCAGGGCGTCGAGCAGCTGGAGATGATGGTTCCTCTTCTCGGCGCGCTTGATGCGTCCGGAGAGTAGCGGCGCCGTGAAACTCAAGATTGCCTGCGTGCAGATGCGCGCGCGTTCCTCGGAACACCGGGGCGAGGCGCTTCAGAGCGCGCTCCGGATGATCGACTCTGCGGCGGACGGCGGGGCGAAGATGGCGCTGCTGCCGGAGACGTTCTACCCTTCGTACTACCTCGGGGGGATTGACCCTGCCTGGTCGTGGAGGGAGGCGTTCTCAGCCCTCTCGGAGAAAGCCGCCGAGCGGAGGATTTTCCTCGCCGCCGGAATCGTCCTCAAGGACGGGGGGAGTCTCCGGAACGCCGCGGTGCTCTGGGGGCCGGACGGGAAGGAGCGTCTGCGGACATACAAATCGAATCTCTGGCACTTCGACGAGCGGTACGTCGAGCCCGGGCTCTCTTTCGACGTTGCCGAAACGCCCTGGGGTCCGGTCGGAATGATGATATGTGCCGACGGCCGGATTCCGGAGATCGCGCGGATACTTGCGCTGAAGGGAGCGCGCCTGATACTGGACCCGACGAACCTCGTCGCTTCGGGCAGAGACCCGTCGCGCCTGTCGAGTCCGCAGCTGGAGTATATGCTCTGCGCCCGGGCTGCGGAAAACGGTCTGTGGATCGCGGTCGCG
>JAHDKR010000196.1 GCA_018436785.1 Synergistaceae bacterium | reverse complement strand
GAACTTCATCAGCATCATGCAGCGCTCCACGCAGAAGCCCGAGCTGAGATCGGAGACTTCGACGGTCTCCACCATCTTGCGTATCTGCCGCACCGCCTGGGACGCCTTGCGGTCGTCGCCCGCGATGACGAGGGTGAAGCGGGAACGCCCCGGCTGCTGCGTGACTCCGGCGGTGACCCCCTTCACCTGAAATCCCCTGCGCTCCATGAGCCCCGATATGCGTGAAAAAACTCCCGGTCTGTTTTCCGCGACGACGCCGATGGTCCGTTCCATGCCGCTCTCCTCCTCTTATCTTGTGTATGCCCCTCTCGGGAGCTCTCTCTTCGCCTGCGAAGGCGGTATCTGCGCATAAAAAAAGCCGGGGTTCCCGTAAAGTGCGGGAACCCCGGCCGGAAGGCTCTTCGTCGGTCTACACGACGAGAAGCGCTCCGGGGGAATCCCCGCAGCGAATAATAATAATGGCGCCGGCTACGACAAATGTAAGGGCGGAGTGCGTCGTTGTGGACATATTCTTCACAGGGTTTTCCTCCTTCGCTTCGATATCGTCTTTCCCGATCGTGTGATACCATGGAGTTCTCCGAGAGGGGCGCTCGTTCCGCGCCGTTCGGATTGCGGGCAATCTTATAGGCCTCCTTCGAAAATGTCAAGGGGGGCATAAAATAAAAGATAATTCTGAATATGTTGGAGGGGGTTGTTCTATGGACGTTGAAAAGCTTCGTGAATGCCGGGAAAAGATCAACGAGATCGACGGGAGCATCGCCGCGCTTCTTTCGCAGCGGGCGGACGTCGCCCGCGAGGTGGGGAGGGCGAAGGGGGACGCTCCGGTGTACGACCCCGCGAGGGAGGGCGAGGTGATCGCGCGCGCGGCCGAAGCCTGCCCCGGGATGGACCGGAGCGCGGTCGAACGGATCTACCGCGAGATCATCTCCGTCTGCAGAGGCGTGCAGCACCGCCCGAAGGTCGCCTTCCTCGGGCCGGAGGGCTCCTTCTCGCACGAGGGAGCGCTCGCGGCCTTCGGCGGGGCGATCGATCTGCTTCCCTGCCTCTCCTTCGTCGACGTCTTCACCGCCGTAGAGAAGCGCTCGGCGGACTGGGGAGTGGTTCCGGCGGAGAACTCGCTGGAGGGGACGGTGGTTCCGACGATGGATGCGTTCGCGTCTCAGGCGGGGCTGCTGGATTCATCTTCTCATAATAATATTTGCATACACAGTGAAGTTTCGATTGCAATAGACCATCATCTCGCCTCTCCGGAGAAAAATCTTGACGCAATTCGGGAAGTTTTTTCGCATCCTCAGGCCCTCGGGCAGTGCAGAGAGTGGCTGCGGACGAACCTGCCGTCTGCGGCGCAGATCCCCGCGGGAAGCACGAGCGCGGCTGCGGCGTCGGTCGCCGGGGCGCCGGGGCGCGCCGCGGTGTGCAGCGCGCTCGCGGCACGGAACAACGGCCTGAATATCCTCGCGGAGAAGATTCAGGACAGGGGGCGGAACACGACGCGTTTCTGGACTGTGGGATTCGGAACCCCCCGGAAGGGGGAGAGGAACAAGACGTCGTTTCTGTTCAGCGTGGAGCACCGGCCGGGGAGTCTTTTCCGGGCCATGGAGCCGCTCTATCTGAACGGGCTGAACCTTACCCACATTCAGTCGCGGCCCCTTTCGGGAAGCGTCTTCGAGTACTACTTCTTCATCGACGTCGAGGGGCACATCGACGAGCCCCACGTGCGGAAGGCGCTCGACGTCATGCGGGAACGCACAGCGTTTCTGCGGCTGCTCGGATCGTATCCGTGCCTGTAAGCGTCCCCGTCAGGGGGATGTTCGCCAGAATCCGGTCGGCCACGGCGTTCACGGGAAACTCGTCCGTGGCCACCCGGAGGTGGCACGCAGCGTAGGCGGAGGTCCGCTTCGCCATCAGCGAATGGACTGTGCCGCTGTCGAGCAGCGGGCGCGCGCCTTTCTGCCGCTCCGCCCGGCAGAGCACCGTCTCGGCCCGGACGTCGAGGATCACGAGGCAGGCGTTCGCGAGCACCCTGTTCCGCAGCTCCGTATTCACCAGCGCGCCGCCGCCCAGCGACACGACGCGATTGCTCCCGCCGACCGCTTCGGAGACCACCTCGAACTCGAACCGCCGGAAGACCGGCTCGCCAAGCTCGGCGAAGATTCTGGGGACGGGCATCCCCGCCCGCTGCTCGATGACGACGTCCGTGTCCAGGAACTCCCATCCGAGTCTGCGGGACAGCTCCCGCCCGACGCTCGTCTTGCCCGAGCACATGAAGCCGCCGATGCAGATATTCCCGCTATGCATGAAGATTCCACCTTTCCGCTCGCTGTTTGTAGGATGCGAAACGCTGCGCGAGGTCGTCCATCCTGTCGTTGCCGAACTGTGCAGTCACCGCGCACGCCACCGTCCACGCCGCCATCGCCTCCGCGACGACGCATGCAGACGGAACGGCGCAGACGTCGCTTCGCTCCGAGTGTCCGGCGCAGGGCCGATCCGATACAGTGTCGAACGAGGGAAGCCCCTTTTTCATCGTCGGGATCGGCTTCATCACGGCGCGGAGGCGGATTTCGCCGCCGTTGCTCATACCGCCCTCGAGTCCTCCCGCGTTGTTGCTCGGGCGGGTCCAGCGTCCGCCGTCGACGACGATGGGGTCGTGAAGACGACTGCCGGGAAGGTCGGCGCTGCGGAAGCCCTCGCCGAACTCGACGCCCTTGACGCCGGGGATGGAGAGGATCGCCTGTCCGAGCAGCCCGTCGAGCCGCTCGTCCCACTCCGCGAAGCTCCCGACGCCGGGGGGGAGTCCGGTGATCGAAAGGACGAAGGTCCCGCCGAGGCTGTCGCCCTCTTCCGCGGCTTGAAGGATGCGCTTTTTCAGCGTCTCTTCATCCTCCGGCCTGGTGACGCCGAGTTCGGAGAGCGAAGCGCGCGTCCACTCCTCGAAGGTCTCGGGGGTGCGGACTGCGACGCCTCCTATCGACTCGACCGCGCCGCGGACCGCGACGCCCAGCTCCTCGAGCATCCGCGCCGCCAGCGTTCCCGCGACCGTGCGGGGCGCGGTGGTGCGGGCGCTGGAGCGTTCGAGGACGTTCCGCATGTCTCTGTGGCCGAACTTGACGCTTCCGGCGAGGTCGGCGTGTCCGGGACGCGGGGCCGTTACCGCCCGCATGCACGCCGCCTCCACGCAGACTGCCCACGGATTCATGGCCTCATCCCACGACTCCCACTCCGCGTTGCCGATGGAGACGCCCACCGGGCCGCCGGTGGTCCGTCCGTTCCGCAGGCCGCCCCAGACGGTGAGTTCGTCGCGTTCCAGCAATGCGCGTCCTCCGCGCCCGAAGCCCCGCCGCCGCCGCACGAGCCGCAGCTCCAGATCCTGGAGGCAGACGGGAATTCCCGCAGGAAGGCCTTCCGTCACGACGAGGAGCCCCCGCCCGTGTGATTCGCCGCTGGTGAGGAAGCGGAGCGTCATGATGCGTCCCTCCCCGCGAGCGCGTCGAGCGTGCCGAAAAAGCCGGGGTAGGAGATGCCGACGCACTCGGGATCGTCGATCTCCACCGGAGAATCGGCGGTCAGCGCCGCGATCGCGAGGGCCATCGCCACGCGGTGGTCGCCCATGCCGGAGACCCGCCCGCCATGGAGCTTCGAACGCCCGGAGATCCGCCAGCCGTCCTCCAGCTCGACGATGTCCGCGCCCAGCGCCGCGAGCCCCTGCGTCACCGCCACGATGCGGTCGCTCTCCTTGAAGCGAAGCTCCATCGCGCCGCGGATCTCCGTGATCCCCTCCGCCTGGGTCGCGGCGACCGCGAGGATGGGGAGTTCGTCGATAAGCAGCGGAATTTCGCTTCCGGAGACCTCGGTGGCGCGGAGCCGGCTGGAGTGGACGGTGACGGTTCCCGTCGGTTCGCCCCCCTTGAGCCCCTCTTGCTCGACGGTGTAGGCAAGTCCCATGCGCTCAAGCACCTTCAGCAGGCCTGTGCGCGTCGGGTTCAGCCCCGTGCCGGGGAGGGAGACGGAGGAGTCGGGGAGGATGGCCGCGGCGACGATCCAGAAGGCCGCGGAGGAGAAGTCGCCGGGGATGGTCCATTCGCCGCCCTTGAGCGGTTTCGAGGGAGCGATGGTGATGGAGTGGCCGTCGAAGTAGAGGGGGACGCCCAGGTGGGCGAGCATTCGTTCCGTGTGGTTCCGTGTGGCGAGGGGTTCGATGACTGTGGTGGGCTCTTCCGAGCCGAGGCCCGCGAGAAGAAGGGCCGTCTTGACCTGCGCGCTGGGCGTTTCGAGGAGGTGGGTGGCGCCCTTCAGCCGCGTACCCGAAATCTCGAGGGGGAGGAGCGAGCCGTCGCTCGGGCCGTCGATCTGCGCTCCCATCGAGCGAAGCGGCTTCACCACGCGAAGCATCGGTCGTTTCGAGAGGCTGGCGTCCCCGGCGAGGCGCGCCTTCACTCCGGGGCGTCCCGCGAGGAGGCCGCAGAGGGTCCGCGCCGTGGTGCCGGAGTTCCCCGCGTCGAGCATTCCCTCGGGCGAACGGAGTCCGTCGGGCGCCGACACGCAAAGGGTTGTCCCGTTCCGCCGCACCCGAGCCCCAGCCTGTTCGAGGCAGGAGAGCGTGGAGGCGCAGTCCGCTCCGTCCGAGAAGTTGTGCACCGTGACGCCTTCGGAGGAGAGGGCCCCCAGAAGCGCCGCCCTGTGGGAGATCGACTTGTCTCCCGGGAGGGAGACTTTTCCAGATATTTTCCGTGCCGGATCGATGCGTTTCATTACGTTCCACTCCTTCTGTACAATAAAGTTTTTGAAAAATAAAAAAGACCGGACTTCGGTGGAAACCGAGTCCGGTCTTTGCTCTTTCTTCTTTTTTCGCCCCCGGAGGGGGCCTCTGTTACGGTCCCTAATCCCCCGGAGCTATGAAAGCAAGCCGTCGATCGGTTTCCAGTACAGAGTAGACCAGGGGATAATAATAATAATATCCCTGGTCGCTGCTAAACGCGAATTCAAACACAAAAGCTGCGTTTATTCTGGAAATCATCAGACCGCTTCTCCCTTCCTCAAATTTGGTGAGCACGATACAGCGTTTTTCCCCATCTGTCAAGGGGGTGTGGAGAAAATATGGTTTAACCTAAATGCAATCCAAATTCTTACTTAAAATTAACTTATAAGATTGTCCGCTTTGATGTGTTCATATCCAAGGCTCTTGTAATTCTGTGATTTATGAACTACACTTATCTCATGTTGACGATCAGGCAGACCGAGACTTTTCGAAATTGGGAGCAACGAATAAAAGATTCGCGGGCGAGAGCGGCGATAGCTGCCCGTATTTTTCGCCTTGCCAACGGTCTGGCGGGCGATGTTGAGTCTGTGGGCGAAGGAGTCTCCGAGATACGGATTCACTACGGCCCCGGGTATAGGCTCTACTTCATAAATGAGAGCGACCGCATCGTCCTCCTTTTGTGCGGAGGAGCCAAACGGAGTCAGAAGAAAGATATAGAAACAGCCAAGAGGTTGGCGCGAGAGATGGAGAAAGAAAGAGGTGAACGGCAGTGACAGAAAATGTGTATGACTATGATCCGTCTGCGGCCCTAGGCACCGAAGAGGCGATCGCCGTCTTTTTGGCGGATGCGTTCGAGACGGGAGACAGCGCGTATATTGCGAAGGCGCTCGGCGTTGTGGCAAGAGCGAAGGGAATGAGCCAAATCGCCAGGGAGACCGGTCTTTCACGCGAGCAGCTCTACCGTTCTTTCAGCGCGCAGGGAAATCCGACGCTGAAGACGACGCTCGCCGTCCTGCATGCGCTCGGTCTTGAGCTAACTGCGAAATCCACCGCCGAACGGGGAGAATCGCTTCGGACGTAATGACGGAGTGAGTTCTCGTATCATTGCATCGGGTCTTTCCAGGAATTGTTTACTGAAAGCGCGTCAGTTTTTTGGCGCGCTTTCAGCATGGGATACAGTTTTCAAGGACGAGATCGGTACGAATCATTGAACTCCGTGAGGATACTCTCCGCTTCGTAGGTTCTGCCAGAGGTATGGACTCTCGCGTAGGGGCGTCTCCCGATGAAGCGGCATGGCGGCCTCCCTAGCCGCGGGAGAGGGCGAAGCCCGCCATCACCGCCGGGCCGATCCAGAAGACGTCCTCGTTGAGGTCGAACTTCGGGTGGTGGTGCGGGAAGTTGCGGCTCTCGTCCTCGAAGCTCGCCGGAAGGAAGAAGAACGAGCCGGGGACGTGCTCCTGGAAGAAGGCCATGTCTTCTCCGCCCATCGTGGGCTGCTCGACTTCGCGGACGTTCTCCTCGCCGACGATCTGCTCCATGACGGCCTTCAGCTCGTTCGTGACCGCCCTGTCGTTGAGGAGGGGGGGAGGGCCGTAGGTGTACTCTATGGCCACGCTGCCGCGGAGGGCGCGCGCCGTGTCGGTGCAGATTTCACGGATGCGCGTCTCCAGGTGGTTGCGAACCTCGGGCGAGAGGCAGCGGACGGTGCCCGCGATGGTGCAGCTTGGGGCGATGATGTTCGGCATGGTGCCGCCCTGGATGGTCCCGACGGTGACGACGGCGGAGTCCAGCGGGCTGGTCTCGCGGCTGACGATCTGCTGGAGCAGCCCGACTGTCTGGCACGCCATGGCGAGCGGGTCGACGGTGAGATGCGGCGTGGCGCCGTGTCCGCCCTTCCCTCCGAAGGTGATCTTGAACCAGTCGGCCGCGGCCATCAGCGCGCCGTACCTGTACCCGACCTCGCCGGAGTTCAAGCCCTTCCACAGACTTCCTATGTGCAGCCCGATGACGGCGTCCATTTTCGGCTCCTCGAGGACGCCGTCCTTGATCATCGCGAGCGCGCCCTTGCCGTTCTCCTCGGAGGGCTGGAAGATCAGTTTCACCGTCCCCGCCAGCTCGTCGGCGCAGTCCAGCAGCAGGTTCGCCGTCCCCAGCAGGATCGCCGCGTGCGCGTCGTGGCCGCAGGCGTGCATATTGCCGTTGGTCGCCGCGAAGGGGAGGCCGGTCTCCTCGGTCATGTGCAGCGCGTCGTAATCGGCGCGGATGCCGAGTACGCCTCCCGGCTTCTTTCCCTGTACGAGGGCCACGATGCCCTTTTTTCCGTCTCCGTGGCGGATCTCCGTGACACCCATCTTTTGAAGCTCCTCGACGATGAATCGCTCCGTGCCGGGGGTGTCGAAGCCGACCTCCGGCATGGCGTGAAGGGCCCGCCGCCACTGGACGATCCGTTCCTGCATGGCCTGCGCTTTGCGCTGTATGTCGTGCATGAGATCATCTCCCTGTATCGAGTTTGTTCATGTTCCTATTCTGTATTCGTAATGCTCGTGTGAGCAGATGATACCATGGAGCGGCGGGGATTCCAAGATGTTCCGCGGGCGTCCGGGGTTGCTTCGGGAAGCCGTCGCTTTCTGCAAGAAAACCGAATTTGCATTGACAATACTGTACCATTTTTCCTATAATGGCATCCGTAGAGACTTTCTCACATATATGAGATGATTTCACATATGTGATTAGAGACGCCGATTCTTTCCAGGGGGTGAGCGCTTTGGCTTCGGGTAAGTATCTGATGGCGATCGACGCGGGAACGGGCAGCGCGCGGGCCGTGCTCTTCGACGAGTCCGGACGGCAGGTTGCGGTGTCGCAGGCGGAGTGGAGCCACAAGGAGGATCCCCGGTTTCCCGGCTCGATGGATTTCGACGTGGAGGGGAACTGGAAGCTGATCGTCGGGTGCGTCAAGGGCGTGCTTGAGAAGAGCGGCGCCGATCCCCGGTCGGTCGCGGCGATAGCCACCACCAGCATGCGCGAGGCGATCGTCCTCTACGACGGGGCGGGCAAGGAGATATGGGCCTGCGCCAACGTGGACGCCAGGTCCTCGGCGGAGGTCGTGAAGCTGATGCGCCTTCGGCCGGGAATAGAGGAGGAGCTCTACGCGCTCTCCGGCCAGACGTTCTCGCTGAACGCGCTCCCCAGGCTGCTCTGGGTGAAGGAGAACCTTCCGGACGTCTACGAGTCGGTCCGCGCCGTGAACATGCTGAACGACTGGATCGCCTACAAACTCTCCGGCGTGCTGACGGCGGAGCCCTCCAACGGCTGCACCAGCGGCATCTTCGATATCGCCTCAAGGAAGTGGAAGCCGGAGATCGCCGCGTCGTGCGGGTTGCGCACCGACATCTACCCCGCGGTGACCGAGAGCGCCGAGATAATCGGCAGGGTGAGCGCGGACTGCGCCGCCCTCACGGGCTTGAGCACGGAGACGCTCGTCGTCTCGGGCGGCGGCGACGCGCAGCTCGGGTGCGTGGGCGTGGGCGCGGTGGCGGACGGACAGGCCGCCGTGCTCGGCGGGAGCTTCTGGCAGTACGAATTCAACACCGCCGTCCCTGTGATGGACCCGAAATGCCGCGTGCGGGTGAACTGTCACGCCGTGCCGGGCGTCTTCCAGTACGAGGCCATCGCCTTCTTCCCCGGCCTGGTCATGCGCTGGTTCCGCGACGCCTTCTGCTTCGAAGAGAAACGCGTGGAGGCCGAAGGAGGCCCCGACGCCTACATGCAGCTCGCCGAGGGCGCCTCGAAGGTCCCCGCCGGGTCGCACGGGATGATGTGCGCCTTCTCCGACGTCATGAACTACATCGCGTGGAAGCACGCGGCCCCCACCTTTTCCAACTTCTCCCTCGAC
The DNA here is from genome assembly GCA_018436785.1 of Synergistaceae bacterium. GTDB lineage: Bacteria > Synergistota > Synergistia > Synergistales > Aminobacteriaceae > JAAYLU01. The sequence goes on along the minus strand of JAHDKR010000196.1, from coordinate 3,415 downwards.
CCTGAAAAATTCAACAAGTACACCTTCTTTCGCTCCCTGATGGAGAACGCGGCGCTTGTGACGCGCGGCCATCTGCAGCTTGTTGAGGAGGTCACGGGAAGGCGCCCGGAAGGAATCGTCTTCGCGAACGGCGCCTCCAAAAGCCCGGTCTGGTCGCAGATCATGGCCGACGTCCTTGGGCTCACGGTGCGGGTTCCCGAGGTGAAGGAGGCGACCGCCCTGGGCGCGGCGCTTTGCGCGGGCGTGGCTGCGGGGGTGTACGACAATATGGAGGACGCCGTCCGCCGGACGGTCCGGTGGGACGCATCCTACGAACCCGTTACGGAAAACCGGAAGGTGTACGACGATCTGTACGATAAATGGCGCGCGCTGTACGGCGCGCAGCTGAAACTTGCCGACGAGGGCGTGACCGCGCATATGTGGCGGGCGCCCGGCGTCTGATTGGAGGATGCGAGAAATGTTCAAGGTCAACGAGAGCGACTTCGAGTACCGGTTCGGCGACAGCGGTCCCAAGTACCTGATGAGAGGCCCCCGCATGAACTTCGGCGTGGTGGTGCTCCAGGCGGGGCAGGACTTCAGGGATCATCTGCACAACGTCATGGAGGAGAACTTCTTCATCCTCGAAGGGGAGCTGGAGTTCCGCGTTGCCGACCAGGTGCTGACGGCCAAAGCGGGCGACCTGGTGCACGTCGAGCCGGGCGAGGCCCACTATCTGCGGAACGCCTCGGACGCGCCCGCGAAGGCGGTCTTCTGCCTCGCGCCGTTCCAGGAGAAGGACAAAGTCGATCTCTGATTCACGGGAGTAGGCGGCCGTCTCCTTTCGGGAGCTCGCCGCGCGGCGCGGGCATTGACTTGAAGGACGCTCGGGGACAACTCCCCTTTTCGCAAGCCGGCGGTTCGGGAGAGGACGGTTTCTCTTCCGGCGGCGCATTCCGGCGATGCGGCGAAACGCAATAGAATCTGCGGGGTGATCGTATGGTGGAACAGAACGGGCCCGCCCCCCTCGTCGAAGTGGAGGGGATGGTCAAGTCCTTCGGAGAGAACGCCGTGCTGCGCGACGTCTCTCTGGCGCTCCGGCGTTCGGACGTGATGGCGGTAGTCGGGGGAAACGGCGCCGGAAAGAGCACGCTGATGAAGATCCTCGCCGGTATTTACACGCCGGACAAGGGAAGCATCCGCATCGAGGGGAGCGACGTCTCGCTGCACACCCCTTCGGCGGCGCATGCGATGGGGGTGTACCTCGTCCCTCAGGAGCCGCTGCTCTTCCCCAATATGACGGTGGAGGAGAATCTGAGCCTCGGGCTCGACGAACCCAGGACCGACGTCCGCAAGCGCGCCGTTGCGCTGATCAAGCGTCTCAACTGGCCGCTCTCGATGTCGCGACAGGCCAACTCCCTCTCCATCGCCGAGCAGCAGCTCGTCGAGATACTGCGCGGGCTGCTGCGCTCCGCGAAGGTCCTCATCCTCGACGAGCCGACCTCCTCGCTCACCTTCGCCGAAATCCAGTCGCTCTTCAAACTGATCAAGGAGCTCCGCGCCGAAGGCGTGGGGATCTTCTACATCACCCACAGGCTGGACGAAGTCTTCGAGATCGCGACCCACGTCGCCATCCTGCGCGACGGCAGGGTGACCCTCGAAGGACCGGTGGGCGGCTTCACGCGGGAGCTGCTGCTCCAGGGGCTGCTCCCCTCCGAGAGCCGCAAGGGGAGCGCCGCCGCACGGACGAAGACCCTCCACCGGAACGCCCCGGACGCGAAGCCCGCGCTCGTGCTCGACCGGGTGAGCGGGTACGGCTTCCGCGACGTGTCGCTCTCCGTGTATCCCGGCGAAGTCCTCGGGATTGCGGGGGTCGTCGGCGCGGGGCGGACGGAGCTGGCGGAGGCGGTCTTCGGCATCGGAAAGCTCGTCGGCGGCAGGGTGCTGCTGGATGGCGCGGACATCACGGGGTGCGGCGTCCGCGACGCCATCCGCAAGGGGCTGAACTACATCCCGGAGGACCGCCGCCGGAACGGCCTTTTCGGCGCGGCGAGCGTGCGGGCGAACGTGACCTCGGCGGTGCTCGACACGCTGGGGCGCGTCTTTCTGCCGGTCTTCCGCGAGCGGAAGCTGACCTCCAAGTATATAGAAGAGTTCTCCATCAGCACCACCGGCCAGGAGCAGAGCCTCGGCGCCCTCTCCGGAGGGAACCAGCAGAAGGTGATCATCTCGCGCATCCTCGCCACGAACCCCAAGGTGCTCATCCTCGACGAACCCACCCGCGGCATTGACGCCGGGGCGCGCGGGGACGTCTACCGCATCATCGATGCGCTCAAGGCCGAGGGGCTTGCCGTGCTCCTCATCTCCTCCGACATGGAGGAGATCCTCGCGCTGAGCGACCGTGTGGTCACGATGTACAACGGAGCCATCAACCGCGAATTCGGGCCCGGCGAGATCGCGCTCGACGGCCTGATGGCCGCCTCGTTCGGAGTGTGCTGACATGCTGCCTTCATTCAGAATGAAACGCGAGTTCAACGCGCTGCTCTTCGCGGTGCTCCTCTTCGTCGGCATAGGATACGTCAACCCGGTTTTCCTCACGGTGCAGAACATCGCGCTGACGCTGCAGGGGAGCGTGATGTACATCTTCCTCGCAGTGGGGATGACCTTCGTGATCCTCACCGGCGACATCGACGTGTCGGTCGGGGCCGTCCTCGGGATGTCCGCAGCGGTGGCTGCCACGCTGGTGCGCGACGGATATCCGCTGTGGGCCGTCGTCGGCGGGGCGCTGCTCGTCGGCGGCGGAACCGGGCTGCTGAACGGCATCGGGGTCACCTTCCTCCGCATTCCGGCGATCGTGATGACGCTGGGCACGATGGGGATTCTGCGGGGCGCTATGTTCATCTATACCGACGGCAAGTGGGTGGAGAACCTGCCCGATTTCTTCAAGCAGGCGTGCCAGATCTGTGTCTGCGGAATCAATCTGTTCGTCCTCGTCGCGGTCGCCCTTGTGCTTCTCATGCAGATCTACCTCTCGACGGCCCGCCGGGGCAAGTACTTCGCCGCCGTCGGCGACAATCTCGACGGGGCGGTGCTCGTCGGCGTGCCGGTCGTGCGGATCCGCATCGCCGCTTTCATCATCTCCGGCCTCTGCTCCGCCCTCGCGGGACTGGTATACACCAGCCAGATCGGCTTCGTGGGCAACGTCGCGGGCAACGGGACGGAGATGACGGCAATCGCGGCCTGCGTCATCGGGGGCGTCAGCCTCGCCGGGGGGACGGGGTCGGTTGCCGGAGCGCTCTTCGGCGCGGTCATTATGAACACGATCAACTCCGCGCTCGTCTTCCTCAAGGTGCCGGCCTACTGGAACAACACGATCTCCGGGCTGCTGCTGCTGACGATGGTGCTCGCGGACTCCCTGCTGCACCGCTACCTGGAGGAG
>JAHDKR010000174.1 GCA_018436785.1 Synergistaceae bacterium | reverse complement strand
TAGAAGACGGAGAGGTCCGAAATCTCAAGAAGCATGGGAGGACGCCCCCTTTCCGAGATAGGCCTCGACCACGCGGGGGTTCGATCGGACGTCCTCCGCGCTCCCCTCGGCGAGCAGTCTGCCGTGGTCGAGCACCACGAGGCGGTCGGAGAGCCCCATGGCGACCTTCATGTTGTGCTCGATGAGGAGCACCGCGATCCCCTTGCTCCGGACGTCGAGCACAAGCCGCGAGAGGAGCGCGACCTCCTCGTGACGCAGGCCGGAGAAGGTCTCGTCGAGCAGCAGGAGCTTCGGCTTCAGCGCGAGCGCGCGGGCGAGTTCGAGGCGGCGCTGGTTCCCCAGCGGCAGCTTCCCCGAGGGCGCCTCCGCCAGGTCAGCGATGCCGACCTCCTCAAGAAGCGACGTCGCCTCCTTCCGCACCGCCGGCGTCTCCCACCGGGCGAATGACGAGAGGACGCCGCCGTAGCGGCGCAGCCCCAGGGCCACCATGACGTTCCGCAATACCGAGAGGGTGGAGAAGGGCTTGACCACTTGAAAGGTGCGCCCGACGCCGAGCGCGGCCATCCTGTGCGGGGGGAATCCCCCGGTGGAGGCCCCCTCGAAGAAGATCTTTCCGGAAGTGGGGGCGTACACCCCCGATACGAGGTTGAAACAGGTGGTCTTCCCCGCGCCGTTGGGGCCGATGAGGCCGAGGATCTCCCCCCTGCCGAGGGAGAAGGAGACCTCGTCGACCGCCTTCAGGCCGCCGAAGTGTTTCGAGACGTTGTCGAGGCGGAGCAGCATATCATCCATGAGAAGTTTCCCCCCTCTTCGGGAAGATGCGCCGCAGGAGGCTCCCCTCGCCGAGCAGCCCGTCGGGCTGGAAGCGGATCATCAGCAGCAGGATCGCCGCGTTGAGCAGCATCCGGTAGTCGACGAGCGGACGGAAGACCTCGGGGAGCACACCGAGGATGAGCGCGCCGAGCACCGGCCCCCAGAGGGTGCCGATGCCGCCGAGCACAACCATGGACATCATCATGACGGAGAGCGGAAAGCCGAAGTCCGTCGCGCTGATGAAGCGCATCTGGTGCGCGTAGAGCGCGCCGCCCAGCCCCGCCATCGCCGTGCCGATCACGAAGGCCATCAGCTTGAAGCGCACCGGCGAGACCCCCATGCTGGAGGCCGCCGTCTCCTCCTCGCGGAGGGCGAAGCAGGCCAGCCCGGCCCAGCTCTTGGTGAAGCGCCGCGAGATCAGCAGGACGAGCGCGAGGAAGAAGAGGCAGAGGTAGAGAAAGTTCGCCCCCCTGAGCCTCGTGCCGAAAAAGACGATGCTCGGAATGCCGCCGAGGCCGAGCGCGCCGCCGAAGAACGGGACGTATAGGAAGACGGACTCGACGATGAAGTTGATGCCGATGGTGGTGACGGCGAGGAAGTCCTCGCGCAGACGGAGACTGGGCATCCCGAGGACGAGCCCGATGGCCGCGGTGATGAGCACCACGAGCGGGAGCGCCGCCCAGAAGGTGAGCCCCGCCTTCGTGGTGAGGAGCGCCGAGGAGTACGCGCCGATGCCGAAGAAGGCGGCGTGCCCCAGCGAAATCTGTCCG
>JAHDKR010000034.1 GCA_018436785.1 Synergistaceae bacterium | reverse complement strand
TCCTGCCGCCTCCTAGAAGTAGAAGAGCCCCTCCGGAAGGGGCACGATGAGGATTTTATAAAACACCACGTACACCGACAACGAGACGATCACGGGAAAGAGTGCAAGGACGAGAGAGCTGCGCACGCCGAAGAGCAGAAGCAGCGCGGCGTTCAGCGCGATGGTTGCCAGAATGAAACCGAGGGGCTCCAGAAGCATGACGTACCCGACGACGAGCCCCAATCCGACAACGGCAAGCAGTATCTGCCGCGGGAAGAGATCGGCGAGCGTCCGTCCGTCGTCGTCCATTTTGCCGCGGAAGTTGAGCCACCCCAGTAGGAGAGCAAGCCCTGCGGTCATCCAGGCGAGCAGTTCCGGAAAAAAGGATGCGCCGACGTAATCGTCCTGGATAAGGGTCTGTTCGAAGTTATTCGCCTGGTAGATCACGAATGCGCTCAGCAAAAGAAAAACAAGTACGATGCCGTAGTTGGCTTTTTTCACGTGACATTCTCCTCCGAAATTATCTGTGGAGCGTTGGGAAAGGGCGGGAGGCCGCCGTCGGAACCGGCGCCCCCCGCGTGGTTACGTCCTGTAACGAAAACGAAGCGTTCTCTTATTGCTGCTGCTGTTTTTTCACTTCTTCAACGACTGCGTCGAGGGCCTTCACGTCGTTCTCCACGAAGGTTTTGAAGTCGGCTGCGTTCAGGAAACGGATCCCGAGCGTGCGGCCGTTCATGAAGTCGACGAACTCCTTCTCGGCGACGGCCTTCTCCAAGGCCGCGCCAAGAATTGCCTTCACGTCCTCGGGCGTTCCCTTGGGAACCGCGATGCCTCTCCACGTACCGGTGACGATGGGATATCCAAGCTCTGTCATCGTCGGCACGTCGGGAAGCCCGGCCATGCGCACGTCGGAGCAGACGCCCAGCGGCTTCAGCTGCCCCGCCATGATCTGGGAGATCGCCTCTCCGGGGTTGACCATGGAGAACTCCACATGGCCGCCCAGAAGCGCGGGAATGGCCTCCGCCGCGCCGTTGTAGGGGATCTGGTTGAACTTCACGTTCTGGTTCAGCTCAAGGGCGAGAAGATAGAAGTTGGGCTTCGCGGTGCTGCCGAACTTCACGGTTCCCGGAGCGGCCTTCGCCGTCTCGATAACGTCCTTGACCGAGGTGAACTTCGAATCGGGCTGGACGAGCATAATTGCGGGATCCTCGTTC
>JAHDKR010000194.1 GCA_018436785.1 Synergistaceae bacterium | reverse complement strand
CGCATGCGGCATTTCCGGGGCGATTCAGCATCTGGCCGGTATGGAGGAGTCCGATGTGATCGTGGCGATCAACAAGGATCCCGCAGCGCCCATTTTCGACGTCGCGGACTTCGGCGTAGTGGGCGACGCGCTGAAAATTCTACCCCTTCTAACAGAGAGTATCAAGGCTATCAGGGCGGAGAAAAAAGGAGCATAGCATACCGTCTTGTCGGGGGATTTGGCGGTATGCGCAAACGGCAGCGCCGGCGTTCGAGAACGCCGGCGCTGCCGTTTGCGGAATAATCGCGGGCTAAATTATGCCCTGCATTTTCAGAATGAGATGGGCGATAACAGCCGATCCGATGAACGTGCCCATGAAGACGAAGATGCTGACGACGACGATTTTCCACCCCATCTTCTTGAGGGTCTCCATGTCCTTGCCCAGCGCGATGCCCGCGTATGCGAGCACGGGGGTCGCCGTGGCCAGAAGGTTTATCTTGCCCGTGGCATCGACGATCATCTTCGAATAGGGGAAAGCCGGAATGGTGACCAGAATACCGATGAGCGTGATATAGGCGATGCTCGGCACCTTCCAGGGGATTATCTTTGTCATCGCCACACCCGCGAGAATGATGAGGAACAGGTAGACGAGCCCCGGAACGGACGCCATGATGTCCACCTTGTACCCTACCATATTGCCGATGGCGATGATAACACCCGAGATGATCATGACGACGACTGAATCCATGAACGAAACTTTCATAATGTTTCTCCTCCTCTCCTGGTGGTGCTATTCAACGCTCTTCTTCCGTCCAAGGACGGGTTCGAGCTTCTTGTACAGCCACTCCGTCAGGGGCAGCGCGACGAAGATAGAGACGTAGAGGCCGCTCCCGGTGGAGATGAGATTGGACGCGCCGGCGAAGGCCGCGATCTGATCTTTCATATCGGGGAAGAGCGCGAGGAGACTGCCCGAGGAGGCCGCCATCATGCTGCCGCTGCCGACGCCGGACGCCATTGCGAGGGCGTAGGGGTGCAGCGATGTCGTAGAGGCAAGGAAGCCTGCGAAGAGGCCCATGAAGATGGCGCCGAAGAGCGTTCCGATGACGTAGACGCCCAGTACGCCCAGTCCTTCGGGAGAATCGAGGGTGTAGTCTTCGCTGATGAGGGCGACGTTCGGTTCGCGGGCGATGGAGTGGGTCGCGCCGACGGCCTCCCGCTTCAGCCCCAGCAGAAGAGCGACGGGAAGCGCGAGGAAGATGGTGCCCAAGTTGCCGAGTTCCTGCAAAAGCAGCGCGGGACCGGCGGCGATGATGGT
>JAHDKR010000075.1 GCA_018436785.1 Synergistaceae bacterium | reverse complement strand
CGGATTATGCTTCTTCAGCGCCAGCGCGCACCCCGTGAAGGAGCCCCCCGTTCCGGCGAAGTCGACGAAGGCGTCCAGCTTCCCCTCCGTCTGCGTCCAGATCTCCTCCCCGGTGTGCAGCTCGTGCGCCCGCACGTTTCCCCTCAGGACGAACTGATCCGCGCGGAACGCCTTCCGCTCCGCGACGAGCGTTCGAGCACGCTCCTCCACACGCTCCAGATCCTCTCCGGAGACCTGCCCCGGAGGCGACCCCGGCGCCTGGTCCACCAGTACGACCTCCGCCCCCAGAGCGCGCATCATCCGGGCGCGCTCCATCGAATTCCCCTTCGACATCACCGCGCAGAAGGGGTACCCCTTCACGCCGCAGACAATGGCCAGCCCCGTCCCCGTATTCCCGCTCGTCAGCTCCACCACGGTCTGCCCCGGATGGAGCACGCCGCGCTCCTCCGCCTCCTCGATCATCTGCAGCGCGATGCGGTCCTTCTTGCTGAACCCCGGATTCAGATACTCAAGCTTCGCGTAGAGCGTCCCCTCCAGATTCCACGCCCTCGCGATGCGGTCCAGACGCACCAGCGGCGTCTTCCCTATAGCTCCCAGAACGCTCGGGAGCGCTTTGTCGAGCATGTTGCGTTCCCCCTCTCGTTGTGCCCGGCCGCAGGGCCGGAATACAAAAAACCCCCCGGTTGGAGTACCGGGGGGCGTGCGCTCAAAGCTTTTCCTTCAGCCGCGCAAGCATATCCTCGCTCATCCGGTCGAGGTCGTACTCCGGGGCGAAGCCCCACTCTTCGCGGGCAGCCGAGCAGTCCAGCGAATCGGGCCACGACTCGGCAATCCCCTGCCGCAGCGGGTCCACGTCGTAGTCCATCGTAAAACCGGGCATGAACTTCCGGATGGAGGCCGCGATCTGCTCCGGCTCGAAGCTCATCGCCGAGATGTTGAAGGCGTTCCGGTGCAGAAGTCTCGCCGGGTCGGCCTCCATCAGGCGGACGATGGCGTTCAGCGCGTCCGGCATGTACATCATGTCCATGTACGTCCCCTGCGCGATGAAGCTGGTGTAGCTCCCCTTCTTGATCGCGTCGTAGTAGATGTGCACGGCGTAGTCCGTCGTGCCGCCGCCGGGGAGCGCCTCGTAGCTGATCAGGCCGGGGAAGCGCAGTCCGCGCGTGTCCATGCCGAACTTCTTGTGGTAGTAGTCGCACAGGAGCTCCATGCTCACCTTCGCCACGCCGTAGACCGTCGAGGGGCGCTGGAGCGTGTCCTGCGGAGTGTTCTTCGAGGGCGTCGACGGGCCGAACGCCGCGATCGAGCTGGGGAAGAAGAAGGCTGCGCCGTGTTCGCGGGCCGCCTCCAGCGCCGCGCACGTGCCGTTCACGTTCACGTCCCACGAGAACATCGGGTCCGCCTCCCCCCGTGCCGAAAGGATCCCCGCAAGGTGGAGCACCGTGTCCGCGCCGAACGAGCGCAGCGTCTCGGAGAACGCCTTCGGGTCGCGCACGTCGAGCGCCGCGAACGGACCGCCCTCGGACGCCGCGCCGGGCGTCCTTCGAAGATCGGTCGCCAGCACGTTTTCGGTTCCGTAGAGCTTCCGCAGATGGACGACCAGCTCCACGCCGATCTGTCCGTTGGCCCCCGTCACAAGAATCTTCTTCATTTTATGATCCCCATCGCCTTGCCCACTGCGGCGAACTTCTCCACCGCGAAGCGCAGGTCGTCCTCGGAGTGCGCCGCCGAGACCATCGCCCGGATGCGCGCCGTGCCGCGCGGCACCGTCGGGAAGACGATCGCCGTGGCGAACACGCCCGCCTCGAAGAGCTTCGCG
>JAHDKR010000139.1 GCA_018436785.1 Synergistaceae bacterium | reverse complement strand
TTCGGGGACGGCACGCTCCACATCACCATCCGGCAGGGCTTCGAGATTCCGAACATCCCCTTCGAACGGATGCCCGAGGTGAACGCGGCGCTCGCGCCGATCATCGAACGCCTTGAGCTGCCGCACGGGGTGAAGATCGAGTCGCCGTCGGACGGCTACCCCGCGGCGGGGATGCGGAACATCTCCGCGTGCATCGGCGCGCGCGTCTGCCCCTTCGCCAACACCGACACGACTGCCCTCGCGCAGAAGCTCGAAGCGCTCGTCTACCCCAACGACTTCCACGTCAAGATCGCCGTTACCGGCTGTCCCAACGACTGCGTCAAGGCGCACATGCAGGACTTCGGCATCATCGCCACGTGCAGGCCCGAGTACGACTACGACCAGTGCATCGGCTGCGAGGCGTGCGTCGACGCGTGCAGGCAGAAGGTGACGGGAGCGCTCAGGATGCAGGACGGCAAGGTGGTCAAGGACGACCGGCGGTGCATCGGCTGCGGCGAGTGCGTCCTGGCCTGCCCCGTGGCCGCGTGGACGCGCCCCCCCGTCACACTCTACCGGCTGCTCATCATGGGGCGCACCGGAAAGAAGAATCCGCGCCTCGCCATGCCCTTCCTCGACAGGGTGACGGAGGAGGTCGTCCTCAAGGTGATCAAAAACACCCTCGACTACGTGGACAAACACATCCTGCGGAGCCTCGTCAAGGAGCACATCGGCTACATCGTGGACAGGACGGGGTACCCCGTCTTCCGCGACGCGGTGCTCGCAGGAGTGCAACTGAACCCCGAGGCGCGGATCGCCAAGACGATGCACTGGCCGGGGTACTATACGCTGGACGACGGGAATATGAAGCAGGCGGAGTAGCGGTCGGACGATTCCGCGCGGAGTCTATAACCACACAAAAGAGGGGAGCGCCGGTTCCGGCCGGAGTGCTCCTCTTTTTATTCTCCCCGGAGGCCGGGGGTGCCGGCAAGACCGGCGGTCTCTTCGCCGCCCAGCGCTCGCAGAGCGGCGAGAAAGCTCTCCTCCGGAGGGCAGAAGATGTCGAGACGTTCCCCCGTGAAGATGTGCGGAAGGGCGAGCCGGACGGCGGCGAGCGGTGCACCAGCAGCCCCTCCGGCTTGTGCACCGCGACGAACCGCTCATCCGCGTAGAGCAGGCGGAGCGGCTCCGCAGTCATGCGCGCTGTCGTCGTTGCTTCGTTCACTCTGCCCTCTCCTTCCGCAGCGTGAATACCCGATACCGCCGGGCGATGTTCGCGTGCGCGGAGAACATCGTACCACGCATATCGTCGGTAAAAGCGAACATTTCTATTCACAGGATGTGTTCCTGAAACAGCGGAGAGATACTTGAAAAAAGCGCGTTCATGCTGGTTAACTTTATTTTAACTTACTGCCTCTTCCTGCCGTCTTCGGACCAGAGAGCCACATCCGGTCTGTACGTCGTTATAATGCGGACGAACTTGTCCGCGATATCGAATGCAAAGAGAACATGCACGACATCCGCGCCGCATTCGGCTCGTACAAGATAGCTGGCCATATACTTATCCTCCGGATAACTTTCTATTATTTCGTAAGAAGCAACGGAGTCAAGAATGCTGCTTCGTGGTATGCAACGGCCTTGCATACGCATAAACACATGGTATGTCCAGAGGATATCTCTCCGTTTCACACATTCTTGAATTCGTTGAAGCGCTTCTGTTGGAGCATCGCTCTTCATTTGAAAAACCCTTCCGGAATAAGAAGAAAAGCATTTTGTGAAGCACCCCGAAGAGGTTGCTTTGCCCGTGTTACGCTATAACACGCTCCGACATTATTCAACATTCCGTTTCAAGCAGCGAAACGAACGATCTCCAAGTCGGCGTTGGAGTTCACGCCGGCGAGCAGCTCGTCGAGGCGCTCCATAACCTCGTCGGAAAGCATGTATTCCCGGCATCCGGAACACTGAATCACCGGGACATCGCGAACGACAATGATGGAACGTTCATTGATCTTAAAAGGGAGGTCGGTTTTCATCTCCTGCATCCCGGCTCCGCAAACATGACATTTCATCGTATTTTCCTCCGTCCATTTTCGCCGGCGCAACGTTCTGGTCAGACATGGAGCGCCTTCTCGAGGCGAAAGTATTCCGTTCGTCATAAATCAGTTTTCTCATCGGCTTGCGAATGGTTGCCACAAAATTGTTATCATATTATATCATCGAGAAAACAGCCTTTCGGACCGTAGGAGACACGAACAGCGATCCCGTGCAGAACGATTCGCAACCCTATCGATTCCGAGCGGCGAGACTCGCCCGTGGACTTGCGAAGGGGGAGCGGAAGGGCTATCTTTACCAAGACATAGCGCCTCTGTTCCTCAGAAAGTAGATGGGCGAGGGAGCCGTGTAATCCATTGTGCGGCTATTGGACCAACCCCAAATCCAGCCCCTTACCCGGAGAGGTTTTGCGTACGAATGCTATTGCTTCGTCGAAAGGAGGAGAGTAATGGATATCGTCACCAAGATACGAAATCTCTGTTCATCCGAAGTCGACTGGGTGAAGGAAGCTGGAAGAGCGTTCGCGGATTCGGCGGACGACCTGTTCGATCTTTTCGCCGAACGAAAGGCGCCGTCCCCGAAGTTCAAGGTCAGGTTGGCGCGAACTTTCTCGGATGTGAACAGCGCGCTTGCTGCCTGTGGCATGGAAAAAATAGAGGGAGAATCGGAACGCGAGATCGCCGCCGCGTACTTCGCCTATTGTAAAGGCGTCATCGAGAGCAGAATGTAGGTTGCGCATCTGGAAGAACCACCACAAAGTAATGCGAACGAAAAGGCATTTATGAATTTTTGACTTGTAACGCTTATGGCGTTATTATTCCCTGTGGAGGAGGTGGTTTTATGGGTGCGCGCGTTACGAAAACCAAGCGTCCCGGATTCCGCAGTGTCAATGTTCGGCTTGTTGCCCGGGATAAGGAGCTGGCGGAGAATATCTTCAGGAAAGTCGGTTTGACTCCCACGGAGGCGATTCGTCTCTTTTACCGGCAGACCATCAACACGGGAGGCATCCCTTTCGGGCTCGTTTTA
>JAHDKR010000204.1 GCA_018436785.1 Synergistaceae bacterium | reverse complement strand
GCGATCTCCTCGAAAGAGGGCGCTTCAAGCAGCATCACGGTGCACCGATCCCTCGCAAGAGTACCGAGGCGGTGGGAATCGGAAGAGCGGATGAAGACTCTCTCCGGATACCGCGCTTTCCACTCCGAAAACGCGGCGTGCGACACGGCCGGGGAGAGTTCGAGCGCGTGGCACGGGAACTCGTCGGGAATCCTCCCGAGCACCGATTCGTACGAGAACGACGGCCTGTCGATATGGGCCGGGATAACAAGCGCGCCGCGTTCGTACGCCTCGGACGCGACCTCGTCGACCGAATAGCCGACTCCTTGGACGAGCAGAATCCGCTGCTCGTCCAGGATCGCATTTTCACTGTCGATCACGAGCTGGTCGCCGAAGATGACGGGATCGTTCTCTCGTGTCGGCATCTCCCGCCAGAGCCACTCGCGGTACCCGGCAGCTGTCCGGTCGTCGGGGAAGAGCACCACGACGTGAATATCCTCTGCCGTCTGCACCTCCATCCCAAAGAGGACGACAGGGTTTCCAGACGCCGCGCCCCTGATTGCGGGGACGTTCGCTATGTCGTTATGGTCGGTCACCGCGCAAAGAGCGATACCCGCTTTCCTGTAGGCCGCGACGATCTCCGGGGCTCCCATCTCCAGCTCGCCGCACGGCGAGAGGACGGTATGCAGGTGCAGGTCTACCCAAAAGTGCGAGAGCATGCTCAGCGCGCAAGCTCCCGGAGCGCCCCTGCGGCTTCAAAGGCGGGGAGCTTCGTCACGGCGAGGGAAATACCCTCGGCGGCGCACCGTTCGACCAGCGCTTGCTCCGGCGCCCTTCCCGAAGCGACGAGGATAAAGGGCACATCCTTCAGCACAGCCACCGCAGCGACGTTGAGGTGCACCTGGATCGTGATCCAGAGCCACCCCTCCTTGGCCTCGGCCATGATGAAACTCAGCAGATCGCCGGAGATCGCTCCGGCAAGTTCGCGTTCAGCATCTCCCGGAGCGAGAACCGTCGCCCCGGTCTTTTCAATGACATCCCGTATTTTCATCAATGTCACCTCCGTTTTCTTCCGGGGTGGAGCGTATGGGGCAGTTTCGAGGAGAGATTCTTGATCTCGCCGCTCAAATTGGTTATCCGCTCACGGAGCTTGAAAACGCAGTCGGTTACTTCTCCCTGTCCCCGGACAATATCCTCCGCAAGCGCCCTGCACGACGGGCGGCCGCACGCTCCGCAGTCTATATGAGGAAGCTCCGCGTAGATGGCGTCCATCTCGCGCAGCTTCGCCATCGCCTCTTTGATATCCTTGGAGAGCGGCAGACGCTCCTTTGCAGTCACCGGCGCGGTAAGACGCCAGATGTCCTTGTCATACCACGACCGGATCTGCTCCATCTCCTCCCCCGAGGGCATCCATTCGGCTTCGATATTGTCAAGGCGGAGCTGGGAGAGAAAACGGGACTCGTACGTCCCCGTGCCGCCGATACATCCGAGGTCGCAGGCGCGGCACTCGATGAAGTCGACGCCCGAAAGGCGGCCGAGCTCAAGTTCGTTGAGGAGGTCCTGCGTGTTCCGCAAGCCCGAGACGGAGATCGACGTGAACCCCTTGTCGAAGAAAGAGGAGATGTGACGCGACTCGCCGCCGGAGATCGACCAAAGAAGCCATCTCCTGCTGATCGCCTTCGTCTTCGTGCCCGTCACCTTCACGTTGCAGGCCAGGAGGTCCCGTATCACCTTCCGTACGCTCACCACGTACTCGAGGGAACTCTGCTCCCTCCCGACCGGATTGCGCACGAGCGTCGCCTTCGCGGGACAGGGCGAAACCAAGGTGACGCTCTCTTCGGCTCCGGTCTCCTCCCTCCATATGGAAACCGCCGTCTCAAGCGGCGATTCCACGGGCAGAATACGTCCGACGAGTTCGGGATGGTTTATTTGGATAAGGCGGATCACCGCTGGACAGTAGGTGGAAATATACGGAAGGTTGTCTCCCGCATCGCGGATGAGACGCGCCGAGGCAAAAGCGGCGAGATCGAACGCGAGCGAAGCCCATTCCGAAAGATCACGAAGGCCGTGATGCTCCAGCGCTTCCTTCATCAGTCTCGGCCGCGAATAGGCTCCAACCTGGACGTAGAATGTCGGGTCGGCCATAAGGATCAGACCTTCCCTCGTCTTGATCAGGTCCCATTCGTCGTCGTTGACCGTTATCGCTTTGTCTTTACAGCTCCGGATGCACTCGCCGCAGTCGATACAAAGATCGGGAAGAATTCGGACGAGACCGTCGATGACGCGAAGAGCCTCCGTAGGGCAGGATTTGATACAGTTGGCGCATCCGCGGCACCGTGATTCGCGAATTTTGATCCCTCCGGACATTGAACTCACTCCTTTTTCGTCGAGAACACCAAAGACAAAATCGAGAGAAAACCGCGCAGGGGATGCAGCTACGGCGAAGGAAAGATGACCGTTGCGAGGAGCGTCGTTCCCTTGTCGATCTCGGTTTCGATGAGCAGGGAATCGGCATTCCTGTCGATGTTGGGCAGCCCCATCCCTGCGCCGAACCCGAGCTCGCGTATCTCGTCGGTCGCCGTCGAGTACCCCTCCTGCATCGCGAGCGATACGTCCGGGATTCCGGGCCCCTCGTCGCGGGCGACGATTTCGAGACGATCATCGTACACCGTCATGCGGAGCACTCCTCCGCCGCCGTGAATCAGCGCGTTCATCTCCGCCTCGTACGCGATGACGGAAGCCCTGCGGACAAGGTCGGAGGGGATACCCAGCATTTTCAACGTCGCCTTGAACTTGGTCGACGCCTCGCCGATCGCGGAAAAATCACCCGCCAGAATGGCGTACTCCTCCACATAAGGCTCCTGAGCCACGTGTCACACCCCTCTGTCCGGTATATGACAAGGGAGAATGCCTTTCTGAAACAGGATGCCGCACGATTCGAACATGCTCATGTGACAGAGAAGAATCGGCATTTTGATCTGGGAGGCCAGCTTGACCGCCGCCTCCTGCGGCTTTTTCCCCCGGACGAAGACAACGGCCGGAAGGTCGAGCATCTGCGCGGTCCGTACTATCTGGATGTTGGTCAATCCGGTCAGGAGCAGCGATCCGGGGCGGGCGAACGCAAGCACGTCGCTCATCAGGTCGGCCCCGTATGCGCACTCTATGTCGATATCGTCGAGCAGCTCTTCGCCGCTGAGCACCTCCGCGCGTATCTGAGACGCAATATCACGCAGTTTCATTCTACTTCCTCCTCTAGATTATCTTGAACACTTCCCCGGGACAGGGGCCTTTACGGCAGGTAATCCGGTCCTCTGACAAGGAGCGTTTTGACGGGGTGAAACTCTCTCCCCTCCACGATCATGAACGCCACGGCCCTCTCGGCGGGACGGTGTGTTGCAGGATTGATTGAAAGCGTCTGGGAACCGAAGGCAAGCTTCTCGGCCAAGGGGAGCATACCCGCCAGGGCGGCCGGGACGGGAGAGCCCGCCCGCTTGAAGGCGTCGAAAAGCCATTGGCAGGCTGCATACGCGCGCCCCGCGATTGCGGGGTCTTTTACGGTGACGTTATGCCGTCTCCAGATGTCCCTGCCCAGCGACTTCAGAGCCGGATCAGTCCGCACGGGGTAGTCCTGGTCGGCCGTCACAACGCCGTTGAAGGAGAGAAGAAGCGGTTGCGGAACGCCGCCGTACCAGATCTCGAAAGCGTTGCTCTTGCGACGGGTGCTTCGCCAGACGTCCCTGACCACCATCGACCCCGCCCAGGAGACGAGGGCTTTGGCGCCTGAAGCAATGGCTTCCGATTCTATCATCTTGAAGGAATCCATTCCTCCGCCGGGAATCCAGAAGTGCGCCACAAGGAAGCCCCTATCGAAAAACATATCGCCGAGGTTCCGGGAATACCGCTCAAGCGCGGGGTCAAGCTTGTCGCCGAGGACCGCAAGAACGCTCCCGGAAGGGAAGAGCTCCGCTGCATACGCGGTGAACGCGGCGATTCTGAAGTCGCGGAACAGATCCAGCGCGAAGACCATTGTATCGGGGACGCCTTCGCCGTTGTAAATGTTCGCGGTTTCTCCGAAAGCAGAGAGAAAGACGGGTCCCGCTTCTCCGAGATGCGGCCGGAGAAAGGCGATTTCTCTCCCCCCGGCAAAGGAAAGCACTGCGGAGATTCCGCGCTTCCGCCAGTCCTCAACCCGCGCCGCGGCGGAAGCTTCGTCAAGCGATTCCTCCTGGTGGAAGCGAATGTCGCGGCCGCTCACTCCGTCCGGACTCTCCTGCACCTTCCGTTCGGCGTACCGTACGGCTCCGAGCGCGGAACGCCCCGCGTCGCTCTCCCACCCGTCATCCGGCGGGAGAAGCGCAACCTGCCATATCCACCCGTCCTCCACGCCGACGATCAGGTCGCTGGGTGCGGAAAGGGCGGGAAGCGCAGGTACGAACAGCAAAAAGAGCACCAAAAGAACAGGGATGCGCAGAAGGCTCACGGAGAGAGGAGAACGACCGGTCCCGCATACAGGCCTTCTCTTCGTCAGGCCCTTCCGACCGTCCGAGGCGCACGCTCTCCGAGATTGATGCGCGACCATTACCGTTTGTAGCCGATTATCCGGCGAAGCAGTGTTTTTCTCCCCTCAATGTCGCTTTCGGTCTCCACGCCCTTGGGAGAGAAGCCGTCGATGACGCCCGCCACGCCTCTCCCCTGTTCGCTTTCACAGATGATGACCTGGAGGGGATTGGCCGTGGCCGCAAAGATGCGGCAGACTTCCTGACACTCCTTGATCCTGTTGAGCACATTGATCGGGTACCCGTTCTTGAGGACGATGAGAAAGGAATGTCCCGCTCCCAGGGAGTTCATGTTGTCCACGGCTATTTTGACGAGCTCTTCATTGTTGCCCTCGAACCGTATGAGGCAGTCTCCGGAGGCTTCGCAGAAAGCGATACCGAACTGCAGCGCCGGAGAGGAGGTCGCAAGGGCTTCGAACAGGTCCTCGACGGTTTTGATAAAATGGCTCTGTCCGAGAATAATATTGCAGTCGCTCGGAAAATCAAGCTGCACAAGTTCCCACTTCTGAATTTCAGGCATGAATTGTCCCTCCCTCTTCTTTTCAGGGGTAATTGTAGCGGCCTATCTATAATACAACAGGAGATGCGGTTTCGTCACGGTGAATATCTCCCTTGAGAAGCCAGTCCGCGAGGAAGACAAAGCCGTCCTTGTCCGCCGACGGCATGATCACATCCGAAAGCGCAAGCACCTCGTCCGCCGCGTCCTCCGGCACGACGGCGATATCGGCCTCTTTCAGCATCTCCATGTCGTTATGGTGATCCCCGGCCGCGACAACAATCTCCGGAAGCTCCGGCAGCGTCGCGAGCCATCCGCGAAGGGCCGCTCCCTTTGAAACGCCGAGAGGAAGAACATCGAGAAACCCCTCGCCCGCTTGCACTATCTCCGCTCTTCCGGCGAAGCGGCTCTTCAGATCCCGCTCGAGCGACCTGATGCTCCCGGGAATGCCGTGAAAGATGACCCTGAATACCTCCTGAGGGACGGAGGGCGATTCAAGCGAGGAATCGACGGGAACGCCCGCCTCTGCGAAAAAGCCCCGTGTCACCGCGTCGGCGCTTCGGCAGACGGCACGTTCGTCGCCGATGATCTGAAGCTCCACGGGGTGCTCCCACCCCGCCTGCACTATCTCCAGCGCCAGCGCCGGATCCATGGAGGTCTCGGAAACAGCTCTCCCGGTGGAAGTGTCCATGATCCGCCCCCCGTCGTAGAGGATCGCCGGAAGATCCGTCCCCGTTCCCCGGATATGCGGCAGCGCTGTTGCCAGGATTCTCCCCGAAGCTACCATGATCGTCCATCCGTTTCCCCGAAGACGCTCGCAGGCGGAAATCACACCGGGCGTGAGCTGCTCCCCGCGGGAAAGCGTCTCGTCTATATCAGTTACAAGAAGTTTCATTCTCATCTCTTTTTCCTCCGAAGAACAGTAGTAAAAAAGGGAGCCGCTTGCTTGTATCTCCGCATACCGGAGAGAAGCGGCTCCCTCGAAAATCAAACTTTCAGACTGTGCTGCAACCGGCGGAAAAACTACTTTCCTGCGGCCTTCTTCTTCAGCTCCTGGATGACGTCGTCGGTGATGTCGATACCGCCGAAATAGACGGCGGACTGCTCGATGACCACGGTGACGCCCTTCAACCTCGCCACGGTCCTCACTGCGACCTGAGCCTCCTGGAAGATCGGCTGCATCAGCTTTGCCTCTTCCTGGGCGAATTCGTTACGCTTCGTGTTGAAGATCTGCGCTTTTTTATTCTGATCGGATTCCTTGTCCACAGCCATCTTCATCTCGTTCTCTTTCTTCTGGCTGATCTGCTGAAGCTGCTTTGTGACGGCTTCGAACCTCGGATGCTGGAAAATGATCTTCTGAGAATCTATGACGCCTATCTTCTCATTGGCGGATGCAAGAACAGCAGAGGAACAAATCAACAAAAGAGCCAACGAAAGAAGAATACCGATACGTTTTCCTGAAAACATTAAACTACCTCCTCGACAGTCGGTAAATATAGATACAAAGAAAATTTTATACCCAAACCAATCAAAAGTCCAGGCATATTTACGTAATCCCTCGTCCGTCTACCGATTCGGGAAACTATCGGCTATCCTGCGGACTTCTTCCGCAACCCTGCGAATATCGTCGTCGGTAAGTCCGTAATAGACGGGCAGGCTGATCTCCCGCGCATACAACTCTTCCGCATGCGGAAACTCCCCGGGGACGTAACCGAACCGCTCCCTGTAGTACGGGTGCAGCGGCACAGGAAGGTAATGCACCATTCCGCGGATCCCACGTTTTCCCAGCTCTTCGAAGACGGCGGCGCGGTTTCCGGCGGAGAACTGAAGCGGATAGAGGTGGTAGGCATGCCCCTCGCATCGCGGAGGCGTGCAAAGAACGCGATCCCCTTCGAAAAGTTCGTCGTAAAGCGCCGCAATCTCCTTCCGCCGAAGGACGAAGCGGTCGAGCTTCCGGAGCTGGCTCAACCCAAGCGCGGCGTGCAGTTCGCTCAAACGGTAGTTGAACCCGAGGATCTGCATCTCCGTCGCCCACGGACCGTCCGGCGGAGCGGTCATGAAACGAGGCTCTTTTTCAATCCCGTGCGTCCTGAAAAGACGAAGACGGCGGGCGAACTCCTCGGAATCGGTAGCGACCATGCCCCCCTCTCCCGTCGTAATGTGCTTGACGGGGTGGAAGCTGAAGGCCGTCATATGCGCTTCCTTTCCGACGCGGACCCCGTTCCGCTCAGCTCCGAGCGCATGGCAGGCATCCTCGACGACCACCGCGCCGCACGACCCGGCGGATTCGAGAAAGGGCGCAATATCCACGGGATAGCCGGCATAGCTCACCGGCGCGATCACTTTCGTGCGCTTCGACACCTTCTTCGACGCTGCCTTCGGGTCGAGGCAGAGCGTCGAGGGATCGATGTCCGCAAAGACGGGCGTGCCGCCGAGATAGAGCGCGGCGTTTCCCGTCGCGGCAAAGGTCATGGCGCTGGTGAGCACCTCGTCCCCGGCTTCCACTCCGGCGGCGAAGTATGCCCCGTGGAGCGCGGCCGTTCCGTTCGCGAAGGCAACCGCGTAGCTCGTTCCGACATACTCCGCGAAGCGCTCCTCGAACTCCTTCACGGAAGGCCCCTGGGTGAGCCAGTCTCCCTTGAGAACGGCCACCACTGCATCGATATCATCGTCGTCGATGAACTGGCGGCCGTACGACAGCGTTTTCATTCACATCAGCTCCTCTCATGAACAGCGTTTTTTCTTCGGACGGCTCTTCTGTTCCTGAAGTACTCCGTCATCATCGCGGCGCACTCCCCCTCGAGAACTCCGGAGCGGACTGCGCATCTATGGTTTAAGCGGCCGTCCCGGACAATATCGTAGAGAGTGCCGCACGCTCCGGCCCGGGGATCGAAACAGCCGAAGACCAGCCTGGAAATTCTCGCCAGGACGATGGCGCCCGCGCACATGGGACACGGCTCCACCGTGACGTACAACGTACAGCCGCCGAGATTCCACGTCTCCAGTGAAACTGCCGCGCAGCGCATGGCCAGGATCTCCGCGTGCGCAGTCGGATCGTTTTCCTTGCGGTTGCTCCCCGTCGAGACGAGCCGCTCCCCGGTAACGACCAGCGCCCCCACCGGAACGTCTCCCCTCGCCGCAGCAGAAACGGCCTCTGCGAGCGCGCGCCGCATGAAGTACTCGTCCTGTAACCGCACGGCAGCCTCCGGGGTCGGCATACTTCTCAGAAAGGGCGCGTTTCCGTCAACGGAAGGTACGCCTCGGGATGCCTCCCGGCGGCGATGTCCGTTCCCGGCGTCACGGTCTTCCACCTGCAGTCGGAGCGTCTGACCAGAGCGAAGACGGCCTGGCTCTCTCCCGGAAGCGCGGACGCGGCGACGGCTCCGGACGGCGGGATGATGAAACTCTCGCTGAGAGCTCCCGAAAAGGAACCGACGACGCACACCCTGTTTTCGGAAGCCCGGGTCCGGGCGATCTTCTCCATGATCGAGCGTCTGCGTTCATCCTCGAACGCTCCGTACCAGAGCACTATTTCCGCCCCTTCCAGCATCAGGCAGCGAACAGGTTCCGGGTTCCACCCCTCGTCGCCGAAGACGACGCCTATCCTTCCTGCGGACGTTTCCACGGGCGTATACCGCCCCTCGTGAAGCGAGGCGACTAGGCCGTTGCTGTCGAACAGCACAAGCCGCCGTTCAGCTGCCCCCGGCTCTGCAACTGCGCAGGCCGCCATGCATTTTTCTCCGGCAAGCGAGGAGGAAAGCGCGGCGGCGATCTCATCACCCGAACAGGAAGGCGTTCCGGGAAGACAGACCAGCGACGCTCCCTGGTCGGCGCTTCGCGTCAGCATACGCGCAGCGCGATTCATGTAGTCGTCCGTTCCCTCATACGAGAACTGCGCAACCCCGAGAAAGAGCTCGTCCTCCGCAAGCGGCGGAAGAGGCCCGGAAAGGCTCTGAAACGCCTTCGTATTCTCCTTCTTTTGCGCAATCGCGCCGTACTTTTGAGGGGCGCGTGCAGGCAGGGCATACGGCGCGGCGTCCAGATCGACGTCGACGAACAGGATCCCCTCTTCGGCAGACCCCAGCGAAGCGACCTTCTCGCCGAAGGGGTCCACGACGCAGCTGCCGCCGCAGTTCAGGACAGATTCAGACTCCAGTCCGACCTTGTTCGCGACCGCGATCCACAGACCGTTTTCCGCAGCCCGGGCGCAGAGCATATACTCCAGCTGCGGACTCGACAGGCGCGACGGGTCTCTGCCCGAAGCGACGAGGTTCGTCGGGTCCAGTATCAGGCGCGCACCCTTCATCGCAAGAATGCGCGCGATCTCCGGGATCCGGCCGTCGGCGCATATCATCATTCCTACAGGACCCCAGGGCGTTTCGGCAACGTCGAAAGAGAGCCCGGGCTCGACGTACCGCTCGTCGAAGTGCCAGAGATTCGATTTGTATGTCCGCAGACGCTCCTTCCCGTCCGTCCCCCAGAGCACCGCGGCATTCCGGAGACTTCCCCCGTCCTCGAGGACGATTCCGGCGGCGAGGAAAATCCTCCGCTCGGCGGCTTTCTCCGAGAGGGCTGAGAACGCCTCCCT
>JAHDKR010000077.1 GCA_018436785.1 Synergistaceae bacterium | reverse complement strand
GGCTCGCTCTTCGTCCGGCGAAGCCGCCGGAACGCCAGACGCTCGACGGCCGCGGCGATGACCGCCCCCGAAAGCGCGGCCGCCGCGAGCACCGCCGCGAACAGGGCAAGCGAATCCAGCCGGTCCGAGAGGTAGCGGGAGGCGACGTACCCCGCGTACGCGGTCACGGTCATCACGCCGCCCTGCGAGAAGTTCGAGAACTTGAGGACGTTGAAGATGAGCGCGAACCCCACCGCGATGAGCGCGTAGACGGATCCGAGGGAGATACCGTTGAGGATGTTCTGCACCAGCATGAAACCAGCTCCTTTGCCCTTCCCGGCGGCGGAAGGATGGGAAGAAATGAGAGGCCGCCCCGCTTTTCGAAAGAGAAAGGGCGGCCTCTAAATTATAGTATCAGGTCGCCTACTTATGCTTCTCGGGGACGTAGCGGCCCAGTTCGACGTACTTGCCCTTTTCGATCTTGTACATGACCATGGAGAGTCCGACGGGCTGGTGCGTCCCCGGAGAGATGGTGAGGACGCCCGTGGTTCCCTGAAGGTCCTTCACCTGCGACAGCCCCGCCATTACCTGCGCCGCGGAGGTCCCGCCGCCGAGCTTCATGGCCTCCCGGATGAGGAGGACCTTGTCGTAGCCAAGGAAGACCTTGTTCACGGGATCCTCGCCGTACTTCGTCTTGTAGATCTCCCAGACTTCCTTGAGCTGGGGCTCCGTTTCGGAGAAGTTGTTGGCGAGGTAGATGTCGTTGGTCGCCTCGGGGTCGTTGACGAGCGAGGCGAACGGCGGCGCGAAGTCCAGTCCGCCGATCACGGGAACGTCGAGGCCGACCTGCTTGCGCTGGTTCATCGCCAGCACGGCGTCCTGAATGTAGTTGGGGAAGTACAGGCAGTCCGCGCCTGCGTCCTTGATCTTCAGCAGCTGCGTCTTGAAGTCCTTGTCGCCCTTCGTGTACACCTGCTCCGAGACGATCTCGCCGCCGGCGGCCTTGATGTAGTCGACGTACGGCTTCATCAGGGAGACCGCGAACGCGTTCGACTGGTCGTAGAGCACGCCGACCTTCTTCAGGCCGAGCACGTCGATCGTATAGCTGGCCATGATCTCGGAGTACTGGATGCTGGAGGGCTGCATCAGGAACATCGCAGCATGCGGCTTGCCGTCCTCGCCCACGGTGACGCGCGGGTCGATGAAGCTGCCGACCACGGGAACGCCCGCCTTGTTGGCGATGGGGCCGAGCGCGAGTCCGATATTGCTGACGGGAGGTCCGACCACGGCGACCACGCCCGAACTCACGAGGCTGTTATACCCCTTGATGGCCTCCTGGACGTTGGCCTTTGTGTCCATCGTGACCAGCTTCAGCATCGCGCCGTCGATGCCGCCCGCCGCGTTGATCTTCTCGATGGCGATCTCCGCGCCCCGCGTCACCGCGTTTCCCCACACCGACGTGGGGCCGCTGATGTCCTGCATATTCCCGATCAGAAGTTCCTTCGCCGCCGCCATACCGGTCAGACCGGCAAGCAGTACAACCAACACCGCGCAGAACAACCACTTTCTCGTACCATTCTTCATGTCCTTGTTCCCCTCCCTAGGCAAACAACCAACGAGCAGACTCATGCGAGTTGTGTTGGTCGCCTAGTCCGCATGCTTCTGGCGGACTTCAATTTTTGTTCCTACCAAGTTACGGCGCATGGGCGCTACGTTGCTCACATTTCTTTCCGGGACGCCCTATGCGCTTTGAGCATGGGGCCGTAGACCTCCCGGTCTTTCGCGTAACACCCTGTGGAACCTCCCTGTCCCATGACCTCGCTGCACAAACTGCACGAAACGCACACCTTCTTCGGATCGACCGCCCCCTTCTCCAGAACGTCTCTCGGCAACTCGGGGTACGCAAACCCCGTCCGTCCAAAGCCCGCAAACGTCACAGCCTTCCGCGGCACGTTGGCGGCGGCGGCGAACACGCCGAACTGTCGAAGCCACGTGTACCCCGAACCGGCCGTCGGAAGATCCGGGTACTCTTTCCGTACCCTTGCCGTCAGCGCAAAGAGGCGCGCGACGCCTTCGAGCGGATGTTCCGGCGCCTCGATGTTCCCCGGAATCAACCGGTCGAACGGGCGCACAAGCCACGGATTGTAATAGGGCGTACCGGTGGAGGTGGTCAGAAGGTTCAGTCCGAGCCCTTTGAGGATGCCGACGAGCTGCAGCGGCTCGCTCATGTCGGGAACGGGCGGGTCGGAGCGGTCGCACCCCCAGCCGTACGGATACGGAAAGCCATCGAAGAGATTCATCCGGCTGGTCACGAGGAACGAAGGATTCGAGACAGCCGAGCGGATGCGCTCCGTCGTCTCGCGCAGGAAGCGCGTCCTGCCGTCGAAACCGCCGCCGAACCTTCCGGGGCGTAGATGGGCCGAAAGCAGTTCCGAGGCGAGGTAGCGGTGGCAGCTCTTGATGTCGATGCCGTCGAAGCCGAGCTTCTCCGCGCGGACGGCGGCCTCGACCATGCGATCCTGCACCGCCTCGATGTCGGCGTCGGAAAGGGGCTCCACATGTTCGGGAACCTTCGCGCGCCTGTCGAGCAGCGGATAGCGCACCGTCAGGCCGGGCGTCGTCCCCGTCGCGTGCCGGTAGCGCCCGGCGTCCTGAAGCTGAAGCAGGCAGAGAGGCGAATGCGACGGACCGAAGGGTTCGCGGGCCGCGGCGCGCGCCGCTTCAAGCAGCGAGGCGATCGCCTTTTCGGTGGAGGGCTGGATGCACATCTGACGGTCGCTGCTGCGCCCACCCTGCCAGACGGCGCACGCCTCGAACTGGATCAGTCCCCATCCCCCCGCGCCGTAGCGGCGGTAGCGCCGGAAGGTAAGTTCTCCGGGGGAACCGTCGGGGAGCGCGTCGCGCCCCTCCATAGGAAGCGTCGAGAAGCGGTTGGGAGCAGTCCTCCCTCCGACCGCCGCGGGCGCGGCGAGGACGGAGAGATCCTCGCTGAAGGAAATGTCGAGACCGAGCGATTCGATCTTCCGCCGAAGCTCGTCCAGTGTTTCGTAGATGAATGGTTCGTACTGTGCCATGGGCCTCCCTCTCTATGACGGGCCTTCCGTGGGAAGGCTCCGGATTCAATTCTTGGGTTGACCAAGGACAACCAAAACTGACGCAATTATACCATTTGCTCCTCAGATCGGTGTCTGTCAACCGACCTGTCGCTTTTCCGGGGTTAAAGTTACCCGCGCTCTTCCATCCTTCTCCGGATTGAGCCATACCGTTTGTGCCTCTTCCAGATTCCTCACCGCACGCCCCTTCCATCTATCCGGGTGCTTCCT
>JAHDKR010000021.1 GCA_018436785.1 Synergistaceae bacterium | reverse complement strand
ATGTCGCAGCGAACGATAGAAGAGCTCTGCGAGGAGCTGTTGCTGAAGCGTGAGAAAGCGCAGCATGGAGGCGGTGAGAAAGCGGTCGCCAAGCAGCGTGAGAAGGGGAAGGGAACGGCGCGGGAGCGTATAGAGAAGCTGCTCGACCCCGGTACGTTCATCGAAGTGGACGAATTCGTCCGGCACCGGTGCGTGAACTTCGGACTGGAGAAGACGGTCTTCGACGGAGACGGAGTCATCATCGGGTGGGGACTGGTGGAAGGGCGCAAAGTGTACGTCTACAGCCAGGACTTCACAGTACTTGGCGGGTCGCTCGGGGAGATGCACGCCGCGAAGATCTGCAAGATCATGGACATGGCCATGAGCACCGGATGTCCCGTAGTCGGCATCAACGACAGCGGCGGAGCGAGGATCCAGGAAGCCGTCGACTCGCTCAACGGGTACGGAGCGATCTTCTCCCGGAACACCATAGCGAGCGGCGTCATCCCGCAGCTCTCCGTCATAGCCGGCCCCACCGCCGGAGGCGCCGTGTACAGCCCCGCGCTCACCGACTACATCTTCATGGTCGAAGGAACGGGAATCATGCACATCACCGGCCCCGCCGTCATCAAAGCCGTCACCGGCGAAGAAGTCACCAGCGAACAGATAGGCGGCTCCATGGCCAACAACAGCAAGAGCGGGAACGCGCACTTCAGCGCCAAGAGCGAAGACGAATGCATCGCGCAGGTCAGGAAGCTCCTGAGCTACCTTCCGCAGAACAATTTGGAAGAAGCGCCCGAGAAAGAGACGGGAGACGACCCCCTCAGAGAAGACGCCGAACTGAGGAACATCGTCCCCGTCAACCCCAACAAAGGGTACGACGTGAGGGAAGTCATCCGGAGAGTCGTCGACGAAAGCGACTTCTTCGAAGTCCAGCCGCTGTGGGCCAAGAACATCCTCACCGGATACGCGCGTCTCGGAGGGAAAGTCATCGGCATCATCGCCAACCAGGCCAACCACCTCGCCGGATGCCTCGACATCGACGCCTCGGACAAAGCCAGCCGGTTCATCCGCCACTGCGACGCCTTCAACATCCCCGTCGTCACCTTCGTCGACGTCCCCGGATACCTCCCCGGCACAGCGCAGGAATTCGGAGGCATCATCCGCCACGGCGCCAAGATGCTCTACGCGTACAGCGAAGCCACCGTCCCCCTCATCACCGTCGTATTGAGGAAAGCGTACGGAGGCGCGTACCTCGGCATGTGCAGCAAAGCCCTCGGAGCCGACATCGTCTTGGCATGGCCGCAGGCCGAAATCGCCGTCATGGGAGCCGAAGGCGCCGCGAACATCGTCTTCCGACGCGAGATCGAAGCAGCGGAAGACAGCGTCGCCACGCGCACCAGGAAAATAGAAGAATACCGAGAAGCCTTCGCCAACCCCTACGTCGCCGCCGAACGAGGCCTCGTCGACCGTGTCATCCTGCCCGAAGCCACGCGCGGCGAGATCTGGAGAGCGCTCGTAGGAGCGGAGAGCAAGCGCGACCTGCGCCCGCGGCGCAAGCACGGCGTCATGCCGCACTAAATACCAAGGAAGGAGTGACGCACGAATGAGCATCGCACCCGCAGCGACCGCCGTAACCGAGACAGTCGACGCAGCCGCCGCAGCCGCGTCAGCCTCCGCGCGCATAGCGGAGGAGATGAGCGGAGTCGGAGGAGCGCTCACCATGTCTATAATCGCCTTCAGCGTCGTCTTTTTGGTACTTGGAGGGCTGAGCGGAGTCATCTACGCCATCAAGTACATGGCGCAGGGACTTGAACGGAAGAAGAACGAACCGCCCGCAGGAAACGCAGCGGCAGGAAACGCCGCAGCGCCGGCGCCCGTCGCCGCCGCCCCCGCGGCGCAGAGCGGAGCCGACGGTCGTCTCATGGCAGTGCTCGCCGCCGCGGTAGCCGCCGCAGGAATCGGCGGCCGCATCACCGGAGTGACGGTAGCCGGAGGCAGCCGCGCCCGCCCCGCCCGAGCGGCCGGATGGAGAAGCGCCTCGCTCGCCGAAGGAATCCAGAGCCTCTCCCGGGACTGGAAATAGTGCCGCAGCCGCGCGCACGCCCGGAGAAGCGAAGAAGCAATAAAGAAGCAATAAAGCAGCAATAAAGCAGCAATAAAGAAGTATTAGAAGTATTAGAAGTATTAGAAGTATTAGAAGTATTAAAAGTATTAAATAGCAAGCGAAAAGCAAAAAAGCCAAGAGACGAATAAAGAACGGCAACACACAGAGAACACTCGAAACCAAACGAAAGAAGGAGGCTCATCGCACAATGAGCAAAAAATACAGAATCACAGTCGACGGAACAGCCTACACAGTAGAAGTGGAAGACCTCGGAGCGGGCGCCCCTGCGGCGTCGGCCCCGGCAGCTGCGGCAGCTCCGGCCCCGGCCCCGGTAGCGGCGCCCGCACCGGCAGCCGCCCCCGCCCCTGCGGCGGCAGCCCCCGCGCCCGCAGCAGGAGGCGCCGGAGTCCCCGTCACCGCCCCCATGCCCGGCAAAGTCCTCAAAGTAACCGTAAGCGTCGGAGCCGCGGTCAAGAACGGAGACCTCGTCCTCGTCCTCGAAGCCATGAAGATGGAGAACGAAATCTTCGCCACGGCGAACGGAGTCGACAAGGAGATCCGGAGCCGCGAAGGTGACACGGTCAACTCCGGCGACGTCATGATGGTCATCGGGTAGCCCCGGGACCGCGACAGAGCCTGTAGAGACAGGAGCAAGGAGGGAGACCGAGGGCAATGGAAATCTACATGCAAGCGATAAGAGAGATCATCGTATCGTCCGGATTCGCCGGACTCACCGGAGGACACCTCATGATGATCGTCGTGGCGCTGGTGATGCTCTACCTCGCCATAGGGAAAGGATTCGAACCGCTGCTGCTCGTACCGATCGGATTCGGCTGTCTGCTGGTGAACCTGCCGCTGTCGGGGATAATGGACGACGGAGGGTTCCTGCGGTACGTCTTCTTCGGAACGGAACACGAAATCTACCCCGTCATCATCTTCATGGGAATAGGCGCCTTGACCGACTTCGCGCCGCTGTTGGCCAACCCCATCACGTTTTTGCTCGGAGCGGCGGCGCAGTTCGGAGTCTTCATCGCGCTCTTCGGCGCCATGCTGATGGGATTCTCCGTCAACGAAGCCGCGTCGATCGCCATCATAGGAGGAGCGGACGGCCCCACGAGCATCTACCTCACCATGAAGCTCGCGCCGCAGATCCTGGGAGCTGTGGCTGTGGCGGCGTACAGCTACATGTCGCTCGTGCCGCTCATCCAGCCGCCGGTCATCAAGATGCTCACGACCAAGGCCGACCGGAAGATTCGAATGGACACGCTGCGGCCCGTCACGAAGCTTGAGAAGATCCTCTTTCCGATAGTGACGACGATGGCGGCGGGCCTGATCCTCCCCGCGTCGGTGCCGCTGGTGGGCATCCTCATGTTCGGGAACCTCGTGCGTGAATGCGGGGTCACGGAACGGCTGAGCCAGGCGGCGCAGAACGAGATCCTGAACACCACGACGATCTTCCTGGGACTGTCGGTGGGAGCGACCATGAACGCCGAGGAGTTTCTGACAGCGGCGACGCTGAAGATCATATTGCTGGGACTTGTAGCGTTCATATTCAGCACGGCGGGCGGCGTCCTGTTCGGCCAGCTGATGAAGAAGTGGAGCGGCGGGAAGATCAACCCGATGATAGGGGCGGCGGGAGTCTCGGCGGTGCCGATGGCGGCGCGCGTCGTGCAGCGAGTGGCGCAGAAGGAGAGCCCCGGGAACTTCCTGCTGATGCACGCAATGGGCCCGAACGTCGCCGGAGTCATAGGCACGGCCGTCGCCGCAGGCGTCATGCTTACGCTGCTGAGCTGAAAAGCTACAGGAATCTTTATCCGTTACCTGAAGGGAGACTCCCGCAATCCAGGAGTCTCCCTTTTTTTCGAATTCGTCTGTGTTTGTATATGCCTTTTTTCCGACAAATGATATTATATAAGGATTGAAGAGGTCACCGGGGGCTCGACGTTTCTTTCTATCTCCTGGAAATTATACGAGGAGGGTCTGTGCATGAAGATTGCCGTGGGTTCTGATCATGCTGCGTTTGCTTTGAAAAACTATTTGCTTGAGCATCTTCGGCAAAAAAGTGGCATCGAAAGCGTGGATATGGGTGTGGATACGGATGCGGTTTCTTGTGATTATCCGGATGTGGCGTTCCGTGTTGGAGAGGCCGTTGTTTCCCGCCAGGCGGACAGAGGCCTTCTTTTGTGCGGTACCGGTGTCGGAATGAGTATTGCAGCGAACAAGATCCCTGGAGTGTATGCAGCCCATTGTCATGACGTGGAAACTGCCCGATTCAGCCGCCGGCATAATAATGCGAATGTCCTCACCATGGGGGCGCGGATAATATCTCAGGAACTTGCCCGCGAAATAATCGATGTCTGGCTCGAAACAGATTTTGAAGGAGACCGGCATATAAGAAGATTGAGTAAAATCCTTGATTATGAACACAAAATCTGTCCAAGCTGTACCTTTTCCGAAAAAGGCAAGACGGTCGTCTTTGAACACCCGCTTGTGCAGCACAAGGTAAGCATCATCCGCGACAAAAATACCTCGGTGAAAGAATTCCGTGAGCTTGTGCAGGAGATTGCAGGGCTGATGGTCTATGAGATTACCCGAAATCTGCCGCTCGTAAAAATAGAGGTGGAAAC
This sequence comes from Synergistaceae bacterium, assembly GCA_018436785.1. Classification (GTDB taxonomy): domain Bacteria; phylum Synergistota; class Synergistia; order Synergistales; family Aminobacteriaceae; genus JAAYLU01. Next base: position 103,862 of record JAHDKR010000021.1, on the reverse strand, counting down.
CCCTCTCGCGAAGACGGAAGCCTACGCCCTTGAGGGGAAAAAACTCGCGATAGTACCCGTCCTCAGAGCGGGCCTCGGCATGGTCGACGGCATTCTCCAACTCGTTCCGAACGCAAAAGTCGGGCATATCGGGCTCTATCGTGATCCCGAGACGCTTCTCCCTGTGGAGTACTACTGCAAACTGCCCGGCGATATCAGCGAGAGAGATATTCTCGTTCTCGATCCGATGCTCGCCACGGGAGGTTCGGCTGCCGCAGCCATCAGTCTCGTCAAAGCACGGGGCGGCAAAAAGGTTTCACTCGTTTGCATCATAGCGGCTCCTGAAGGCGTCTCCAAGGTGCACGCCGAGCATCCAGACGTTGATATCTACGCGGCGGCTCTTGACAGTCATCTCAATGACCACGGATATATCGTTCCCGGGCTTGGCGACGCCGGAGATCGTCTCTTCGGGACGAAGTAAGGGACTTTCGTGGATTCTCTCGTTGCGCCTCTGTCGGTTTCGATACCGCTTCTTTTCCTCTGGGGAGTGTGCGTTACACCTCTTTCGATCCTCCTCTCCAATCGGTACCGTATAGTCGACCAGCCCGGGGAGCGTAAAATTCATACTTCAGTCACTCCCCGAGGAGCCGGAATTGTTCTCTGGCTAGGATTTCTCCTATGGAGCCTCTATGCAGTGGAGGAGGCTCCTTTGCTTCGTTTCATGGCGGTAGGTTCTACCCTCGTGTTTTTAAGCGGTTACTGGGACGATATGAAAACTTTGAACCCGGCCATACGACTCACGTTTCATATTGTTGCCGCAGGTCTTTTCCTGCTTTTTCTCCCTGTTTCTCTGGTTCATATACCTGTGTGCCTGCTCTGGATTACAGGAATGACGAACGCTTTCAACCTTATCGACGGAGCGAACGGCCTGTGCCTCATGATGTTTATCGTGGCATCCTCGGTTTTTGCAGCGTGCGGGTTCCCCTTTTTTTTCCTTCCAGTCGCGAGCTTGGCTGCTGGAGTTCTTCTCTGGAATTTTCCCAGAGCGAAAACCTTTTTAGGCGACGGCGGAACAACGCTTCTGGGGTATCTCTACTCAAGCCTTTGTCTTTATTCCTTGACCCCGTTTCTCGAAGATGTTCATGTGTTTGAACTGCCCTTTTTTCTGTTGATGGCAGGCGGTATTCCTGCGGCAGATACGCTCTTTGCTATAATGAGACGATTAGCGATGAGAAAATCTCCGTTTTCACCTGATCGCGGACACATTCATCATCGTTTGCTCGACAGAGGATGGAGCCCCGTCCTTACTGTAATGATTCTTAGTGTTGCACAGTTGTTGGTAGTCGCCGGCGGGGTCGCGTTTTTCGGCCGTTTTCTCGTGTAACAGTGTCCGGAGAGTGTGCTTTTAACAGGATTTTTGCGTAGGGATGGCTGAGGATGGAAAAAAAAATCGTATGTGTAGTCGGGACCCGTCCCGAAGGGATAAAAATGGCGCCTCTGATCCGTGTGCTTCGGGAGCGGAACTTCCCGGTGACAGTGCTTTCGACGGGGCAGCATCTTCAAATGCTGCATCAGTCATTGGAGTTTTTTGGAATTGAGGCTGATGTTAATCTTTCCGTGATGGAGGAACGTCAGACGCTCGACAGGGTGACCGCCAAAGTGCTTGGTGGGGTAGGCGCTTTTCTTGATCGTCGACCACAAGACCTGGTTTTAGTACATGGCGATACCACGACAACCATGGCCTCTGCGCTCGCGGCCTTTTACCGGAGCATTCCGGTAGGCCATGTCGAGGCCGGCTTGCGAAGCGGCGATATGGCCCGTCCTTTCCCGGAGGAAGCGAACAGGATTATCACAGACAGACTGTCTTCATTATGGTTCGCTCCAACGGAGCAAGCTGCAGCGAACCTTAAGAATGAAGGGCTTCCTGTATCTGAAGGGACTCTTGCAATCACGGGGAATACGGTTATTGACGCGCTGAAGCTGGTATTGGAAAGAAAACATGACCTCTGCGATTCTCTACGTCCGCTAGAGCGTTTCCCGGGACCTCTCCTTCTCATGACCGCGCATCGCAGAGAGTCATGGGGGGAGCCTCTTGAATCAATATGTGGAGCTATTGTGGATATACTGAAACAAAACAGTGAGGTGCGGATACTTATACCGCTTCATAAAAATCCTTCAGTACGTGATGTTATCAGGCGGTATCTAGCGGATGAAGAGCGGGCTATTCTTTGCGAACCACTCGACTACCCTGATTTTGTCTGGGCGATGCAAAGAAGCTCCGTTATTTTGAGCGACAGCGGAGGCGTCCAGGAGGAATCAGCGGAATTGAAAAAACCTCTCCTCGTGATGAGGGATGTTTCGGAACGACCGGAAGCTCTCGAAACAGGTACGGCTCTTCTCGTCGGAACCAATCGGGTCGGGATAGCGGAGACGGCGTTACGCATTCTCTCCGACGATGTTTTCAGGAAGAGTCTTTTGAGCCGCGGGGCGAACCCTTTTGGAAGCGGCGACGCTTCTGAGAAAATAGCTGATGTAATAGCGAAGTTCTTTGAAAACAGACAGGGTATTGCCTGAGTCTTTTTGTGTTTTTCACAATATTTTCGGGAGGAATTGGAAAGTGGAATCCAAAATGAAAATCATCGGCGGTACCCAGCTGAAGGGGAATATAACCGCACAGGGCGCTAAGAATGCCGCGCTTCCTGTGATGGCGGCCGCCATACTGTTAAAAGGCAAAAAATTGAAGATCGATAGGGTGCCCAATCTTCTGGATGTTGTGACCATGGCAGATCTTCTTCGAAGTTTAGGAGCTGTGGTGCAGTTCAGCGATCACGAGATGGAGATCTCCACTCCTGAAGAAATCTCATGGGAGACTCCTCCGGATCTTGTTCGCAAGATGAGGGCTTCGTCCCTTGTCCTTGGCCCGTTGCTTGCCCGGTGCGGCAAGGCCGTGATGCCGCTGCCCGGCGGTTGTTCGATCGGCAGTCGTCCCATTGACCTCCATCTTAAGGGATTGACCCGGATGGGCGCGTCGATTGAGCTCGTCCACGGTGCGGTGCATGCGCGGGCGGATGGATTGAGAGGGTGCAGGATCTATCTTGACTTCCCGTCAGTGGGAGCTACAGAGAACTTGATGATGGCCGCTGTGTTTGCTCAAGGGGAAACCGTTCTCGAAAATACGGCGAGAGAGCCGGAGATTTTTAACCTTGTCGAGGCGCTTCGTTCGATGGGGGCTTGTATTGATGCCGACGGAACCGGTGTGATCCGGATCAAGGGAGTGGACGACCTTGGAAGCGCCTCTGCGTCCGTCATTCCCGACAGGGTTGAGGCAGCGACATATATTCTTGCCGGGGCGGCTACAAATGGAGAGGTGACGGTTTCCGACATCATACCGAACCATATCGATTCACTTCTTGCTAAGCTTGAAGAGGCGGGCGCCTTGATGACAATCAAGGAAACAGAGGTGACAATACACCCTTCGGGAAGGCTGAAGGCAGTCTCTTTGAAAACCCTTCCATATCCCGGTTTCCCGACAGATCTTCAGCCTCAGGTTATGGTTGCATTGTGTCTTGCGGAAGGAACGAGCGTTGTCCAGGAAAGCGTTTTTCAGTCCAGGTTTCTCCACGTTAGCGAGCTCAACAAGATGGGGGCCAAAATCGACATTCAGAGCAACTCCGCTATCATCACGGGCGTAGCATCCCTCGCCGGAGCTGATGTCCTCGCCACGGACCTGAGGGCGGGGGCTGCTCTGGTACTGGCGGGGCTTGCGGCAAGAGATATTACCTATGTTCATCATCTCGGGCATATTTTCCGAGGGTATGAACTTATGGAAGAAAAGTTGCGCGCGATCGGAGCGAATATTTCGATTCTTCCATCCGAAGAGGATTCCAAAGGGGATTCTCCGGCGCTTCGTTCTTAAAGCCGACCGGAATGTCTCTTTTCCTGCTCTATGGTATGTCGTCATGGCGTTAAACGATTCCGGTGTGACAAGAGTTATTGCTTTTGTGGGTCCTGCAGGTACCGGTAAGAGTCAACGGGCGCAGATGGTCGCCGTGGAAAATGAGGTTGACTATATAATCGACGACGGGCTTGTTATTGCCAAGGGACGTATAATGGTGGGAAAGAGTGCAAAGGCTGAGAAGAACCTTGTGCGTGCAATACGAAGAGCTCTTTTTCAGTTCCCGGAGCATAGGAAAGCAGTATTGGCCTTTTTCCAGAAGAAACAACCGAAGAAGCTGATGATTATTGCAACGTCGATTTCGATGGCGGAGAAGATCACCAGAGCGCTTCGTCTTCCGTATCCGGAAATGATCATCGATATAACGGAGGTAGCTTCGGCAGAAGAAATCATCAATGCCAGAAGAGAGCGTCATGAAAAAGGACAGCACGTTATTCCCGCCTCCAGGACGCAGATACGGAAAAATTTCGCCGGAAAACTAGTTGGACATCTGCGGGGACTCTTTAAAAGCGTCGACAAGGAGGACGGAGAACGAACAATTGTTCGCCCTCCATTCAGTTTTTTTGGAGAATTGACTATAGAGTCGTCGGCTATCCTTGATCTTGTCCGCCATGTGCTCTCTTCGAATCCGCAGATTACGGAAGTGAAGGATATTCGTGTTCGATATAAAGATGACGCTATTTCTATGGAGATTGTACTTCAGGTTATTCCGGGGAAAATGGATTTCCACCGACTTGGTGTAGTCAATCAAAAGAGAGTAGCATCCGCAGTCAGCTACTTTACGGGAATGGATGTGGACGGTGTTGACGTCCACATAGTGGAGGTAATGCTGCCATGAGCGTCTTTGCGAGCGGAGCCGACAGCGGGTTGGCATGGGAGGAACTGAAAAGGCGTGTAGAAACCTGTTCATCGTGCGGCCTGTGTTCGACGCGAAAGAAGACGGTTTTTGGTCAGGGAAGCGAGACCTCCCCGGTTGTTTTCGTCGGCGAAGGTCCCGGAGCGGACGAGGATGAACAAGGAGTCCCATTTGTAGGACGAGCGGGAAAACTGCTCACGCGTATTCTTCAATCGGTCGGTATTGAGAGGGAAAGCGTTTTTATTACGAATGTTGTAAAGTGCCGGCCCCCGCAGAACCGCACTCCGATGGCGGACGAAATGATGGCATGCACGCCATTTCTGGAGGCGCAGCTGGCCCTTCTCCGGCCGAAGATCGTGGTGTGCCTGGGAAACACTCCGGCAAAATGGCTGCTCAAGTCCTCAGAAGGCATTTCCGCACTTCGCGGACGTTGGTTTGCATGGAGGGGAATCGATCTTTTCCCGATGTTTCATCCAAGCTATCTTCTCCGCAACGAATCAAAAAAGAAGGGGAGTCCGAAGGATTTGACATGGCAGGATATCAACGCTCTCCGCAGCAAACTCGATGATCTGACGAAAGGAGGGCCGTCCGCATGATACCGAAGGAGACAGTACCTCGCCACGTCGCCATAATAATGGACGGCAACGGGCGTTGGGCAAAAAAACGCTTTCTTCCGCGTCTGCTGGGGCATAAAGCAGGAGTGAAGGCTATTGAACGGACGGTACGGGCAGCCGACGCGCTTGGTATTCAATATGTTTCTCTGTATGCTTTTTCAACAGAAAACTGGAAAAGGCCTGAAAAAGAGGTCTCAGGTCTTATGAGTATCTTCCGTTTTGTCTTGCGCCGAAAAGTTGATGAAATGAAGCGTGAGAATGTGCGTCTTCGCTTCTCCGGTTTTCGTGACGGGATGCCGCAGGATATAGTTGAACTGATGGAGTGGGCCGAAGAAGAAACAAAGGGGAATAGCGGTCTCACGCTGGTCCCCTGTCTCAATTACGGCGGCCGCCAGGAGATTCTGCACGCAGTGGAGAAGCTCCTGGAAGATGGCGCCCGCCCTCCTTTGACCGAGGAGCGTTTCAGAGAATACCTCTATCTTCCGGATCTTCCGGACCCTGATCTCATTGTCCGGACAAGCGGCGAGAGTCGGTTGAGTAACTTCTGGCTCTGGCAGAGCACGTATAGCGAGCTGTATTTTACGGACACCTTGTGGCCGGATTTTGACGGAAAGGAACTTGAAAACGCCGTGAAATATTTTGCGAATAGAGAGAGACGCTATGGCGCTCTCAAGTGAAAAGCTACGGGAACTTACTCTGCGAGGGGGAAGTTCTCTCGTCATCGTGGCAGGTACGCTCAGTTCCCTCTATGTCGGCGGTATGGTGTGGACATTTTTTGCGTCCGCTGTTGCTTTGATCTCTCTCGCCGAATTCTACGGGATGCTTTCCAGGAAGTTCAAGGTCTCCAAGGGGATAGGTTTCCTTACATCGGGACTTATTATCTTCTCTGTTTCGGAGGGAATTCACCCGGTGTCGCTCGTCCTCACACTGAGCGTATCGGCTTTTGTCGTGCTTTTTGTAGAGATAATCCGCAGGCAGCTTCGAGGGGAAAGTTTTGCAATTTGGAATATGGGGGGTACAATTTCGGGTATAGTATACATCACTATTCCGTGGACCTTCATGATTCTGTTGCGACGCCTCCCCGGAGGAGGGCTCTTATTGCTGGCGATGTTCATCGCTACATGGAGCTGTGATGTCGCGGCCTATCTTATAGGGTCGCGCTGGGGGCGCACTCTCCTCTGTGTCAACGTGAGCCCGAACAAAACGTGGGAAGGATTCTTCGGGGGCTTTTCTGCGGCGCTGCTCGCAAGTGTGCTTTTGGCGTTCATACTTGAGATACCGCCGATTCCATTTGTCTACGTAGGGATAATCTGCGGTTTTGCGGGACAGCTCGGCGATCTCGCAGAGTCGGTTATCAAGAGAGAAAGCTGGGTAAAGGACAGCGGAACCCTCATTCCGGGGCACGGGGGTGTGCTCGACAGATTTGACAGCACGCTGATCAACGGTCTGTTGGTCTATGTACTTTTCGGGGTGATCCTGCGATGAAGAAACGTCTTTTTGTCATCGGGTGTACGGGCAGCGTCGGAAGCTCTGTCCTCTCCGTTTGCCGTATGTTTCCCGAACACTTCGAAATTGCGGCTCTGGCAGCGTGCTCTTCGGTGGATCGTATGCTTCTTCTTGCAGAGGAATTTTCCTGCCCGACGCTTGTCTTTTCCGATGAATCCGCGGCAGTTCGAGCTGCAAACGAACTGCTCTCTTCGGGCGTTCAATACACCGGGAGAAGAGTCCTTGCCGGAGAACAGGGACTTCTGGAGATGGCATCGCACCCCGATACCGACCACGTGGTTTTTGCCTCTTCCGGAACAGGGGCAATAGGCGCTCTCATGGCGGCGCTCAGTAGCGGCAAGGAGGTCTCCCTGGCAAACAAGGAGAGCGTTGTCGTCGCCGGTCCGTGGGTTCTCCCTCTGGTTCTTCGCCCCGATCAGATCCGTCCGTTGGACAGCGAACACAACGCTATTTGGCAGTGCCTTTCCGGGGAAGATCGGCGTTTTGTGAACAAAATTTTTCTCACCGCATCAGGCGGTCCTTTCCGCTCTTTTTCTCAAGAGGAGATGAAGCGGGTGACGCCTTCGATGGCTGTCGCGCACCCCGTATGGAACATGGGCGCAAAGATAAGCGTTGACAGCGCGACCCTGATGAACAAGGGGATTGAGATACTCGAGGCGATGTACCTCTTTGCTTTTTCCGCTGACCAGGTGGACGCGGTCATCTCTCCCAACCCCTTCATTCACGGGCTTGTTTGTTTTTCAGACGGGACTTTCCATATGTGCGCGTCCGCCCCGGACATGGGCATCCCCGCCTTATCGGCTCTTTTTTCGCCTCTTCGCAGTCCGCGCGACAGAAAGAACACCCCTGTTTTGGATGGAATGCAGATCTCTTTTGAGGCCCCCGACGAGGTCAGATTCCCATGTATTCGATTGGCACGTGAAGTTGCCCGGAAGGAAGGCGCCTACCCGGCGCTCCTGGTAGGAGCGGATGAGGTTGCTGTCGACCGCTTCCTTTCAGGCCGCATCAGCTTCATGAGTATTCCTCGTATCGTTGAATCCGTGCTTGAGGAGTATTCCGGACCGTCCCCCTCGACACTTGAGCATGCTCTGCATATTCTTGAAGAAGGAAGGCGGATGGCGGAAAAGGTGAGTTCACGATTGGAAGAAAAATAATGGTCAAGGAGATAAGATAAATGGTGAGTTTGGTTTCGTTCCTACTGGTAATCGGTATTTGTGTCATTATCCACGAGCTTGGACACTATTTTACAGCGCGCATATTCGATGTTCAAGTGCATGAGTTTGCTTTCGGCATGGGGCCAGTGCTCCTTCAGCGGCAAGGTCGCCATACCATGTGGTCTTTTCGAGCATTTCCCGTCGGGGGGTTCGTCCGTCTTGCAGGAATGGGGGAGGACCACGAAGAGGAAGTTGTCGAGGAGGGAAGAGGGTTTTTCGACAAGGCTGCCTGGAAGCGTTTTCTGATTCTTGCGAATGGGTCTGTGTCCAACATTCTTCTTGCGATGCTTCTGACGGTTTTCTTTCTCTCGGGCCACGGTGTGATCAATCTTGAGAGCACAGAAATCGGCGAGATTATGGAGGGGTACCCCGCGCAAACGGCGGGTATTCTTCCCGGCGACGCCATTGTCGCTGTCAACGACGTACCTGTTTCTTCATGGCGGGAAATGTCTGAGAGTATTCGTACAACGGCCTCAGAAGGACCTGTTCTTTTTTCGGTGCTGCGGAAGGGAGAAACCCTCTCTTTGACAGTAACCATTCCGCCGGATGCTCAGGGGATTCCTCTTCTTGGAATACGACCGGCGATGCGCCGGTATTCCGTTCTTGAGGCTTTTGCATCCGCATTCACCTACACTGTCGATATGACTTTTGAAATGGTGCGGGGAATTATCCGCTGGATAACCGGGGTTGAAAAAGTCGACGTCACCGGGCCCGTAGGTATTGCCTCCATGGCAGGAGACGCTGCGCGCAGAGGGATGTGGCCTTTTGTCACATTTCTTGCCTTGATCAATCTGAACCTGGGGCTGCTCAATCTGTTCCCCTTCCCAGCCCTTGACGGAGGCCGTCTCATCTTTACAGCGGGTGAAATGTTGCTCAGAAGACGCCTTCCGGCACGAATAGAAAATTTTATTCATATGTCGGGTTTTGTTTTGTTACTCCTGCTTATCGTCTATGTAACATGGCAGGATATCCTTCGTTTTTTCTAGAGGAAGTGAAAGAATATGAGCTCTCGTCAGCTTGCTCTGCGTGATCTCACAATAGGCGGCGAGGCGCCGGTTCGCGTTGAGAGCATGCTCAAGATTCCTCTCTCTCTTCCGGAGGACTGTCTCGCGCAGTGCTTTTCACTGCGTAAGGTCGGATGCGAGCTGGTACGGGTTGCATTTCCATCGGCCGATCTTCGTGGCAACTTGGAGTGGCTGAATGATCGGTCGCCCATTCCCCTTATGGCCGATATCCATTTCGATGGATCGCTTGCTCTTGCGGCTCTCGAATCAGGAATTCCTTCGATCCGGATCAATCCGGGAAACATGGGGCCCTCTCACCTTCGGAGTATAGTGGCTTCCGCCAATGAGAAAAAAGCCGTGATCCGTATCGGCGCGAACGGCGGCTCTCTCTCTTCTTCTCAACTCGATGCTGCGGGCGGCGTTCGATCCGACGCTCTTGCCGCCGCCGTAGAAGAACAGCTCCGGATTCTGCTTGCCGAAGGGTTCGAAGATATTATCCTCTCGGCGAAATCGACCTCCGTCATGGAGACGGTGCGTGCGAACACACTGCTCGCTTCGAAGTATCCTGATTTTCCGATGCACATCGGCATCACCGAATCGGGCTATGGAAGAGACGGACTCGTCAAAAGCGCTGCCGGGCTCTCGCTGCTTCTCGCACAGGGAATCGGCAATACGCTCCGGATCAGTCTTACCGAGAAACCGGAGGAAGAGGTGCTGGCCGGATACGCCCTTTTGAGAGCGCTTGACATTCGATCTCATGGAGTCACTATCGTTTCGTGCCCTACATGCGGACGAAGACGTATTGACGTGCGTTCCATCCTGGAAAAATTAGAACCCTCTTTTGCCGATCTCCCCGATGCGCTGACCGTCGCGGTAATGGGCTGCGAGGTAAACGGCCCGAGAGAGGCGATGGACGCCGACTTCGGCGTTGCCGGCTCGCCAGGCGGCGCCGTCATCTTCAAAAAGGGAAAAGTCCTGCGGGAAGTCTCCTTGGATGAGCTTCCCGGTGTTTTCGCCGACTTTGCTTGTAGCTCGGGTGAAAACCACCCGAGTAATTCATGCGAACATCTGAAAGGAGAATGATGTATCATGGCTCTCAACCTCAAAGGACGCAGTTTTCTCACTCTGATGGATTTTACTCCCGAAGAAATTTACTATCTTTTGGACCTCTCCGCAGATCTGAAGGCAAAAAAACGTTCCGGAATCCGGGGAACGGCGCTTCAGGGGAAAAACGTTGCACTTATTTTCGAAAAGTCGTCCACCAGAACCCGCTGTGCTTTTACTGTCGCATGTATCGACGAAGGAGCCCATCCTGAATTTCTGAGCAAGAACGATATCCATCTGGGCGCGAAAGAGGATGTCAAGGACACCGCCCGGGTGCTTGGAAGAATGTTCGACGGTATTCAGTACCGCGGATTCAAGCAGTCGCTGGTAGAGGAGCTCGCCCAGTATGCCGGCGTTCCCGTATGGAACGGATTGACCGATGTGGACCACCCGACGCAGATTCTCGCAGACTTTTTGACAATACAGGGAAATTTCGGGAAACAGCTTAAGGGTATACGTCTTGTGTACTGCGGGGACGGACGGAATAATATGTCGAACGCCCTGATGATCGGGTGTGCAAAGTTGGGAATGCACTATGTCGTAGCCTCTCCGAAGGCGCTCTTCCCGGAAAAAGAGCTGCTTGCAAAGTGCTCGGCAATGGCTTCCGAGACAGGCGGCTCCGTAACGGTCTTTGAAGATCCGCTCGTAGCTGTAAAAGGCGCAGATGCAATCTATACCGACGTCTGGGTTTCGATGGGCGAAGAAGAGAAGAAGAAAGAACGGCAGGAGTTGCTTACGCCGTATCAGGTGAATATGAAACTGTTGAAGGCGTCCGGAAAGGATTCAACAATCTTCTTGCATTGCCTTCCTGCAGTGAAGGGGCAGGAAGTGACCGAGGACGTCTTCGAGGCGCCGAATTCAAAAGTCTTCGACGAAGCGGAGAACAGAATGCACACTATCAAAGCTGTTATGGTGGCAACAATCGGGAATCAGTAGCTACGTGTCTCTGAGTACGACTGGGAGGTGAAGCCAATGACAGAACCCGAAAAATACAGGATCTTCCGATGCGCCTCATGCGGGACGGAGTTTCGTGTCGAGGGCGCCGGAAGCGCACGATGCACCTCGTGCGGGAGCAAGGTGCTCATCCTGCTCGAAGGCGAGAGCCTTTCCCGGAAAAAGTGCAGCGGATGCACGGCTTCCTCTTGCTCAACCTGAGGCGTATAAAATCGGGGCAGCGGTCCGCTGCCCCTTTCACTATTAAAGGATTGCCGAGATCGACGGCTCAATACTCTTAACGCCTTTGAGCGTGCCGAGCGCCTCCACAAAACGTCGTATCTCTCCGGCGTCTCCCTTTAAAACAATACACTCCAGGCAGTGATGATGGTCGACGTGAACATGGGTTGTACAGATGATGCTCTCGCCGTACTCGTGTTGCAGCGCAGTGAGCGCCGCAACGACATCCTTTCCGTGATGGTCGTACATCATGGTCACTGTCCCGTAGACAACCCCGGAACCGCTGACCCACATCTCTCGCGAAAGGCGTTCACGAATGAGTTGACGCAGTGCCTCGGAGCGGTTGGGCATCCCTTTTCTTTCGATAAATGAATCGAATTCTTCCAGGAGTGTGGATGGTACCGCGACGCCGAAACGGATCAATGAGTTCACAAATACTCCTCCTTTGTCTTTTCCCCCATGGAGTATAATAAACCAAATTCCCTTTAAGGGGGGCGCTTCATTTGTATCCAAATTCCGCCGCGTTCGCGCTGCACTCACCCGACGGGGAGATTCAGAGCGTATCATGTCTCGTCCTTTTCGCTTTTTCTTCTGCAAAAACGCTTTCTTGCACCTCGTTGTCCAGGATAGCTTTTTGTGCGGCAAGGAATGAAATGATTTCAGGCGAACTGCTCGTATGCGACGACGGTGGAAACGAATTGTTGCGGTACAGCGGAATCAGCTCCCCGGCAGAGCTGCCCGGTCGGCGAGTCGGCTTTTCCACTTTTTCTGTTCAAGGCTCTCTCTGTGGTCTTTCAGGAGGTATGGATCTGCTCATCCCTGAACATAGTCGAGCGCTTGCTTTGTCAGGTGTGGAGTTGTTATGCTGTTTCCCTTCTGTTGATGTTTATGAAGCGTTCCCTTTCGATCAAATCGCTCGCGTCAGGGCAGTAGAGAATCAGATATTTACCGCTCTTGTTCCGCCTTCTGGAGAGAGTGTTGTATGCTGGGGACCAACAGGCGCGCCCCTCGGTTCTTCCCGGAGCGACTCCGGAGAGCTTCTCTTCGTGTTGCGGCCGGAATACATAGCACGCGCACGGAAAAAATATCCTCTTCGTTCCCTTCGAAAAAAACAGCTTCGCTATGCACTTGCAGCCCTCTGATATGAACGACTATGCTAAAATAAACAGGTTATGGATTTTCTTTTAGAAGAAGGTGGATATGTCGATGTCGTTCAAATGCCGAGACGCCGCTCGCCTCGCGAGCTCCATTGAAGAGTGGCTCACGCAGAAGGTTCACGCTGCGGGGGCCGTCGGAGGAATTGTCGGCCTGAGCGGAGGTATAGACTCCGCCGTCGTGGCTGCGCTTCTGAAACGAGCCTTTGGTTCCGAGATGCTTTCGGTGCTGCTTCCATGCGGAAGTATCCCGAAAGACAAGGAGGACGCTCTCCTCGCTGTCAAAGCATTCGATCTTCCGTACCGGGAGGTTGACCTGTCTTCTGTGTACGACGCTTTCGTACATGCCTTTGGAGAACCTCTTTCTCCGATGGCTGCAGCGAACATAAAACCGAGGCTTCGTATGAATGCCCTCTATGCCTTGGCGCAGACCCGCCGTTTCCTCGTATGCGGCACGGGCAACAAGGCCGAGATTCTCATGGGGTATTTTACCAAGTACGGAGATGGCGGCTGCGATCTTCTTCCTCTCGGTGATCTTCTGAAGAGTGAAGTTCGTGCGCTCGCCGGGTTCCTGAAAGTTCCGGATGAGATTATCCAAAAGGCTCCTTCGGCGGGTCTTTGGGACGGACAGACGGACGAGGAAGAGATGGGCATGACGTACGAAGAGATAGACGCCTACATTGCCACTGGAAAGGGAGATGAAAAAGTCAGGACACGGATTGAACAAATGAAAAACGTGTCGGCGCATAAAAGGGCGATGCCGCCCGTGTGTATTCCATTCTGAGAGTGTATATATTTTCCAGAGGAGTGATTTTCTTTGTCGGGACATTCTAAATGGGCGAATATCAAACATAGAAAAGGAGCGCAGGATGCAAAGCGCGGAAACCTTTTCCAGAAGCTTGTAAAAGCCATCATTATCGCCGCGAAAGAGGGCGGGGGCGATCCCTCGATGAATATGCGCCTGAAGGCCGCCATTGAACGGGCGAAGGCTGCGAGCGTACCCAACGACAACATAACGAGAGGAATTAAGCGCGGTACCGGTGAAATCGATGGCGGACAGTTCGACGAGATTCTTTACGAGGCGTACGGCCCGAACGGCGTCGCCATTCTGATCGAGGTTCTTACCGATAACAGGAACAGGGCTGCATCCGAGATGCGCACCCTTCTGACAAGAAACGGCGGTTCCCTTGGTGAAGCAGGAAGCGTTGCGTGGATGTTCGAGCGGAAAGGCGTCATTGAAGTTTCAGGGAAAGATCTTGACGAAGAGGCCTTGATGACAGTTGCCCTGGAGGCTGGAGCGGAAGACCTGCAGAATCAGGACGACGGCTTTATTGTATACAGTGAGCCGAGTGTTTACGGTCTGCTGCGGGACGCCTTGGAGAAAGCAGGCTATGTTGTCAGCCGGGCCGAGACCGAGATGGTCCCGAAGAATACTGTTATGATAGCAAATAAGGAAAAAGCGCAGAAGATTTTGCGTCTTATGGATCTTATCGAAGAACACGACGACGTCCAGAATGCCTACGGCAACTTCGACATTCCGGATGAAATTCTGGAAAGCCTGGATGCGTAAGCGTTGCTGAAGTGTATCGGGATCGACCCGGGGCTGGGCCGGATGGGAGTGGCAACGGTCCTTCAGGATGGACGCTCTTTCCGTCTTATCTCGGGCGGGTGTATTGAAACATCGCCCGGAGAGGAAATCTCTTCCCGACTGGACACGATCTTCAGAAAACTCGGGGAGCAGATTGAATGCTGCTCCCCTGATTTTATGTCGGTTGAAAAGCTTTTTTTCGGAAGGAACATCACGACTGCGGAGTACGTGTGGCAGGCACGCGGCATAGCGCTCCTCCTCGCAGCCCGTTACCGTCTACCCCTTTTTGAACCAAAACCCTCTCAGATCAAGTTAACGGTATGCGGGTATGGAACGGCGCCGAAGGAACAGGTGCAAAAAATGGTACAGCGCCTCTTGGGGCTTAAAGAAGTTCCCAAGCCGGACGACGTCGCTGATGCTATAGGAGCTGCAATTACCGGTTTTTCGCTTTTTGCGGAAAAGCGGCGTATTTCCAGTGCAGGAGGCTATCATGCTTCGCTTTCTCGCAGGTAAGGTTCACTCGATAATTGACAATATAGTCGTGCTGGAAGTCAACGGTTTGGGTTTGGAACTCCTTTGTACAGGGCGTGCTGTTGCTCTTTGTGCTGAAGGCCAAGACGCAACGCTCGTCACGTATCTGCATTTCTCGGAGGCGGGGCCGACGCTCTTTGGATTCGCAGACGACAGGGAGAGGGCTCTTTTTTTGAAGCTCACCACCGTGAAGGGAGTCGGCGGGAAGATGGCGATGAATATTTTAAAAGCTGCGCCCGCAGAACGTATCATTTCGTGGATTCTCTCGTCTGACGTTGACTCCATGGTCAAGATTCAGGGGATAGGAAGAAAGACAGCCGAGCGTCTTTGTTTCGAGATGCGTCCTCATCTTACAGGAGAGGATGCGGAGATCCCGGGGGACTTTTTTTCTTCCGCAGGTAGAAAAGCAGAGACCGCTATGGAGGCGCTTCGTTCACTTGGGTTTACGCCGGCGGATGTGGGATCTGTTTTTCGGAAGCTCAAGGAGTCCGGGGCTCTTGAAGGGGACGATCTTACCGAAGAGAAAATTTTGCGCCTTGCCCTGAAAGAATTAAAGCGCAACTGAGGTGATAATCAGTGACAGAAGAAATAAAGCGCTTTCTGGATCCAAACGATGAACCCGGAGAGGATGAAAACTCTCTTCGTCCTCTCTCTTTACACGACTTCCTCGGACAGGAAAAACTGAAGGAAAAACTCTCAATTTTTATCGAAGCCGCCTCCAAACGGGGGGAGGCCTTGGATCACACTCTTTTTTACGGTCCGCCCGGTCTTGGTAAGACCACCCTTGCAGGTATCATTGCCAGGGAAATGGGAGGCCAGCTGCGTGTGACAACGGGACCTTCGCTGGAAAAAACCGGAGATCTTGCGGCAATTTTGTCGAATCTTGAGCCGAACGACGTTCTTTTCATTGACGAGATTCACAGGCTCCCTTCAAACGTGGAAGAGATCCTGTACCCCGCAATGGAGGACTACGCGTTGCACATTATCGTGGGAAAGGGGCCTTTGGCGAACAACATATGTCTGACGCTCCCGAGGTTTACCCTTGTCGGCGCGACGACTCGGCTCGGGTTGCTCACCTCGCCTCTTCGTGCGCGTTTCGGAATAGTTGAGCAGCTCTCTCTCTATTCGGAAGATGAACTCAGGAGTATTGTCGCGCGTGGCGCCAGGGTGCTCGGTGTAGCGATACATGACGACGCGGCGCTTGAGATCGCCAGGCGTTCGCGCGGCACTCCGCGTATCGCGCTTCGTCTTCTTCGCAGGGTCCGCGACGTCGCGGAGGTCCGCGCCCTTACATCTGTTGACAGCGCAACGGCTTTTTCTGCTCTTAATATGCTCGGGTTGGATGATCTGGGGCTTGATGAGGGTGATAGAAGAATTCTCAGAGTTATCGTCGAACTGTTCGACGGCGGACCTGTCGGCCTTTCGACGCTTGGCGCCGCGCTCAACGAGGAGACCCAGACGATCGAAGATATCTACGAACCTTTTTTGATCCAGCAGGGGCTTCTCGAGCGAACGCCCCGGGGACGGAAAGCGACGAAAAATTGTTGGATATATCTCGGGAAAACACCTCCGCCCGAGGGGAACGAGCAGTGGCAGTTGCATCTTCCTGTTGAGGAGGGGGCTGAAGGATGAATTCTCCGTGAAAAATAGTAGTCCTGGATTGATGAAATAAGAAAAATGGGGGTAAGCCAATGTTCTTACTGAGAAAAAAGTGTTTCTTCCGCCGAGCTCTTCTTCTAGTTTCAATTCTGAGTATTGTTATGCTGCCGCAGACGGCGGCAGCCAGAACTGTTTCTGTCGGTCTCGCTATCGGCCAGTCATCTGTTTCGGTTTCCTCCTCTTCTGCTCTTTCCGCGACGGATGGGAGCGGGAAAAAACATGCGCTGGGTACAACAGCAGTATTCCGTAGTGCGGGAACGAACAGTGTTGTCGCGGGAAACCGTACGTTACGTCTGCCTGTGAGTATCTCCTCGCGCCACCCGCTTTCTTTCAATAAAAGACGGTATCGAGGCGGATTCCGCCTGGTATCTTCAGGCTCGGGGATTACGCTTCTGAACGTCCTCGATCTTGAGGAGTACCTTCGGGGAGTGTTGAAGATGGAGGTGAATCCTGCCTGGTCCATGGAAGCGCTCAAGGCGCAGGCAGTCATCTCAAGAACGTATGCTCTTCGAAGCGTCCTTCAGAACAGGGGCAAGGGGGGGTACGATCTTCGCGATACCGTTATGTCGCAGGTCTACCGCGGCATGAACGCTGAAGACCCCAAGACCGACCAGGCTATACGCGCGACAAAGGGAATGGTGTTGAAATACGGCGGGGAGATCGCATTCACCCCTTTCCATTCGCATAGCGGGGGAGCGACTGCCGATGTGACGACGGTGTGGGGCGGAAACATGCCGTATCTCAAGGGTGTCAATGAAGATTTTCAGACGGAGTCTCCGCATTCAACATGGGAAGCCAGTCTTTCAGCGGCCCAGGTTGAGGACGCTCTTCGTTCTGCAGGAGTGAACGTAGGGCGTCTTCAGGAGCTTCGGGTGGAGCAGTCGGATCCGTTCGGCAGGCCAACAACGCTCCGCGCCATCGGGACGAGCGGGAGCAAGACGCTCAAGAGTCACAGCTTCCGTATGGCCGCAGGGAGCAATGTGATCAGGAGTACGCTCTTTTCCATCTCGTCCGCAGCATCCTCCTCTTCGGCTCCTATTCCCCTTGCTTCGCTTTCTCAGCCGAAGCCTGTTCCCCCTTCGCCTCCCCCAGGAACGGGCGTCCCCACGTCGCTGACGCCGATGAGCGCGGCGGAAGAACGACAACTGACCGATCTTACAGAGCAAGGGGTTTTCAACGCTGAAGAGCTGATGGATATGTTGCTCAACCCTGAAAAGCGAAAGGGGTACCTTATCCGTGCACTGCGTACTGTACGTCCCGGTATCCCTGTACAGCCCCAACCGCAACCCGTCGGTACGGCTTCCGGCAGGTTTCTTTTCCGGGGCAAGGGGTGGGGGCATGGCGTCGGACTCTCCCAGTGGGGGGCGAAGGCGCTTGCAGACCAAGGGTGGGATTTTAAAAAGATTCTTTCGTTCTACTTTCCCGGGACGAAACTTGAAGGGATGTAGACCGCGTTTATGAAGACCGTCGATCTTTTCGACATAGAGTCGTACAATTATATGTTACCGGAGGAACTCATTGCACAGAATCCAGCAACACCCAGGGATTCATCGCGAATGCTGCTATTGGACCGTTTTTCCGGAAAGATGATGCACCGTCGTTTTTCCGATCTACGGGAGCTGCTGAAGCCATCCGATCTCTTGGTCCTCAATGACACCCGCGTTATTCCTGCGCGTCTGCGAGGAAGCAAGCTTCCCGGAGGAGGGAAGGCAGAGGTGCTCCTTCTGAAAGCGCTCAACCCGGAGTGGAGCGAGTGGGAGGCCCTCGTCAAGCCTGGCCGGAGGCTTCGATCCGGAACGGTAATCATACTCTCGGATAGAACAGCGATTACTGTTGGCGAACGTTTTGAAGGTACGGAAGGGGTGCGGAGAGTCTCTTTTCCTCAAGACGTCAAGGTACTTTCATTGTTGACGGAAATCGGGGAGACGCCTCTTCCTCCGTATATTACCCGCTCTACAGCGCCTCGTTCGGCATATCAGACGGTCTTCGCCGCACGGGACGGTTCCGCGGCGGCGCCGACTGCGAGTCTCCATTTCACCGAGGAGCTTCTGGAAGAGCTCAGGCGGGAGATCGGTCTTTCGGTCGCCTGGGTGACGCTGCATGTCGGGCTCGGGACATTTCGTCCGGTTCAGTGTTCGGATATTCGTAAGCATGTTATTCACGAGGAGTATTGCGTGCTTCCTCTGGAGACGAAAAAACTTGTGGAGGAGACAAAAAGGCGTGGAGGCAGGGTAATCGCTGCGGGGACGACAGTTGCCCGGACCCTTGAATCAATGGCTGCCGAGGATGGAGAGATGCGCTGGGGTGAGATGAATACACAACTTTTTATTTATCCGGGGTTTGAGTATAAAGTTGTTGACGCACTGGTGACGAATTTTCATCTTCCAAAAAGCTCATTACTGATGCTTGTCGCCGCATTTGCCGGGTATGAACCGGTAATGAAAGCATATGAGACCGCTGTTTCGATGAAATACCGTTTTTTCTCGTTCGGGGACGCGATGTTTATCTGTTAGAGTACGCGGCCCGGATGGGACTCTTCAGGAGGTGAATGTCATGTGGTACTGGGAGTGTTTTACGCCTCATCCTCCGGTGATTGTCCCGGAGGTCGGTAGGGGAAGAGAGCGCGATGCCTTTCAAACGCTCGAAGGAATGAACGCGGTTTCCTCCCTTGCGAGCACGAATCCGCCTGACAACATCCTTCTGCTCTCTCCGCACGCGCCTTTTTCAGGAGGGCTCACGATCTCGCTGGCCGAGCACTATTCGGGCAATTTTGCACAGTTTGCGGCCCCCCGGACTTGTCTTTCATTGAGAGGGGCCTCAGAGGAGGGCGAAGGTCTTGCTCGTACTCTGGAGAAATCGTTCCCTGTAGTAGCGAGCAGGCGAAAGGAGTGCCCGCTCGACCACGGGAGCCTCGTTCCCCTTTTTTTCCTCCAAAAGAGCGGGATTCCTCTTCCCTCACTTGTTGTCGCAAACCCGATCGGGCTTTCTCCTTCCGAGGCGTTCCGGCTGGGACAGGCTCTCCTGAAGGCGCCTCTTCATGGGAGCTGGGCGCTTGTCGCAAGCGGCGACCTTTCGCACAGGGTTACCCCTGATGCTCCCGCCGGCTACACCCCTTTCGGGCGCGAGTTCGACAGGATGGTTGTCGAAGCTTTTCTAACGAACGATCCCGCACAGCTCCTCGCTCTTGGAGAACGCGAAATGGACGAGGCCGGAGAATGCGGTTTGCGTTCAGCGCTCCTTTTCCTCGGGTTGGGCGAGAAACGGCAAATACGGAGTCTCTCATACGAGGCTCCCTTCGGCGTTGGGTACGCGACTGCCTTTGCATCGTTGCACAGCGCGCCGTTGCTGGCGCGTACAGTCCTCTCCGAAGGTGTGCGTTCCGGACGAGAGGCTGCAAAAAGAGCGGCGGCGCGTTTTCATGAATTCCCGGAGCTTCAGGAGAGATCCGCCTGTTTCGTCAGCCTGAAGATTCGTCCGGGGAGAACAGAGGATGAACAGCTGCGCGGGTGTATCGGAACGATTCTTCCTTCCTCTTCTTCGCTTCATGAAGAGATAGTGGAGAACACGCTTGCCGCGGCGCAGCGCGACCCTCGTTTCATGCCTGTAACCCCGGAAGAGCTCGAGAACATTTCTCTTTCAGTCGACATACTCTCAACTCCGGAGCCGGTGTCCTCTCTTGACATGCTCGATCCGCGCAAATACGGTGTGCTCGTCGAAAAGAACGGTTTGCGAGGGGTCTTACTCCCTGATCTGGAGGGAGTAGATACCGTCGAACAGCAGCTTTCAATAGCTGCCCGGAAAGCAGGAATACTCTCTCTGGAGAGGGCGTCTCTCTCTCGTTTTACTGTTCGCAGGCTCAAGGAGGATGCGGAGTGAAAAACGCGGAGGGTTCGAAAGAAACAGTGCGTGAGGCTGAGTGGTGGCGCTTCGAAGGAGAAGATGTACGGTGTATGCTCTGTCCTCATGTGTGTCTCATTTCTCCGGGGAAGGCGGGGCGTTGCGGCGTGCGTATCCACGTGAAGGGAGAAGGTCTTCGCCTCTCGAATTACGGCATGGCGGCCTCCCTCGCAGCGGATCCCATCGAAAAAAAACCTCTCTATCACTGGAAGCCGGGAACGTCGGTACTGTCCCTGGGGTCCGTAGGGTGTTCGATGCACTGTCCCTTCTGTCAGAACTGGCAGCTTGCAGAGTGTTCACCGTTTGTTTCGTTGCACAGGATAGATCCTGAGGATCCCGCGCGCCTCGCGGTGCAGCACGGAACGCCCTCCGTCGCGTTCACCTATAATGAGCCTTTGACCTGGTTCGAGTTTCTCAAGGATTCCTGCCGTCTCCTTCGGGAGGAAAAGATCCCCGTCGTACTGGTAAGCAACGGAATGATCAACGCAGCTCCATTGGAGGAGATCGTTCCGTACATTGCCGCCGCAAACATTGACTTGAAAGCCTTTACGCCGGATGCGTACCGTGTTATGGGGGGAGATCTCGACGCGGTAAAAAGGACGATCAGGACTCTTTCGGCCGCGGGAACGCACGTAGAAGTCACCTTTCTCCTTGTGCCTGGAATCAACGATGACGCTTTCTCCTTTGCGGAGATGGCGTCTTGGCTCGCTTCTCTTCACCCGGTTCCTGTGCTCCATATTTCCCGCTACTTCCCGAATCGAGAATGGCGGGTTCCCGCGACTCCTTTGGAACGTATAAAGGAGTTCGAGCGTATTGCACATGAACGACTTCCGTGGGTGTATCCCGGAAATATCGACGGAGAGAGTTGTACGCGTTGTTTGGAGTGCGGCCGAGTTTTGCTTCGAAGACGCCGCAATACTCTTCTTGAAAAGAATATTGACGAAAAGGGGCGGTGCGCTTTCTGCGAGTCGCCGACGCCGGTCACTCTTTAGCTGTCTCTAGGAGGAATGCATTTCTATGAAAAAAATACTGTGTTTTTTCCTCGCTGCTGCCGGACTCTTCATGTTGATCCGTACCACTGCGTTCTCTCCAGAACGGTGGCCGTTTCCTCTCCCGAGCGGAAGCGGCGAACTGCTTCCGGTGATGGTCCAGACGGGGATGAACGCGCGGCAGGCAGCGGATGAGTTTGTGGCGGCGGGCATTGTTGAGAAGGGCCGGGCCGCCTCATTTGCTCGCTGGATGGTGCGCTTTTCCATCGACCGTCGTCTGCGGCCCGGAGTGTACCATGTTCGGAAGGGCTCTCCTTGGGAAGTAGCGATGCAAATGAAAACTGCAGAGCCGGGCTTTCTTTCTTTGACGCTTGTACCCGGTACCGATATCTATTCTTTCGGCACGCTCTTCCCGGACAAGTCACTTTCCGGAGAGTCGCTGGAAAAACTGTTGGCGGATGAAAGCCTGTATCCATCGGAAATGCGCAATTTGCTCCCCGAAACAACTGAAGGCCGGCTCGCCTTTCTCCTTCCCGAAACGTATCACCTCGCTTTCTTGAATGAAAGAGAGCTGGTCTCTGCGGCTGCCGCGCTCTGGTGGAGACGAATAGGTTCCTCAATACCACCGGAGCAGAGGAGCGACGAGGTTTTTGAGGAATTGGCGATCCTCGCTTCCCTCGTAGAACGTGAAGGATTCCGGGACGACGAACGTCCGCGCATCGCCGGCGTACTTTCCAATAGAATGGAGAAGGGGATGCAGCTTCAAATCGACGCAACAGTAGTCTATGCTTGGAGAAGAAAGGGACGCGATATAACGCGCGTGCTCTTTAAGGACCTGGAAATAGACTCTCCCTATAATACGTATAAAATACAAGGTCTTCCTCCTGCACCGATATGCACCTCCTCCGAGATCTCCTGGAAGGCTGTTCTCAATCCTGAACAGCATGATTTTCTCTATTATGTTGCCCAGTCGGACGGCTATCACCTGTTTGCCGAAACTTTTTCAGAGCACCAGAAAAACATCGTAAAGGTTCGATCCAAGTGATGTTTCCTCCCCCGTCTGTCTCCTTCGCTCCTGATATGGGGTGTTTCGGGCTTGGGCTGCCTGCTGCGCAGATTGTGCTCTTGAGCTGGATCGTATCCGAATACGATGGCCTTGGATTCGTCAAGACAGAAAACGCTGCGGTTGAAAAATATATGGGGAATGCTGTCGGAAGCTCCTCCAAGGAGAGAGAGGCCTATGTTTCTCTCTTTTTTCCGGAGAAGAAACGGGATGACGTGTTAGAATTACTAGGAGTCCTTAAAAATGAAGGTTTGGAGATCGCTCTTCTTTTCGAGTTGCCGCCTTCTCCATATACCTCGAAGGATTCGGCGAAAGAACGTACATTGGAGGATTTCGATACGCTATGAGCATCACCGCAAAACTAGGAGATATATTGCGGGCCGTGACGCGCACCGGCGCCGATTTTGCCGATATGTATTTTGAGATAGCGGCGTCGCACTCGTATGCATTTGAGGACGGCAGCTTTGAAGAGATTTCGTCTTCTTCTTCCGAAGGAGTTGGCGCACGGATTCTTCTGGGCGAAGCGACTTCTCTTGCGTACGCGCCGGGAGTCGCCCTGGAAACGGGCGCTTCCTGCCTT
The DNA here is from genome assembly GCA_018436785.1 of Synergistaceae bacterium. Lineage (GTDB taxonomy): Bacteria > Synergistota > Synergistia > Synergistales > Aminobacteriaceae > JAAYLU01. The sequence continues at coordinate 80,996 of JAHDKR010000021.1, read as the reverse complement.
CATGAAGCGGCGGAACACAGCGGTCTTTCCCTTCCTTGTCGCCGGATGCCTGCGATTCGCGTCATGGAGAGGGAGCCGCCCTTTCCTACTCCGGAGTATGCCTTTTTTTATGATCTGGATAAACGTATAAAGGCGAGCTCTATGTGGATACGGCAGGTATCCATGAATCTCGACACGGCGTTTAAGAGTTTCAGCGTTTTTAACAGCGATGGCTCTATCGCCGGAGACCGGCGTCTTTATACGATTTTCAGCGTAGAGGTTGTCGTTGAAAAAAACGGCATACTGCAAACCGGGTATGAATCTGAAGCCTTCTCAGTGGACTCAGGCGAGTTCTTCAGGACAGTTTCTCCGTTCAAAGTGGCGCAGAGGGCGCTCTCTCGTGCTCTCCTTATGCTCGACGCCCCTCAGTGCCCTGCAGGCGCAATGACGGTGCTGCTCTCGGGAGAAGCAGGAGGCACTATGATCCATGAAGCCTGCGGGCACGGGTTCGAAGCGGACATCATTCAGAAGGACTATTCCGTTTACCGGGACAAGATAGGCAAACAGGCCGCGAGCTCGTTGATCACGCTTGTCGACGACGGTTCTATTCCGGGGTATCTCGGAAGCGGTTCCTTTGACGATGAAGGCACTCCCTGCAAACGAAACGTTCTTATCGAAAAGGGGGTTGTCCGGAGCTATATCAGCGACATCGCCTCGTCGAGACGAGGCGCCCTTCCCCTGACTGGAAACGGCAGGCGGAGTTCCTATCGCTCCGTTCCGCAGCCGCGGATGACAAACACGTATATAGAACCGGGAGATTCTTCGCCTGTGGAGATGCTGCATTCTATGAACAGAGGTCTTCTCGTCAAGAAAATGGGCGGCGGAGAAGTGGATCCTACATCAGGAGATTTTGTCTTTCATGTTACAGAAGGGTATCTCGTCGAGGGAGGAAGAGTTCTTCACCCTGTACGTGGAGCGGTGCTTACTGGAAACGGCCCGGATGTCCTTATGAACATCGAGGCAGTGGGGAATGATCTTCACTTCCTGCCAGGGATGTGCGGAAAGTCAGGGCAGAGCGTACCTGTTACCGATGGACAGCCATCCCTGCTCGTTGGAAATCTCACCGTCGGAGGGGCAAACACGTGTGATGACGCTATTTTCGAGTAAAAAAAAGAAGACGTTCGTCAAAACGTCTGCGAGTTCCAGAGGAAGAGGCAAGAGAGAAAACTCCAGCGTACTGTCGCTTTGGATAGAAACGCTCACTTTTTTGATCTTCGCCTTTCTTCTCTATGTGCTCGCTTCGATCTTTTCCCTCAGAACAGGCGTTTGGGGGGATGCGATCCGTTTTTCTCTACTGCGAAACTGGGGCGGCGCTATACTCATTCCTGTTTTTTTCGGGGGGTATCTATGCATTGCCTATTTTTTAAAGACAGGCGCAAAAGGGTTTCTCTCGCAAGCACTGGGTACGTTTCTTCTTTTTTTATGTACTGCCCTTCTGTTCGGGCTCTTTCAGACAACCCGTATTTTTCAAGGTTTTTCGTTATTTACTCCCGGGTATCTAGGTCAAGGTCTGGCGGTCTTTCTTACCAGGGAGATAGGGGCCCTTGGAACAACGCTCCTTGCCGTGGCGTTGCTTATTCTTTCTGCAACCCTCTATGGCTTTATTCATCCGGCTTCTGTAATATCCAGGATTTCAAAGATGATCAATGCTCTTCGTTCTCTTTCGTTACCGAGACGCGGCATCATTGATACTGAAGATGTACACCAAAAAGAAACCCCCGTTGGGAAGGCGGAAACGGAAAACGAATCCGGGCTTCCCTCCCGTTTTGTTCTGGTGCGTCCCCCCTCTCACGGTATTCCTGCGGATGTGCTGCAGCGAATAGAAGAAACGCAGCTTTCAGAAGAGCGGCTTCCTCAGGAGGACACCGAAGGATTCGAAGAAGAAAAGAACGGGGCGCTTTTTGGTTTTTTCAAGCGGAAAAGAAAAACGCTCCCTGAGGATGAGCCTCTTCTTACTGAAAACTCGATAGTTGCGCTCACTCCACACGAAGCGAGGAGCGAAGCCCTCCCCGAGCAGCCCGATGCTGCGCTTCCTGAAGTTTTCGAAACTCATTCAGACCGGGAAGAAATGAGCGAAGTGGACGATACCGACACCGACACAGATATTGAGATGGAGGAGGATGTCTTCCTCCTGAGACGACCGGAGGAGAACATATCAGGACAAGGACTGCAAACGGAGCTTCCGGAGGACGATGCAGTCGTCGCGAAAATTGAGCAAGACAGCGAAGATGTTCTCACAGATCCGCACGCTCTGCCCGATATTGAGTTTCATGTGGTGGAAGAAGAAGGTCGTGTCCGGAGCGGCACATTCCCTCCTCCGCCGGAAATTTTCGGTCCCAGGCAGGAGATGGAGACATCGGATGATAACGAAACCGTTCGAGAACAAGCTTCGTCGATTATCACCACGCTCGCGGATTTTGGCGTAAGTGCGGAGATGGCGGATATCGTCATCGGTCCGACGGTTATCCAGTTCCAACTACAACTTGCTCCGGGAATAAAGGTGAGCAAGGTTGCCGGTTTGAGCAACGATCTTGCTGTTGCGCTCACCGTGCCTTCGCTCCGTGTAGAGGCCCCCATCCCCGGAAAACCGTATGTTGGCGTGGAGATTCCCAACCCGAAAAGAAAGGGGATTGCTCTTCGTACCATACTTGAATCGAGAGTTTTTCTGGACTCGGAAAATGACCTTCCTCTTGCTATGGGCGTTCGAGTCGACTCCCGTCCGTTGGTTGTGGGGCTGGAGGACTTGCCGCATCTTCTTGTCGCCGGAACCACAGGGTCGGGGAAAAGCGTCTTCGTTACAAGCTGTATAACCGGGCTCTGCACGCACCGCTCTCCGGAAGAGCTCAGGCTGATCCTGATTGATCCAAAGCGGGTAGAGCTGAGCATCTACGAACATCTTCCTCATGTGCTTGCCAAACCGGTGGTCTCTCCCAAAAAAGCCGTCCAGGCGCTTGCATGGGCTGTGCGGGAGATGGAGCACCGGTATGAAGTTTTCGCCCGGGCAAGGGTCCGCAATCTGAAGTCGTACAACCAGAATGTTCTGCCAAAAGCGAAGTTGCCGCATATCGTCATCGTGGTTGACGAGCTGGCCGACCTCATGTTCACAGCGCAGAAGGATGTTGAAGATTATATTTGCCGCCTCGCACAGATGGCCAGGGCGACGGGTATTCACCTTGTCCTTGCCACTCAGCGGCCGTCCGTGAATGTCATCACGGGGCTGATCAAAGCGAACATTCCGGCGAGAGTAGCATTTACCCTTCCGTCGCAGACGGATTCGCGTACTATTATCGACGTATCCGGGGCGGAGCGTCTCCTGGGGAAGGGCGACATGCTTTTCGTCAGTTCAAAGTATCCTCGCCCCCTCCGTCTTCAGGCTCCCTTCATCGAAGACGGCAAGAGCCTTGAGATCATAGAGTACCTGGGAAATATCTTCGGCCCGCCTGAGTACGTCGATATCGAAGCGCAGGGCGCTGGAGAGAGCACGAACAACGGCGATACCTCTTTTGCCGAGGACCCCCTTCTTGAAGAGGCCGTCGATATCGTTATGGAAACAGGTATCGCATCGGCAAGCAGATTGCAGCGGCAGCTCCGCGTAGGCTTTACACGCGCTGCGCGTCTCGTGGATACCATGGAGCAGATCGGGATTGTCGGACCTCCTGAAGGGTCAAAGCCTCGTGAAATACTTGTTGACGACGAAACGGCGAGGAGCCTCCTCACACGGGTGCTTTCGGGAGAGGGAGAGTAGGGTGTTCTCTCTCTCTCTTCCCAATGGGAAGGCAACCTTCTCAAACACTTTTCAAGAGCCTCTTCTGGTCGTTGCAGGGGGAAGAAAACCGGCTGCTTCCTGGTTAGCTGAGATTTTTCGCTCGTTTACGACGCGCTGGTGCGCTGATTCCGGCCTTGTGTATTGTCTTGAAGCGGGTATTCTGCCGGACAGACTTGTGGGAGACGGAGACAGTACTCCTCCGGATGAATGGAGGCGTGCTGTAGAGGCGGGAGTTTCCGTAACGAAACACCCTGTGGATAAGGATTTGACAGATCTTCAGCTGGCGCTCTTCACGGCGGGAAAAGAGCTCCACGGAAAACCGGTTCTGGTAACCGGTTGCTGGGGAGGGCGGTTCGACCATCTCTGGGCGAATATATTCTCCGCGTTGTGGGCGGCCGAACAGAACATTCGCATTCTTGTATTTGCGGATGAAAAGGAGTGTCTGTTCCTCTTGGAGGGGAAAGAATCTCTCGAAATTTGCGTTTCCGGGCGTGAGAATGTCGTAGTGTCGCTGTTGCCGCTTACTCCGGAATGCGCCGGTGTTGATCTCCAAAATGTTCGTTGGGAGTTGAAGGATTCCCTTCTACTGCAAAAACACCCCTATACAGTGAGCAACAGAACCGAGGGGAACAAAAATATCTCAGTAAGGTTGCAGAAGGGAATCCTTGGTGTATACTGCGGATGGCTCTGAAAAGCAAAAGAGGGCTTTACACCGCCCGTTTCACTTTGCCGGAACGGAGACAGCGTGTGCAGATTCTCATGCGAAGAGATTCGCCGCCGCCAACGTCAGCCTTGACGCTCCGAAGATTGACAAGCCAGCGCCTGCGTGTATGCCGGTTAGAATGACTTACGGCATTTCCGGTGGTAGGCCCGCGACCGCAACATTCACATACTTTTGCCATTGATTTCGCCCCCTTGCTGCGATTGGTTTCGATAAAACAGAAGAATTTTAGCACAGAGGGGTGCATGGAGCAAATTTTTTTTGTAGAATTCCTCGGGGAGGATTGGACAAAATGAGTTTTAGCGCGAAAATGGATGAACTAGAGGGGTTGGTAGCCCGCATAGAGAAGGAAGCCCTGCCTTTGGAAGATGCCCTCGCCCTCTTTGAAAAGGGGGTTGGGTTGGTACGGGAGTGCCGGGAATATCTTTCGGAAGCAAAACAGAGAATTCTTCTCCTTACGGAGGATAGCAGTACCGTACCTTTTGTTGCGACCTACAATAACGATGAGGAGTCAAGCCGATGACCCAGAATACACGTTCTTTTCAAGCGCTTTTTTCGGAAGCCGGGGAGTTTGTCGAGGCGCGCTTGCAAGAACTTGCCGAGATGCTTCCCGTCCCTGCCCCCCGCAGGCTCAGGGAATCGATGATTTATTCACTGACTGCCGGTGGGAAACGTCTTCGTCCCATTCTCTGCCTGAAGGCCGCGGAGGTTTTCGGTATGTCGTGGGACGTGTCCATACCTATGGCACTTGGCTTTGAGATGATTCATACGGCCTCTCTCATTCATGACGATCTCCCCGCTATGGATAATGATGTTTTACGGAGAGGGAAGGCAACGAATCATGTCCTCTTCGGCGAATCCCTCGCCATACTCGCCGGAGATGCGTTGATGGCCTGGGCGTTTGAATACCCTCTCTCTGCGCTTTCGAAGTCGAATGTTCCCGCTGAGAGAATCTGTGAGGCAATGCGCATATTGGCAAACTCATTGGGGCCGTTCGGTATTTGCGGCGGACAGGTTCTCGATACCGACCCCGAGAGCATGGAGACGGGAAGTGATTTCCCGTTCAAGGTTGCTGCCCGGAAAACCGCAGTCCTTATTGCCGCCTGCGTGGAAAGCGGCGCCGTCCTTGGAGGGGCCGACCAAGCAGCCGCAAACGCTTTCCGTACGTACGGCAATCATTTGGGTTTGGCCTTTCAGATGGTCGACGATATTCTCGATGTCACGTCCTCGGCAGAAGAACTGGGAAAAACACCAGGCAAAGACGCCACTCAGAACAAAAAGACGTTTGTTTCCCTTTTCGGGCTTGAAGAGACTCGCTGGTTAGCTCATAACGAGACCGAAAAAGGGATAAATGCACTCCGTACGATAGAAGGAGACACTGGATTTTTCGCGGCTCTCTCCGAAAATCTTGTGGAAAGGACGCGGTAGATATGCCTGTTCTGGAGCGTATGAAGCACTATTCGGAGCTGAAGGGGTACTCAAAAGAGACTCTCGATACGCTCGCCGCTGAACTTCGAGAGTATATAGTCTCGGTAGTTTTAAAAACCGGGGGTCATATGGCCTCTTCGCTGGGGGCGGTTGAGCTCATTCTTGCGTTGCTGCGTTCCTTTGATCCTGAAGACGATAAAATACTCTTCGATGTCGGACATCAGGCGTACGCGTATAAAATTCTTACTGGCCGCAGGGACCGTTTTCCGACGCTGCGGCAGTGGGGCGGTATCAGCGGTTTTCCGAAACGTTCCGAAAGTCCGTACGACCATTTTGACGTGGGGCATAGCAGCACATCGCTTTCCGCAGCGCTTGGTTATGCGAAAGCGAGAGATGTCCTGGGCGCGGGAAACCATGTCGTAGCGGTGATAGGAGACGCATCGCTCCTGAACGGGCTGGCATTCGAGGCGCTCAACTACACCAAGGATTCGAACACGAAAGTCATCTATATCCTCAATGACAATACAATGTCCATCAGTAAAAGAGTAGGCGGCTTTGCCACACATCTTGCGAAACTTAGCTCGAGCACCGCCTATAATTCTTTGAAGAAGGCGATCAAGGAGTCCTGCGCCTCGCTACCGAAGGGACAGGCTCTTGAGAATGTGCTTGGAAAGCTGAAGGATCACATCAAATCCATAGTCAAGCCGATCAATATTTTCGATGAAATGGATATCAACTACTGGGGACCTTTTGACGGACATAATATTGAAGAAATAGAAAATGTCCTGGAGCTTGCGAAAAAATATGATAAACCAGTGCTCATTCATCTTCTAACAGTGAAGGGAAAAGGGTATGAAAAAGCGGAGCAGGAACCCACGAAGTATCACGGCGTTCCTCCTTGCAAAGCTGTTGCCGTTCCGGCAACCGTTTCTCGAAGATCATGGAGCGACGCTGCTTCAAGCGCAGTGTGCGCTCTTGCGGAGCGCGACAAGCGGGTGGTCTGCCTTACTGCGGCGATGAAGTGCGGCAGTAAGCTTGACACGTTCGCGGAGCGTTTTCCTGATCGTTTCTTTGATGTAGGCATAGCCGAGGGGCATATGCTCACCATGGCGGCTGGTATGGCGGCTGGAGGATTACGGCCGGTAGTGTTTATCTATTCGACATTCCTCCAGCGAGCAATGGATCAGCTCGTCCATGATATCGCTATGCAGAATCTCCCGGTTACCATCGCAGTTGACCGTTCGGGGCTCATCGGCGACGACGGAGAGACACATCAAGGATTGCTCGACATTTCATGGTCGCGTTCCGTACCTCACCTTGTCGTGGCGGCTCCAAGGGACGAGATAGGGCTTTCAGCGCTCTTCGATCTGGGGCTTCGTCGAAACGGGCCGATGATGATCCGCTTCCCCAGGGGTGAGGCGATTCCCTCCCTTCACAGGATTCGGGGCGAAGTTTTTCTGGACGACCTTCCTGTTCCGGAAATCCTGGAAAAGGGAACTGAGTGCGCGCTCCTGGGGTACGGAAAGACCGTCGAACTGATGCTGGATGCGCGCGAAATAATTGTTCGCGACGGCGGCGTTCCCCCTTCTGTTGTGGACATCAAATGTGTCAAACCCATGTGCGTTCCGGTAATGGAGGGGCTCCTGAAAAGCCATGAACTTGTCATCGTTGCCGAAGACGGTTACAAAGAGTGCGGAGTAGGCGAGGCGATCGCGTCCCTTGCCGAAAAACTCAGGCCGTCGTCCCGAACAGCCATGGTGCTTCCGATGGGCATCCCCGATCTTTTCGTTCCCCAGGGGACGGTTTCAGAACAGGCCGAGTACTGCGGCCTTACCCCCCGTAAAGTGGTGACAATGTATGAAGAGTATCAAAAAAGAACGCATCGACAAGGTTCTGGTATCCAGGGGGTTCGTTGAAACCAGAACAAAAGCGCAAAGCCTTCTGATGGCCGGGAAAGTTACAGTAGATGGAAATCGGGTGGACAAGCCGGGCGCGCTTGTCTTTCCTGACGCGGCTGTGGAAGTGATCGGAACCGGAAACGAATGGGTCAGCCGCGGCGCACTCAAACTGCTGAAAGCTCTTGATGCCTTTCCTTTTGACCCCAAAGACAGAATTTGCGTCGATATCGGCGCCTCAACGGGAGGGTTCACTCAAGTTCTCCTTTCAAGGGGCGCTCTTCGGGTATATTCCGTCGATGTCGGGTATGGGCAGTTGGCTTGGTCGCTTCGGAGCGATGAGAGAGTCGTTGTAATGGAACGTACGAATGCCAGAAATTTGCTTCCGGACAATTTTCCTGATATACCCGACAGGGCGGTTGCTGATGCGTCTTTCATTTCTCTGAAGTTATTGCTGCCGGCTATGGATACAATTCTTTCCCCCCAAGGAGAAGCGGTTGTCCTTGTTAAGCCGCAGTTCGAAGTCGGTAAAGGGAAAGTTGGGAAGGGAGGCGTGGTCCGTTCGAGTGAGGATCACATCGTCGTTTTGGAGGAGATTCTGAATTTCTGTTTACGGGAAACGACGTTCACGCCATGCGGTATGACATATTCACCCATTACCGGTCCTATGGGGAATATCGAGTATCTCCTCTATCTCTCGAAGTCAGACTCGGAGCCTTCGATTCCACACCCAGTCTCGATAGTTGAAGAAGCGCATAGTTTTTTCACGAAAGGACGGGCGGCATCATGAACACTCCCAATATTGGCATGCTTGTCAATACGCGAAAACCCGGGGCGATAAAAATGGCAAGGATGCTTTTGCAGTGGGGGATGGACAACGGAATCGCGTTCCTCTTCCCTCCGCATGAGGCGTCGGTGCTGGGAGTCCAGGGTGTGAGCGACGAAGAGTGGAAAGAGACTGTCGGAATCGCCTTGGTTATCGGGGGCGACGGGACGTTTTTGCGAGCTGCCCGGTATATTTTGGGCGCCTCGATTCTCCTCTACGGAATCAACTTGGGGCATCTCGGTTTTCTGGCTTCCGGAAAGGCCGAGGAGGCGATACAGGATGTGGAAAGCATCCTCCGCGGGGAGTACTCCGTGCAGACGCACAGAGTACTTGACGGCAGAATCTCACGAGATGGACACGATACCTATTCCTTGTACGCTCTCAATGATCTTGTCCTGGCTAAAGGAGCGCTTGCCAGGGTAATGCATATTGAAGTGCACATTGGCGACAAACTTCTGAACACGCTCCCGGCCGACGGCATAATCGTGTCGACGCCGACTGGATCGACCGCGTATGCCCTCTCCGCAGGCGGTCCGATTATCCCCCCGCACGTTCCGTGCATGCTTGTCGTGCCAATATGCGCTCATACGCTCTATTCCAGACCAGTAGTCGCAGGAGAGGATGACACAGTTACCCTGGTTCCCAGAGGAAATCACAGGGATTTGCTTCTTACTCAGGATGGTCAGCTAGGCTATGAGATCCTTCCGGGGGATCGTATAGAAATCTCGTTGAGCCGCACCCAAAAGATCGATGTTCTTCTCCTCCCGTCACGGAATTACTTCGATCTGCTTCAGGAGAAACTCCGCTGGGGACAGGGCATTGTCACCTTTGAGAAGGAGTGACGGGGTTGATCGAAGAGATCTCCATTAAGAACGTAGGAGGTATAGCCTCCATATCGATGCGCCTGGAGACCGGCTTCACAGTGATCACCGGAGAGAGCGGCGCCGGAAAGAGCAGCCTTGTCAGGGCTTTGGAACTGATCGGCGGGAAGAGGAGTCAAGCGCTTTTTATTCGCTCCGGCGAGGAAGAGGCGTCGGTGGAGGCCGTCTTTTCCGGATCTGCCGAACGAGTTTCGAAAACGCTGCAACCGCGAGACGAGGACGGACTGCTCTTTGCGCGGCGTATTCTTTCAAGAGGAGGAAGAAACCGATGTTTCTTTCAAGACAAAGCGACTCCCTTCTCTACATTTGCATCTTTAATGAACGACAGGATGAGGATTCAAAGCCAGTTTGCCCAAATAGAGCTTCTTGATCCAAAGCGTCAGATGGATATTCTCGACTTCTGCTGCGGCGCTCAAGCTGAGCATTTGCGTGCCGCGCTCGAAAATACATTTGATGAAGCGCTCCGTTGCGACCGGGAATTGAGAGCGGTGAAATCGAAAGAACAAGAGTTGAAGCTGCGTTTTCGCGATGCGGAGGCAATAGTAGAAGCTCTTCGCCCGTTGCAAATCTCCCCGGGTTGCGACCTCCTTTGGGAAAGAGAGCTTGATGAAAAAAACCGCACCTTCCAACAGGCCCGAAAAGTCAGGGAAAATCTCCTTGAATTGACCGGAGGGGCTTCCAACGACGGAATGATCGACAGACTCGAATCGTGTGCGCTGGAACTCATACGCCGTCTCTTTCTGGAGAAGACCGACGTCGAAGCGTCTTTCAACGAAGGGTTGTCTTTCCTGCACTCTTTTATCAGCTCCATCGAAGAGAAGGCCTCCGCTCTCTCACCGGAAAAAATTGAGCGCGAAAGGGATCTCATTGAGAAAAAACTAGGAATACTTCGGAAGATTAAACGAACGACAGGAACCCGCACCGCCGAAGAGCTTGTTTCCTGGACTTCGGACGCGCAAGAGGCTATCGGCTGGTTGAGGGAGGAAGGGCGTCTCTCTTCGGAGCTGCTTCTATGTGCGAAAAAATTACGCCGCGAGGCAAGCTCATTGGCGATGGAGCTGCGCGCACTCCGGCAACGGGCAGCGGATTCACTGGAAAAAGAAGTGAATAGGCACCTTCAGGAGCTCGGCATGGCCGAGAGCGTTTTTTCGGTGAAACTTTTGCCGTTGGACAAAATACGCAGCAGCGGGGCTGACGAAATTTCATTTACTCTCTCCTCGGGAGGCTCTGAAGAAATGCCTGTCAATAAATCTGCTTCCGGAGGCGAACTGAGTAGAATATTGCTCGCGCTCCAGCTTGCGTTGCCTGAGGAAACGCTCCCCCCGACTCTTATCTTCGATGAAGTGGAGGCCGGGCTTGGCGGAAAGGCTGCGCTTCTGGCCGGATACAAGCTGCTCGCTCTCTCCAGAAAAACACAGGTGATTCTTGTAACGCACGAGGCAACGATTGCATCGCTCGCGGATCATCACTTTCTCGTCAAGAAAACGACGGATTGTGTAGAAGTCAAAAAGCTGGAAAGAGACGACCGCATCGGAGAAGTAGCACGGATGCTCTCAGGAGACGCCTCTTTGCAGGAGGCTCGAGAACATGCCGAACGGCTTCTCTACTCCGCGGAGAGTACGGAGTGCAGCCAATCAGGCAATATAAGCGTCCTTGCCGGAGAGGGTGATCTCGCTGCCCTGCGAGGAAAAGTTTGACTTTAACCTTTTCGCTCCGTATAATACTACGGTTGGATGTTTAAATCGCACGGGACAGGTTGAAGCTGCTGAGCAGCGCCTGGTCTTCCCGGCGGGAGGAGGAAAACAATGTACGCGATCGTTGAAACAGGAGGCAAACAGTACCGTGTTCAGGAGGGCGATCTTTTGAAAGTCGAATCACTCGGTCTTGAAGAAGGCGCCTCGGTGGTTTTTGATAAGGTCCTTCTTCTAGGAAGGGATGACGCTGTTGTAGTCGGCGCCCCCTATGTCAAGGGAGCTACGGTGACCGCTTCGGTGACGGGGAATGGCAGAGAACCGAAGATCCTCGTTTTTAAGTTCAAGAGCAAGAAAAACTATCGGCGTATGAGAGGGCACAGACAGAATTACTCTGAGATACGAATCGATACTCTGACTGCTGGAGTTTGATTTTGACCGAGATCTCCGTTTCCTTCGACGAGGAGCGCCCTGTCGCTCTTGTCGCAGAAGGTCATTCGGGGTATGCCGAACGGGGCGAAGATATTGTATGTGCGGGCGTCTCCGCACTTTTACAGGCGCTTCTTTTCGGTTTTGAGAAGGTTGTTTCTTCTCCCGGTTTTTCTTTCAGCATCAATGAGGACAGCGCGAGAATGGTATTGGACTGGAGACGATCCCCTCCGGAACAGACGGCGGTTCTCGTGGAAACTATAGTGGGATCCTTGAAGGAAATAGCCCGGGTATACCCGGAGCATGTCCGTATTCTGGAGGTGCCTGTTGATGAAATGGAATTTTGACCTGCAGCTCTTTGCCCACAAGAAAGGGCAGGGAAGCAGTACGAATGGAAGAGACAGCGAAGGAAAGAGGCTCGGGATAAAGATATATGCCGGCCAGACGGTACAGGCGGGCAACATTTTGGTTCGCCAAAGAGGAACAAAAATCCATCCTGGCAAGAACGTCGGTCTTGGTAAGGACTATACGATTTTTGCGACAAGCGCTGGAACCGTGCGTTACGAGACAAAAGGGAGCAGGAAAATAGTTTCAGTAGTTCTGCAAGCGGCAGAGTAATTCTCCGGACTTTTTGAACACGACGCATTCAACAAGGGCCTTCGCATCACCTTAAGAACAGACCGTCTGCTTTTTACGTCGGCTCTCGCCCTTAGGGGATCATCAAGGCCCTTGATTTTTTGAAATGATAAAGGAAAAGGCCTTTCGGCCGGTGATCACATGAAATTTGTTGATTTTACACGAATATCTGTCCGCGGAGGTCGCGGGGGGAACGGGTGTCTTAGCTTCCGGAGGGAAAAGTTTATCCCGAAAGGAGGTCCTGACGGCGCCGACGGAGGAAGAGGGGGCGACATCATTCTGGAGGCGGCTCCGGGAGCGTTGACGCTTGCCGATTTTGAATATGAAAAGAAATTCCAGGCCGGAAACGGAGAACCGGGCAAGGGCGGTATGAAATCAGGCGGAGCGGGGAACGACAAAATTGTCATCGTTCCCTGCGGTACCATTGTCTATGACGACGATACCGGCGAGATACTTGCCGATCTTGTCGAGCCTGGAGATCGCCTTATAGCGGCGAAGGGCGGGCGCCCCGGAAAAGGAAACGCGCACTTTGCGAACTCGGTGCGAAAATCGCCACGTTTCGCGGAAAAGGGCGATGAAGGCGAGGCGCGGACGCTGCTGCTCGAGCTCAAGCTGATTGCGGACGTTGGTCTTGTCGGCGTACCCAATGCCGGGAAATCCAGCCTTCTAGGAGCGATTTCTTCTGCGCGCCCTAAAATTGCGGGATACCCTTTCACGACCCTTTCACCGAATCTGGGGGTTCTCTCAGTCGACGATCAAAAGATTGTGATTGCCGATGTTCCGGGACTCATTGAGGGGGCCCATGAGAACAAGGGGCTTGGCGTCTATTTCCTTCGTCACGTTGAGCGAACGCGTTTTCTTGTTCATGTTCTCGACTTGAGCGCCGGGACTGCTGATGAAGTGATCGAACAGTGGAGCATCATCCGCAACGAGTTTGAGGCCTACAGCAATTCTGAAGAGAGCGGTCTTCCCGGATACCATAGACAGGATCTTTTACTGAGACCGTATATTGTAGTAGGGAATAAAATAGATCTTGAAAACGCTGCGGAAAACGATATGCATATTCGTTCATTTATGGAGGAGCAGGGGATACCCTATTTTTCAGTAAGCGCTCTTAGCGGAGAAGGTATACCGGAATTCATACAGCTCATAGCGGAGTACGCGAGAGAAAACCAGCGGCATGAAGGCGAGACCAGGCTTGCGCCGCTTGTAGTTGAAATTCAGGAGCCTCGTCGTTGGAGACGCAAGCTCGAACCTGTCACAATCATAAAGCTCGGCGACGGAGCGGGATTCCGTGTTGTTCATGCGAATCTCGAGAAAACGCTTCTTCGGTATGACTTTGAACAGGAGGACGCGCTTCCTAAGTTTTCCCGGCTCGTGAAAAAGTTCCGCATTGAGGAACGTCTTGAGGAAATGGGCGCAGTAAAAGGTGATAAGGTATTCATAGGCGATCACGAATTCGACTTTGAACCGGATATGGCAGGGGCTTCTCGTTCGGACAACAGATGAAGCAGGGGAGTCGGAAGCGAAGGAGTTGACGACGTGTCGTATTCTGTACGCAATGATGTGCGAAGAATAGGCATTATGGGCGGGACTTTCGATCCAATTCACTTCGGCCACCTATTAGCTGCGGAAGAAAGCCGGACTGCTGTCGGTCTTGATGAGGTGATTTTCGTACCTGCTGGAGACCCGGCGCATAAACGTCAGCGTCGAGTTGCTTTCTGTGAAGACCGGTATATCATGACCCTCTTAACGACGTTGGAGAATCCTAATTTTACGCCTTCGCGGATCGAGATCGACAGAAAGGAACCGAGTCATACTGTCGATACTCTTCGGGAGATGCGTCACTGGTATGCTCCCGAAACTGTAGAGTTTTTCTTCATTACGGGGCTGGATGCTGTCTTGAGCATGGCGACATGGAAAGAATACGCTGAACTCCCGAAGTTATGCCGTATTGTGGCGGTTAATCGGCCCGGATATGCCCAGAACGCGTTGGATATGCTTCCGCCGACTCTCCGGGATGCAATCATTCCACTCGAAATTCCGCTCCTCTCTATTTCGAGTACGGAAATCCGCCAGCGGATAGAGACGGGGAGGAGCATAAAATACCTTCTTCCTGAAACGGTGGAGCAGTATATATACAAGAAAGGACTCTACCGGAAAAACTGGAGGGCGATAAACAATGAAAATACTGCGCATAGTGGCAATTCTTCTCTTGGCAATGGGAGCGGCTTTCGCAGGGGCAGCCTTCAAGGTGAAGACGTTCGTAGAGCCTCAACCGCAGACAATTAGGGAGTCCATCTCTTTTACGGAGGAGTCGGGATCTATAAATCTCCTCCTCATCGGTATTGACGATGTCGACGGAGGGCGACGCGCGGATGCGATCGCATATGCAACCATCGATATCGATAATAAGATTGTTCGTCTCATGTCAATACCGCGCGATACGCGTGTCCAGCTGCCGAAAAGAGGCTGGGAAAAAATTGCCCATGCGTATGCATATGGAGGGGTCGAACTTCTACGTGAAACAGTTGTAAACTACCTTGGCATGCCGATCAACTACTACGTTCTAGTGAATTATGATACTTTCCCCTCTATAGTTGATCTTATCGGAGGCGTCGAAGTCGACGTGCCAAAACGCATGGTCTACAATGACTATTCGGGCAAACTTTTTATCAATATCCCAAAGGGTTTGCAGGTGCTCGACGGGAAGAATGCACTCCATTACGTTCGATTCCGTCATGACGCGCTGGGGGATATTGGTCGTGTCAAGCGCCAGCAGGACTTTATAAAGGCTGTTTTGGCGAAATTGCAGAGCCCTTACATGATACCGAAGATACCTGACTTGGCGAATAAAGCGATTGAGTTGGTGAACTCGGATATGACGCCTGCTCAGGGGTTACAGCTTGCGTCCTACCTTGTTTCGATGCCGAGTGAAAACATACATTTTTTTACCATGCCCGGGAAGGCCGCGTACATCTCGAATATCAGCTACTGGGTTGGCGACATCACAGCCGCCTCCGCGCTGTTAACGGGGGTTCCGGAAGGACACGGAACGCTATCCGGAGATGTGGCGAAAGAAGAGACCGATATGGGAACGCTTGATCTCTCTACAACGGATGTTCCGGCATTGATCTCTTCAATAAATACGCCTGTGGCTGTTTTAAATGGCGCCGGCGTCTCAGGTCTTGGAAAGACAATGGCGACGGCATTGCAAAAGATTGGGATTGATGTTACCCATGTTGGGAATGCGCGTCACTTTGATTATCGTACGACAACGATACATCTTCCGGAACAAACAACCGATCCGGTTGCAGAGACTGGAAAGACGCTGGCGGAGCTTCTCAGCGTGAACCCTCGTCTAATTTCACGAACTGCAAATGTATCGCATGCTACAATAATCATAGGAAAGGACCACGCGCTTGTGTTGAAGCGATTGGAAGAGTTAGCTGAAAAAAAACAGTAAGTGTAGGGGAGGGTGACAGCTTGAAGAAACAGGATGACCGGCTCAAGGAGTATGAATTTCTGTACGAAGCGCTGGCGGACAAGAGAGGGCTTGATATCGTGGCGCTTGACCTGGAAGGCTCTTCGGCGATTTCAGATGTTTTCATATTGGTGACGGCAAATTCCGACGTACATATGGACACGCTGCGGGATGCAGCTCTGGAGGCGCTTCACGTGCAGGGAATCAAGACAACCGTCGAGGGAAACGACAGTATGCGGTGGCGTCTTATTGACGCCGGAGACCTGACGGTACATGTGTTCAGTAAAGCCGGGAGAGATCACTATAACCTAGAGAAGATGTGGAGAGACGCGCGCTCGTATCATTATGCATACCATGATTGAGAACGCTGCGTTTTTTTCGTTTCTATAAAGAGATTCAAAAGAGAACCGGGCAGACCGAAACGAAGTCTGCCCGGTTTTTCAGTTCTCTTTTTGAGGTGTCCTATAATGTATCTTATGTTACATATTCTCTTTTTCAGTCCGCCGACTTCCGGTAGTTTTCATAAATTCCAAGGAACGAACCGACCTTCAAAGAAGCTCCTCCGATAAGAGCGCCGTCGATATCCTGCTGAGATAAAAGCTCCGCGGCATTTGATTCTTTGACGCTGCCTCCGTACAGAACGGGACAATCCATCTGCTTACCAAATCGCTCTTTGAAAAGATTCCGTGAAAAAGCACATGCCTCCTGAGCATCCGCAGCCTTTGCGTTACGTCCTGTGCCGATAGCCCATACAGGTTCATATGCAAGCAGAATACCGGGAAGGTTATCCGAACCTTTGATTTCGTCCGCTTCGATATCCTTCCATGCCGCCAGAAGCTGCTTCCCAAGAATTGCGAGCGTTTGTCCAGCTTCACGCTGTTCAAGCGTCTCTCCGAAACAAAGTACGGGTATAAGTCCTTTCTGGATGGCCTGTTTCAGTTTTCGCCCGACGATCTCATCTGTATCACCGAATATGCTCCTTCTTTCACTATGACCCACAAGTACATGCGTGCACCCTATTTCACGAATCATATCCATGGATACTGCACCGGTGTAGGCGCCCCGGTCTTCGAACCAGCCGTCCTGAGCGCCCGCTTTGATGAAGCTTTTCTCCGGGAGCATGCGAACTACTGGCGCTATCGATATGTAGGGCGGGAAAAGAGCGATGTCGACCGAACGTGTGCTATACAGTTCCCCCGCTGTTTCAGAAAGAAGTTCGTTTGAAAAAGCTTCCGCTTCGGAAGGAAGCATGTTCATCTTCCAGTTGCCATAAAGATAGATTTTTTTCATGGTATGCTCATCGGCCTCCTTTATTGTTTACTCTTCGAGCGGTTTGATTCCCGGAAGGTCTTTCCCTTCGCAAAACTCAAGACTTGCCCCGCCTCCTGTTGAAACGTGAGAGACATTCTGGTCGAAGCCGAGCATTTTTGCCGCTGCGGCAGTATCTCCTCCTCCGACGACGGTAATGCCACCTTTGCGGGTGCATGCGGCCACTCCTTCAGCCACCCCCTTCGTTCCCGAGGCAAAGAGAGGATTTTCGAAGACGCCCATCGGCCCGTTCCAGAGAACAGTTCTGGCTCCTGCGATTCTTTCGGCGAAAAGGGATACGGTCTTCGGTCCGATATCCAATCCCATGGCATCGTCAGGAAGAGCGTCGGCAGACACAATCTTTTCACCGCTCGTCATTTCTAGAGAGGTTCCTACAACAACGTCTGTCGGTAAGAGGATTTCGACTCCTGAGCGCTGTGCCTTCTCCATCATCTCGAGGGCAAAGTCTTTCTTTTCCGCCTCGAAAAGGGACCGTCCAATCGGTTTCCCGGCTGCTTTAAGGAACGTGAAGGCCATACCGCCTCCGATGAGTATCGTACTTGTCTTATCCATGAGATGCTCGACCACGCCGATTTTATCCGAAACCTTTGCGCCTCCGAGGATAAGGACGAACGGAGATTCAGGCTTCTCGCTCACGGCTGACAGCATTTCCACTTCTCTACGAAGCAGAGCGCCTGAAAAGGAGGGGAGAATCCCCATAATAGCGTTTGTCGACGCGTCTGCTCTGTGCGAGGCGCTGAACGCGTCCATGACGAAGACATCAAAGGGAGCGGCGAGCTTGCCGGCGAACGCCGTGTCATTTTCTTGTTCTTCCGCGTAAAAGCGAAGGTTTTCGAGCAGGAGCAACTCCCCCGCTTTCATTCCGTCAACTGCAGATTGGACTGAAGGTCCAATGCAGTCGTTGCAAAATCTGGTTGGAACACGGAACGCCTTTTCCGCTTCCGACAAAACGCATTCGAGAGACATTTCGGGAACTCTTTTCCCTTTTGGTCGGCCAAGATGGGAAGAGAGCGCAACCTGGGCTCCCCATCCCAGAAGCGTAGAAACAGTTTCCCTGTGGGCAAGGATTCGCGTGGAATCCGTTACTTTCCCATTTTTCAACGGAACATTGAAATCAACCCGCACAAGCACATTTTTCCCACGGACATCGCTTTCTGAAAACGTACGCAGTTTCATGTGTTTCCGACCTCCTTTAGCTTCTTTGTCGTGAGCATTTCTATTATATGGCGTACCCCTTCACTTTGGCATCGCGAGATCTGAAGTTAGAGAAATTTTATTTTCGCCGCTGCCATAAAGGGGTTGCCAGGTCTTCTATTTTTTTCCAGCGATATTTTATAGTACTTTTGCTTACAGGGGGAGACTGGATACGGCCGAGTTCTTCCAACGTCATACTTGGATTGGCCAGACGTGTGGATATAAGGTCTTTCAGAACGGCTGGGAAATCATCGTAATCAGGGAGTTCGAGTGCGTTGCGCGATATTTCGATCTGACGAGATGATGCCTCCAGGCTCTTCCGAATATTCGAGGCGTCACAGTTCACCAGCTTGTTTGCCTGGTTTCTCAACGATCGGAAGATCGCCTTTTCCTCAAGATGGAGCATTGTCTTTACCATGTTGAAACTCGCAAGTATGTCCGCAATCTCCTGCTGGTTTCTGAGAGTGACTTCATATTTCCCCTGAATTTTTCTTCTTCCAGCTGTAAATCCGTTCCTCTGCAAAAGATGTGCAGTTTTCTCCTCCGTTATCCGGGAGGAGATTCGAAAACAGAGATAGTAGCCTGTCTTCGGCAAATACAAAGAGCCGCAACTTCCCCACAACCCCCTCAGCCAGGGCGTATTTCGAGATTCAGATTCTCGTTCGCGGAACGTCGCATAAATTTCTGAAGGAAGACGGAAAAAAACGCGTCCTTTCATTGAACGCGGGATGTTGAGGAGCGAAGCGAATTCATAATTCCGTGTGTTTTCCCATGCAGACCAGAGCATTCTGAGGCGTCGAAAAATCCAAAGGCGTCCACTCGAAAAAACAGTTTCCCTTTCATGAGATGCCACCTCTGAAAGACCGGACACTATCCCTCTGATTTCATCTTCGACAGCGCGACCGGGGGAGGCAATTGACGATGTCCATTCGTCCCACATGCTTGACGTCAGCGTTGAGCGGGAATCTATCGGTTTCATCACTCATCCAGTTCCCGGCACAGTCGTATCAGAATCTCGGAGAGCGCTTGTCCGTTGTGTCGCACTACATTACCGTCCATGATTCGAACGAAGTCTCCCCGTAGTATCTTGCACCCCATTTTTTCCAGCTCCCACTCCTCTTCTTCAGTAATATAAAGAGGTTCCGCACCCTCTACACGGTATTTTTCTTCGAGAAGATGAGGAATCACACCCTCGTTCACGAGGACGTAATCCGGAGATACTCCCATGGCCGCGCTGATCCAGCGGACGTGATCAAGTATGTTGAATCCTTGGGTTTCCTGAGGTTGCGTCATGAGATTGGCAATATAGACTTTTGGGGCTTCACTCTGGCGCAGCCTTTCTGCAACCTTTCGAATGAGGAGGTTCGGAATGATACTGGTAAAGAGGCTCCCCGGACCCAGAACGATGATGTCGGCTTCATCAAGCGACAGCAGCACTTCCTTGAGCGGCTTGGCGTCCCTTGGTTCAAGCCAGATTTTGTGAATCTGAGATCCATGTTCGGACACAGAGAGCTCCCCTCGGATGCGCGAACCGTCCCGGATTTCAGCCACGATACTTACGGATTCCGTAGTTACCGGGAGGACTCTGCCGCGAATAGCGAGCAGATGATTCATTTCTTCTACCGCGAGACGGAAGTCGCCGAACTGCTCGGAGATAGCGAGCAGCATCAGGTTCCCGAGGCTGTGCCCTGCTAAGGCGCCGCGATCAAATCGAAAGTCGAGAAGGCGCTTCAGCGCATTGTCGTTTTCTGCAAGAGCAACTATGCAGTTACGGACGTCGCCCGGAGGGAGGACTCCCCACTCTTCGCGGAGTTTTCCCGAACTGCCTCCTTCGTCAGTTACTGTAACAACCGCCACGATATTGCGTGTAAAGCTTTTTAGCCCTCTCAGAAGGGTTGAAAGCCCGGTACCTCCGCCGAGCGCCGCAACACAAGGTCCCATCGAAAGGCGATACTCGATAGCTTTCGAGATGGCTGTGCTGCGCTCTTGCGGCGCTCGCTGAAGAAGCTGTCCGGTACGCCCGGAGTATCTCAAACGAAAAAGAAAGACGAGGATTATGGCGGTAAAAAGACCGAGTCCATAGCTTATCAACAGGTCCATAATCACCACCCCTGATCTTTTTCAATATCCCGGTGACGAAGAATGCATCCGCCTGAATACTCTTTGAAATGAGCGTAGAGACGTTCCGCAACGGCCACTGAGCGATGTCGTCCTCCTGTGCAGCCGACGCCTATATGTAAATGCGCTTTCCCTGAACGGAGATACAGAGGGACGATATATTCGAGAAAAGAAATGAGCTTCTCCCAAAAACCGCGAGCCTCAACTGAACGCCAGATCTCCTCTTGAACAGGTTCGTCTTTCCCCGAAAGCGGTTTGAGAACCGGATTGTAGAAGGGATTATCCAGGAAACGAACGTCGAAAACGTAGTCGCAATCAGCAGGAGCTCCGTGTTTGAAACCGAAGGATGAGATCACAAGCGGAACGGCCGCGGCATCCTCAAAAAACCTGGAGATCAGCTCTTTCCGAATTGCAGAAAGAGAGAGCGCCGAGGTATCGATGATTGTATCGGCGTAGTCGAGAATCGGTTGTAGGCGTTCGCGTTCCTTTGCGATACCGTCAAGAAAAGACCCGTCGGGTTCCAGAGGATGGCGGCGCCGTGTGGTTTCAAAACGCCGCAGCAAAATTTCATCCTTGGCATCGAAAAAGAGAATATGCACATGACGCGTCTGTTTTCTCAGCAAGGCGAGGGCCGCCGGAAAATCATCCAGCAGCGAATCTCCGCGAATATCCACGACCGCTGCGACTCCCCAGCGAACGGCTGCCCGATGTTTTTCCAGAAGAAAGAGCAGTTGAGAAAGCAGAACAGGAGGTATGTTGTCAATTGCAAACATACCTTGATCTTCGAGGATTTTCAGCGCGGTGGATTTCCCTGCGCCGGACATACCCGTGATAATAATGCACTTGTTCACACCGACGGCATCCATATCCACGCTTCGTCTCCCTTCATACAGATTTGCGCCCCAATGTATATTTTCTCTGTTATCGGGCTGCTCAATGATGATGATGCGGGCGGGAGCCGCATTCACTGTCCCATCCGCACAGTATCTCTATACCGTGGCGCAGTGCGGGAGCTATTGCAGCGAAGCATTCTTCCGCAGCCTTTTCGCTCCCTGGAAGGGCAATAATAAGCGTTTCTCCACGGATAACGGCGCAGCCTCTGCTCAGCATGGCTTTTGAGGTTATCTTCATCGAAACGCTGCGCATTGTTTCCCCGATGCCCGGAACATGTTTTTCGGCAACGGAAAGAAGCGCCTCGGGAGTAACATCTCTCTTGGACAGACCGGTTCCGCCTGTAGTCAGTATGAGATTGAGACGGCCGGTATCGCTCCACTTCGTGAGCGTATCCGAGATGATTCCGATCTCATCAGGGACAATCGCAACTTCTTCGACAAACATCCCGAGCGGCTTGACGCTACGGGCTAGAGCCGGACCGGAGAGGTCCTCCCTCTCTCCCCTGCTCCCTTTGTCACTCACGGTGAGTATGCCGACCGAAATCGGACGGAGCAGCTGCATTCTATGTGAAACGGAGATGAAACCTCCCTGTTCAACGCTCAATCGCGGCAACGGATTCCCTTCCAATATGCGAAAGAGAACATCCTCTCCGGAAGAGAGGAAATAGGAGAATTTTAGCGCGTCTTTGGGGAGAACAAAGCCGACGCTCTTTTCCGGAAGTTTTTCTCTCTCTCCCGGAGAGAGCAGAAAGAACGGCTTTTCTGTCCCGTTCAAGGCGCTTTCTCCGGCTTTGTTAATGCTTACGTAACTGAGCGTGTGCGGGAGAAAGGTACGGGTAGACCTTTCAATAATAGCGAGGACTTTCATGTCAAACGTCCTCCACTTGAATTGGAGTCGAAGCGATGTAGTCGCCGCTTTTTCCTCCGGTTTTACGGAGAAGACGGATGCCGTCAATAACCATCCCTTTCGAGACCGCTTTGCACATATCGTACACCGTGAGAGCCGCTACTGAAACGCCGGTAAGCGCCTCCATTTCAACTCCCGTAACGTCATTTGCCTTCACTATGCTCTTGATATGGATTTTTCGGATGTCCGCCAGCAGCTCGCACTGCACTCGTACACTGTCGACTCGAATCGAGTGACATAAAGGGATCAGCTCCCACGTTTTTTTCACGGCCATTATTCCGGCAGTTTCCGCAATACGAAGGACATCTCCTTTTTTTGAGAGGCCTTTGTCGCCCAGGAGATCACAGATTGCCTGATCCAACAAAACCCATCCTTCCGCCTCCGCTGTGCGGGCGGAAAAGGGCTTCTCGCCGACATCGACCATTAGAGGCCGCCCCTGTTCATCCAGATGCGTCAATTCATTTTTTTCATCTTCAATAATGCTCACAGAGAGTTCATCCTCCGATCCGGGACATGTGACGTTCTTCTTGGAAGAGATCTGTACGCTTTTGAGGAGCGTCTTCCGGGTTTTGCCGCTCTTCGGGAATACCCGTACCCCCTTCATGGGGTTTATTTTTTACCGCCATGAGAATGCCATCGCGGGCGGCGTCGGGATCCTTCCTTCGCAAAGCGTCGATGATGGCGACGCCTCTGTTGCTGAAGAGGCAAGGGCGCACTTCACCAGTTGATGTTATCCGAAGGCGATTGCACGTATGGCAGAAATGATCGGAGACAGCCGAGATGATACCGATATCCTGCCCTGTTTTCGCATTCCTGAAATACTTTGCTGGGCCGTTAGGAATTGCAGAGCTTGTGTTCTGCGTTGTCACAGAGCTCTTCGGTGAGGGGGACCACTGAAGAGCGTCCGGGAGAAGCGAGAGAATCTCCGAGGCGGAGACGTACTGCTGGTTTGACCAGACGTCCTTGTCAAGCGGCATGAATTCGATAAACCTGAGCAGTACATCGTTTTCTTTGGCGAAGCGAACGAGCCCGGAAATCTCATTGAGGTTGAAATCACGCATTACCACTGTGTTTATCTTTACAGAAACTCCTCCCTTTGCAACGAGGGCGCGAATTCCGCGGAGCACTGTTCCGAGTTCCCCCGTCCTCGTAATGTCAGCGAACTTCTGCGGGTGCAACGTATCAAGACTCACATTCACCGAATGAAGGCGGAGAGCAGAAAGTGCTGATGCATCCCGTTCCAGAAACGCTCCGTTTGTCGTTACCGCGACGTCGATGGAAGGGAATCTTTGCCGTATTTCTTGCAGAAACGAAACGAATCCCTTCCTGACAAAAGGCTCTCCGCCGGTGAAACGAAGCCTCTTTACTCCAAGTTCAGAAAGAACGGAGACGAGAAAGAATATGTCTTCGTACGTCATAATATCTTCATGAGGAATCCAGGCAATACCGTTTGCCGGCATGCAGTAAAGACAGCGAAAATTACAGCGGTCGGTGATAGAAATACGAACGTAGTCAAGCGTTCTTCCATAAGGATCACGCATTATTCTGCCCATCGGTATCCTCCCATACGCAGTACGCCGGCGCGCCACTCTTTATCGTCCAATGCGTTGAGCACGGCTTTCAGTCCTGTAAGGCTTTCGAATTCTTTCAAGTAGACGAGTTCATAGGGTTCTTCCGCAACTGGAATGAAATCCAAGTCAAGCGCGTCGGCGACAGATTTTATACCAAGAGCAACGTCGACAAAGCCTAACGCTACTCTGTTGGCTGATTCAAAATGTGTCGGACTCAGACTATTGTATCCCCTGACCGCGGAAGGATGAATGTCTGCCTCCTCCAGAAGCGCATCAAGCAGTACACGCGTTCCCGCGCCTCGCTGTCGGTTGACGAGCACAATATCCTCCCGGTCAAGATCTCGTACCCCGGAGATCTTCTTGGGGTTGCCTTTTTTCGTAATAAAACCCTGTTCCCGAAAGAAAACTCTCCTCCGGACAACCGTTTCCGGATCATGAAAAAGTTCGTCGATGAACGGAGTGTTGTACTCTCCCGTCTCGGCATGGAATAGATGCGCCGCCGCGATATGGCATTCTCTTCTCGAAAGAGCGGCAAGTCCCGCAAGGCTTCCGACCGATCTGAGCAGGAGATCGCCGCCCTGTTTGCGGACAAATGAGGGGAGGCGTTCCAAGGCAGGATCATTTGACCCTTGGAAAAGAATGCGTTCCTTCCAGGGAATACGCCGGGTCGTCCACACCGAAACGGCGCTTCCCTTCGGCAATTCCGCGCTTTCCAACGGAAGCAGCGACACTGCGTCAATCTCCGCCAAGGACCAGAGTGCGCTTGCCCCTGAAGGCAGCGGATACGCCATTTTTCGCCCGTCTATCTCCACGCATTTTAAACGAAGCCATTCCTCTTTTCCCGGCGAGGAAGAGCAGGAGACGAGAAGAGACATCTCTTCGGATCCTTCCGCTCCGAGAGCTTCTTGGATTGCGGAAGATTCGTCAAAATCCCCTTTCTGAAGAAGCTGTAAAATCGGGTAGACGATCGACCAGAGGATGACAGCGTTCGACATTGGAAAACCCGGGAGATTGACCGCGACTGCACGTCGTAGCAGCGCAGCGGATGCAGGTCTGCCTGGTTTCATCAGAAGCCATCGAAAGATTGGCTTCCCGTATTTTTCAAAGATGGAAAAAGTATAGTCCTTTTCTCCTTTTGCCGAGCCGGCCCCAACGAGCAGCAGGTCGTACTCCTCGGCTTTTTTCAAAAGAAACTCCGAAAGTACCTCTGGATTGTCGGGAAGGCATGGAGCTATATCGACAGGGAAACCCCATCGGGAAAAGTAGCCCTGAACGAGAAATGAGTTGCTCTCCCCTACTTTCCCAGCAGGCGGCTCGTCCATGGAAAGCCATTCCTCTAGAGGGATGATTTCATCTCCTGTAGGGATGAAGAGAGTCTTCGGAAGAGCCTGTACGCTGACTGAAGGAATTCCCGCCGTGGCGCACAAGGATGCCAGCGGCGGCGATATTCTCTCCCCTACACGCGCTATTACCTGTCCTCGAAAGACATCTTCACCAACAGGACGAACATTTTCTCCGGCAACGAGCGTTTTGGCGACGGTCAGCTTTTCTCCGTCACTGGAGAGCGCCACGTCCTCAATCATAGCAACCGCATCGAAGGATGCAGGCAGCACACCGCCCGTATTGAGCCGAGCAAACTCGTCGCGGCGTAAAAATACAGGCGAAGATGGCGTCGCGTGGGCAGTGGAGGCTGATGAGAGTGCGAATCCGTCCATGGCGGATGCATTGTAGTGCGGAACGTTTCTTTGGGAGAGAAGATCCGCGGCAAGTAATCGTTCATAACAATGTTGTACAGAACATAACTCGGGGGCGATCTGTGTGATTGCCTCCCGAAGAAGAGTCCACGCCTGTTTCAGTGTAATGTGCATATTTTCCTTTACCAAAGCCATACTTCTACCTCCTCGCCGGGACGGACAGTCTCTCTCGAAGACGAAAGACGGAGAATCCCGTCGGCTTGTCCGAGCGCCTTTGCGAACGAAGATTTCACCGGAAGAGGAACAGCCTTTCCGTCGCGGAGGGCGCATGGTAAAAATTCCTCAATCCCCGAGTGACCGAATACGGACTCGGAAACAGGAAGTACTACCGATCTCCAAGGGGATACGATGGCGCCAGTATTCATAGCGTGTGCAAGAGGAAGGAACACAGTATACGCAGCAAGAAAACATGAAAAAGGGTGTCCCGGCAGGCCCATTACGAGCTTTTGCTTTTCTTTTATTCCGGCGATGAGAGTGGGTTTCCCCGGCGACATCAAAATGCCTCGAACCAGCAGTCCCGGTGCTTCGAGGGATTCAAGAATCGTTGAACAATGGTCTCTAGTGCTCACTGAAGACCCCCCGCTGAGCAGGACAACGTCGCACTCCTCCATGGCTCGGTATAACGCTTTTTCAAGAGAAACCTTTGAGTCTTCGACTATTCCCAAATAGACAGGTTCATATCCATGACGCCGTAAAAGCGACGAAAGAATGTTTGCGTTGGCGTCGCGAAACTGGCCTGGGTTTAAAGAACGAGTTTCACAGGGGACTATTTCGTCTCCCGTGCTGAGAATACCTACCTTTACGTGTTGCACCGGCGCCTTTGAAATACCTGCGGCTGCAAGAACGCCGGAAGACTTGAAGTCAACCTGGACGCCCTTTGGGAGAAGGATGGCGCCTGCTGAGAATTCTTCACCCCGAAAGACGATATTCTCGCCCTTCTGAACAGCCTTTCGTATTTCCAGCCAATTTCCTGTTCGCTCTACGTTTTCTAGCATAATAACCGCATCCGCTCCCGCAGGCAGTACGCCTCCAGTGTGAATCAGCGCACATTCCCCTTCGCTCAAGGAAAACGAAGGAACGGCGGCCATTGGAACTTCTCCGCGGATCGTTAAAAATGCGGGATTTGATTGCGATGCTCCGTAGCTGTCCTCACTGATGAGCGCATACCCGTCGCGGGTGCTTCTGTCAAAAGGAGGGAAATCTTCCGGTGCAAGAATATCTCGAGCAAGAGTCAAACCCTCCGCTGCATCGAGATCTCTTGAACTCTCATTTCCTTGCCAAGGAAATGAGAGTGATGCGGCGGCGTACTCAATGGCGGACATTCTGTCAGTCAGTTCCCGAACAAAACCAGCCAATAGCGTATCTCCTTCCCGATCCGTGTGCTCTCCAAAATTTGTTGAAGCCTACATGAAGTGGATAATTACAAAGCAAAAAAGCGCTTTATCGAATCGAAACCACAAAAACAGGAAAACCAGATTTTGCAAGCTTCTGCGAGAGAGATACCGCTTCGGCACGAGTATTTCCAGCCGGAACGGTCACCCTGAAATATGTCTTCCCGCGTACCTGCCCGGACAAAATCGAGACTCTGAAGCCCGCTCTTTCAGCCTGTTGACGTACCGTCTCGGCGCTCTGGCGTGCTGTAAATGAACCGATTTGAACGCCCCAACGACTGTTGGAAGGCGCTGGCGGAGGCGCAGGTCGTTTGACTTCCGGTGGGCGCGGGGGTGTCTTAGGTTTTACTACTGGAGGAGTTTTCGTAGGAGTTTCTACCCTGACACGGTCTCCTGTGCCACCTCCAGGTGAAACGGGAACTGCGAGGATGGCGTCCTCCGCAGCGTTTTCCTTCTCGGGTTGTCCGGGCGGGAGAACAGGAGGTGTGACGGAAGGATTGGGCGTTGTTTTTTCCTCCTGATGAATAGGTAACGGTGTATACGTTTTGTACCTGTCGCCGGAAAGAAAAAAGAGTTTTACACCCACAATCAGGAGGCCGACCGCCACAAGTCCGATGACGGGAAGCATAATATCGCCGAAAGGGATA
Source organism: Synergistaceae bacterium (assembly GCA_018436785.1). Taxonomy (GTDB): domain Bacteria; phylum Synergistota; class Synergistia; order Synergistales; family Aminobacteriaceae; genus JAAYLU01. Next base: position 53,396 of record JAHDKR010000021.1, on the reverse strand, counting down.
ACAGATCGCCTTTCTTTGTGTCTTCTGCTTTCTCTTATGGACATTTTTACCCTCCCTGTCCGTCTGCCTCGCTTGGAGAAGAAGTGCCCCAAATGGCTTCCTAAATCAGCAAAAATTTGTCTTCTGCATTAACCTCAGTTTGTAGCGCAACGTATTTACTATAATAGTCCACACAAGGCTATCTAATAGATCAGAATCCTAAAAAATAAAGCAGGAATCCCTTTCAAGACCCCTGCTTCCTTCAGCCTGCGCTGGACGATTCCGGATCAATCAAACTCAACTCGCTCGAGGAAATGATTTTCGGGATATCAGAATTTACTTGCCGGCTTTTTTATTTCTTCGAATTATCGAAGGAATATCGTAAGGGTTCTTGGGCACACCACTGATGGAAAACATATCCTCATCCTGTATCGGCAGTACTTCAGCTTCTTCAAGAACGACTCCGGGCGCCTTTTGTTTTGGCGCAGGCTGCTTTGCTGCAAAATTCGTGACAGTACGCTTCTCTTTTTCGGAGCTGAAGCCAGTAGCGATAACTGTAATCTGTATTTTTTCCGCCATATCCTCCGCGACTGTATGCCCCCAAATGACGATGGCGTCCTCATCCGCTGTCTCCGTAATTATCTGAGCCGCCTTGCGGATTTCGTGAATACCAAGGTCCGAGCCTCCGGTAATGTTGAATAAAATACCCTTGGCGCCTTTCATCGGAATGGACATCAGAGGCGATTTGATAGCGCTCTTCGCTGCGATTTCCGCTCGATTTTCACCTTCGCCTGAGCCAATGCCCATAATAGCTGAACCGGCATTTTGCATTACAGTTCGTACGTCTGCAAAATCGACATTGATAAGACTCGGTTTCAAAATAAGATCAGTCACTCCCTGAACAGCCTGACGGAGTACTTCATCTGCAAGTTTATAGGCTTCTGAATGCTTGGTTTTTTCATCAGTCAGTTCAAGAAGCCTGTCGTTTTCGACTACAAGGAGCGCATCCACCTTCTCTTTGAGCGTTGCGATCCCTTCGGCTGCTTGTTTTCGGCGCCTGTTCATCTCGAAGGAAAAGGGAAATGTGACGACTGCGACAACAAGCGCTCCCGCTTCCTTGGCGACTTCGGCAATGACCGGAGAAGCGCCTGTTCCTGTACCTCCGCCCATCCCCGCTGTAATAAAGACCATGTCGGCTCCGGCAACAACTTCCCGAATCTTATCAATGGATTCTTTCGCGCTGTTCATACCCACTGACGGGTCGGAGCCGGCGCCCAGCCCCTTGGTTAGTTTTTCTCCAAGAGTGACCTTAGAACTTGCCTGGGAAAGGTGCAATGCACCGACATCCGTATTCGCAGCGATGAAGTGAACCCCGGAAACACCGCTTCGAATTATATGATTCAAGGCGTTGCCGCCGCCGCCCCCCACGCCGACTACTTTGATCTCTTCTCTGTGGGGCCTCGGAGTATCATTAACCTGAAATACGTGCTCCATATTCATTTCCTCCCCGAATGCGGAATGCGGCTTCAAAAAAGCTCTTTAACAGACTTCTTTAAATAATCCATAAAACCACGAATGCCTTCTGTCCGGTCTCCTCCGCTCTTTCGAGGGAGCTTCCCCGTAATGCTGGAAGCAACCTGGGCAGCTCCTGAGCGAAGTTCTGAAATAGGCGTTTCGATGTATCTGTAAGGATTGCGTTCCCTGCTCGTCATATATCGTACCACACCGGCCACAGTTGTATATTCGCAGTCGTTTCTTCCCGGCGGCATCTGGTACACGTCAAGCGGTTCGGCAATCCGAACGGGCAAGTTAAGTGTTTCGGAGACGAAGACATCAATGCCGGGTGTTTTTGCTACTCCTCCTGAAAGGACGATGCCTGCAGGAAACATGTGCAGACTGAACTCGGCGAGCTGATGGCGAACGTGTTCACCAAAAAGCTCTTCCAATCTGCAGTTCACTACCTCGGCGGCTTCACCAATGCTGAAAGTCTTCATTCGTCCGCGAACGTCGACGTCAAGATCCTGTTGCTCTATTTCCTCCGGATTGAGAGAGACCATCTTTTTAACCTCTTCCGCCTTACTGATCGGAATTTTCATAACGTACGCGAGGTCGTTCGTAATATGATCTCCGCCTATCGGGATAATCGACAGTTTAACAGGGCGTCCGTCGGTATAGAGGGCGACTCCGGTAGTTCCTCCTCCGATGCACAACGATATCACCCCGGCGCGTGTCTCTTCGTCGGTTAAGGATCCAAGAGCACTGGCAAGTGATTTTATTACCAGTCCATTGACCTCAATACCAGCGCTTTCGACGCAGTTGATTATATTTTGGACCACAGTTGTCGGAACAATTACCGATTGCAATTCCATTTCGAGACGAATGCCCGTCATACCTAGAGGATCGTCTATTCCGGAATTACCGTCGATTGAGTATTTAACAGGAATGGTGTGCAATGTGACACGATTCGGGGGTATTGAGAGCTCGCTCTGCGCTGCTTCAATAACCCGTTCCACATCGGAGATAGAGACCTGGCGAGGCGTTCTTCCAAGAGAAATCATCCCTCTTGAAGTTACCGAAGCAACTTCCATCCCGCTGAAAGAAACGGTTGCTTCGTCTATTTCAAAACCAACCATGTTCTCAGCGTCTTTTATTGCTTGACGTACGGATCGCACAGCCTGTTCAAGATTTATGATCAGTCCTTTTCGGATGCCTTGGGACGGCGCGTACCCCACGCCAATAATTTGAGCTTCCTGGAAACGGGAATCCCTCTCTGCAATAACGACGGATATTTTACTCGTACCAAGATCCAGCCCAACCAAAATTTCCGGCTCTTTGTACATTTATCTCCCGCTCCCTTCCTGATCGCCGCGCGCCATGCCCCGGACGATAATTCTGTCGGTATATGTGGTATCTATTATAATGTTGTTGCCGAGAAAATGTAACTGCTCCATTATCTGCGAAAGCGCGGATGAAAGCTCTTTCCAACGGGGACGGTCTCCCCATAAAAGAACGTGCGCTCCTCCTTTATCGAAAACGAGTTTTAATAAAAACTTTCCTTCTCTCCTCGAAACGCTTATTTGCTCAACTCGAGCGCCCCACCTGTTTTCTGCCAAGCCATCCAACCAACCCTGGAGAAGCTCCAGCGGGAAAACTACTCTGGAAACAATAGCAGAAGAGTTTTCCAAAGCAGGAGAAGGGAAATCGTCAGAAAAAGTTATCAAAGGTGCATTGGGACGCACAATACCCCTGATCATTTTGTTCAGTTCATTTGCGGTGTCCCAAGCAAAACCGTCTTGAGAAACATAATACTCGCGTTTGTTCCATTGAGCTACAATCCAAGGTCGTAGCGGCTCTATCTGAACTTCAACTCCCGTGATTCCCCTTCGGCTTATCGTACAAAAGAGAGGAGCCTGTATCTCGACTGCCTTTCGCAAATCATCTTTTTCCAAGAAAAACGCGGGCCAGAATCGCAACGCGCGCGAACTGATATTCTTCCAGAAAAACAACTCCGCTACGGGGTCCTCAGATTCAATACGAATATTACGTAAAGAAAACGGTTGAAAAAAGTCTTCTCCCCCGAAGAGCATTCCCATAAAGAAGGCGAAAAGAAAAAATAAACCGCGCCATTTACCCATTATACATCACAAAAATGGCTCGAGTAAAAAGCAGGAAAGCAATAAGAAAAGAATTCACTTTTCCTCAAACCCCTGAACGCTGGTTTGGAAAATTACACACGCACTAAATGTGTCTTTGCCTTTGCAAGCAAATTGTCTCCTATTAACGACACGTCTCCTGCACCAATGGTCAAGACGATGTCTCCTTCCTCGCAAAGGTCTTCCAAAAGGAAAACAGCATCATCAAGAGTTTTTGGCATCAGGCACGCTTGCTTTTTCTCGGCCGGTAGATGGTCGGAAATTAGGAGCGACGTTATCCCAGAGATCGGTTCTTCGTCAGCCTGGTAGATCGGGAGAAGAATCAGTGTGTCTGCGACTGCAAGAACAGATGCGAAGTCTTTAAACAAAGCCTGGGTCCTCGTGTATCTGTGCGGCTGGAAGACAACCCGAAGCGGCCTTTCAGGGAACATATGTTCCAGCGTTCCCAAGGTGGCTGCGATCTCTCGCGGGTGATGGCCATAGTCGTCATAGACGTCGATACCCTCAAAACTTCCGACATGCTGGAGACGGCGTTTCGCCCCTTTAAAGTCCCGCAGGGTTCTTTTAATGACAGGAAACGGGATTCCGAGACGATGTGCAACCGCACAGGAAGCGAGCGTGTTTAATATGTTATGTTCTCCAGATATTGCCAGCTCAACCTCGCCTTCTCGTTGTCCCTCGTGCAGAAGCGTGAAACTGACGCCGCCGCCCGGTTTGTGATAGACATTGCTTGCCCCCCAATTCCAGGAAGCGCCCCAGCCGTACGATATGGCTCCCTCAGGAATACGGCCAAGGGACAGCAAGCGCGCAAGGCCCGCATCCTCACCGCAGAAAACAAGGAGACCGTCTGATTTGAGATTGGAGAAAAAACGTGAAAAAGCTTCAAGAACACTTTCAAACGTAGGGTAAAAATTGACGTGATCCCAGTCAACGTTTGTAATGACGGAAATTTCGGGATGAAATTTCTCAAAAGAACCGTCGCTTTCATCGAGTTCGGCAACCATAAAGCGTCCTTCTCCAAGTTTTGCGTTGACGCCGATATCACACAACTCTCCCCCGATAGCCAGGGTGGGATGAAAACCGGCCTGTTCCAAAATAAGCGAGATCATTGAAGACGTTGTGGTTTTCCCATGAGTTCCGGCAACCCCTATTCCGCAACGCGAATCAAAAATCCAGCTCAGTACTTCTCCCCTTTTTGCTACAGCGATCCCGCGTGCTCTGGCAGCGAGGATTTCTTCATTGTCTTCCGGGATGGCGCTGCTGTATATTAAAAGATCCGGAAGAAACTTTTCCATATGAGCATGTCCGTGTCCCAGAACCACTGCCACTTCTTCCTTGAGTACCTTGTCGATATAAGAAGTATGGATCATGTCGCAGCCGCTCACTTCAAAACCCAATTCAGCCAGCAAAAGGGCCAATCCGCTCATACCTGCGCCGCCGATGCCCATGAGATGAATTCTGTGAATGCCATCAAAATTCGATATAGTCGTATCCACTTATAAAATCTCCCTTCCAATACTGGACGAGATCAGCCGCCATAAAGATTCAGACTCATCTCCCTTCGAAATACTTCGTGGTGGTCTCTGTGTATTTCGAAGAATTTTCAGTATGCACTCTTGAAACGCTTTCGGGGAATCATTTTCATGCCAGATAGCGCCGTCATTGTGTTCAATAAAACAGAGAGCGTTTCTCTCCTGGTGATTATCGGCAGCTTCTTGCCACGGAACAACAACCGCAGGAATACCGAGGGTTGCTAATTCAGAAAGCGTAGAAGCACCCCCGCGAGTCACTACGGCGTCGACAACAGAGTAGAAATTGCTCATATCCCATTGTTTACCGATAACAGATATATTTTCCGGGCTGCCATGAAACTCCCTTGCTATGTCGGCAAGCTGAGAATCGCCGAGGAACAAAAAGAAAAAATTCCTCATTTCCTGCGCCCGAAGCATGGGACCCATTAATTGTATCAGTCGTTGGCTCATAAGTGAACCTCCGAGAACTCCGATTATTTTTTTCTCTGGAAGTTTTTTCCCTAAAGCCATTAATTCCCAAGCTTCTTTCGGTTCTCTCAAAGAGAAACCGCGAACCGGAACGCCGGTCCAGTGGAAAGCGTCCGGAGAAAGAGGAGTGCAGACTTCCCATCCTGAAGCCACCTTTTTCCCAAGACGTGAAGAAAGCCGTGTCACTTTGCCTGCAACGCTGTTTTGTTCATGAACAAAAACTGGAACGCTTGTAAGATGACAAACCATTAATGGAATAAACGAAACGTACCCTCCGAACAGAACGCATGCATCCACATGGCAGTTCCTTAATAATTTTTTAAATGATATAAAAGACAAACCAAATTCCTTCAACCGGCGCATCTTACCGGAAAGAGAGCGTATTCCCAAAGGAGAGCCGCTTGTCGGAAGATAATACGGAGTAATGTGGGATGCCTCGTAGATTTCCTGTTCTAGAGGACGAGAACCGCAAACAAAAGAGACCTTCACCTCCTCTTGGTGTTTTGTTATCCATTTGCCGAAAGCTATCGCCGGGAAAATGTGACCGCCGGTGCCTCCCGCGACAAGACAGACCCGTTTCATGAGAGACTCGCCTCCTTGCATACTCTCATGATCAATCCAACACGTATCCACATAAAAAGAAGCGAACTTCCGCCGTAGCTAATGAAAGGAAGTGGTATGCCGGTGAGCGGCATCAGCTTTAAAACTCCACCGAGGTTTATGAAAAAAGGAATGAGCATTGAGGCTGAAAGTCCCCAGATAAGCGATGCATGGAATGGATCTTCCGCTTTTCGGTACGTGGAATACGCGCGAAATGTCCAGATACAGAACAGCAGAACAACCATGAAAGAACCGACGAAACCGAATTCCTCTCCTATCGTCGCAAATATATAATCCGTATGTGCTGCCGGAAGATAGTTCAGTTTCTGGAGCCCCTTCCCTACCCCAACGCCAAGAAGACCTCCATTAGCGAAAGCCACCATGCCTTGAATAACTTGGAATCCGCTGTCGAGGGGCTCTTCCCACGGATCAAGAAACGCCAAATATCGTCGAAGCCGGTAACCGGCTTGAATAATGATAAAAAAGAAGAAGGCAAATCCTGTGCCTCCAAAAAGAATAGGCCAGCTCCACCCTCTTGTCTCAACGTGGATAGCCATTGTCAGGGCAAAAATTAGAATGGTTCCTCCCATGTTCGGCTGGAAGATAAGAGGGAGCGCGGAAAAACCGAGAATGGGCGCCGTCAGTGAAAAGAAGGCGTGCAGGCCCTGTTTTGAAGACTTTGTCATAAGTTTGGAGAGGTGAACGGCGACAGCAAGAGAAAGCAGTTCGATCGGCTGGAAACGAAGGTTGCCGAAGCCTATCCATCTCCTGGCTCCACCGGCTTTGATTCCGATACCGGGTATCAAGGTCAGTACAAGGCAGCACAGTGTAAAAACCCAGAGAACGCCGCTGAACTCCTTCCATACTGAGAGGGGTATCAGGTAGACGAGTACCATGAACAGCAAAGAGACCGATAGCCATTGAACTTGCCGTATGCCAAGAGCAAATGGAGAGCCGAACTCCTCAAGGGCGGTATGCGACGTCAACGAAAAGATCATAAGGATGCCGAAAGCATTGAGCACAAGCGGAATGATCCATAAAAAGGGATCTCCCCCTGAATGAAGCTTCGGTTTTTCGTAACGGAATTCGATCGTCTGTTCGGCGTTTACTCTCATCTTTACCTCTCGTCTTCAAGAGCAAGCACGAGCTGCTGAAAGTGCTCTCCTCGTTTTTTGTAGTTAGGGTACATGTCCCAGCTGGTACATGCCGGAGAAAGAAGCACTGTGCTTTGAGGAAAAGCCAGTGTAGATGCTGTTTGAACAGCCTCCTCCATCGAGGAGACTTCGTGGATATGAGGAAATGCCGCTTCATTTAAAGCCTTCACTATCCGTTCTTTCTCAGCTCCGAGGACGACAGCGGCTACTGCTTCACTTTTTACCGCTTCTGCCAAAGGGGCATATTCTTCTCCCTTTCCCTGACCGCCCAGTATAACAATTTTAGGTCCTGTTATTGATCTGAGAGCGGTAGCGCTCGCCGCTACGTTTGTTCCTTTCGAATCATCAACATAGGTTACGCCGCGAATGTTCGCCACGAACTCGCACCTATGTGCCAACCCTTTAAAACCTGAAAAAAGCGGACCGCGCATAATACCTTTTCCGGTGAGCATACGTATAGCTCCGGCTGCAAATGCTGCATTTTCCATGTTATGTTTTCCTATAAGGGGAACGTCGTCAAAAGAGAAGAGGAGTTCCTCGGCTCCTGTTTCGTCCCGGAATAGTACATGACATGCTTTTTCGTCAGCAAGAAGTTTTCTTCCATGAGATGATTGCATTCCATTCCACGAGAAAGCTAGAACTTCGTGAGCGTCATCCTCGCGATCTCCGAAAAGGACGCTGCGTTCCGTTTCCTGAACAATAGCGAAGCCTCCCAGGGATTGTGTTGAGAGGATCTTTGCCTTTGCCCGAATGTACTCTTCATAACTGCCGTGCCAGTCGATATGATCAGGAGCCAGGTTTGTCACCATGGCAAGATCGCATGCAAATCTGGTGTTCCAGTGAAGTTGAAAACTGCTCAACTCCACCACGAGAAAGTCGCGTTGCACAAAGGCAAAGTCGGCTAGCGATTTTCCTATGTTGCCCGCAACTTCTGCGGAGAAGCCCGCTTTCTGTAAAAGATAGCCGGCAAGCGCGGTCGTTGTACTTTTTCCGTTGCTTCCGGTTACACCAATAATTCTGCTTCGGAGAAACGGCGATATAAAATCCAACTCCCCTATCACTGGGATATTCCTTCGATTACTCTCCGTCACAGGTTTTGCGTTGGGAGAAATACCTGAACCTACCAAAATATAATCTGCTTCAAAAAGACGGGGGGTGTGTCCTCCATCCTCCCACTCAATCCCATGAGACTGAAAAAGAGCGACGAGGGATTGGTCCTGCAGTTTTTTTTCATCCGAGACAAAAACTTGCGCTCCAAGACGATGAGCCAAGCGAGCCAAACCTGCTCCGCTGATTCCCGCCCCGATGACGGAAACTCTTTTTCCTGAGAAACTGTCCACGTCCAACGGCATCATCTCACACCGCCTTCCAAAGAATGCCCTGTACAAAAAGTGCAAGGAACGCAAGTCCTGCTCCATGGATTATCCAAAAACGAGTGACTATCTGCGTTTCGCTCCATCCAAGGAGTTCGAAATGATGATGAAGCGGGCTCATCCGAAAGACCTTTCTCTTGAAACAATGAATGGCGATCAGTTGCATTGCAACTGAGACTATCTCCACGCCAAAGAGAAAACCGAGAGGGATAACAGCAATGAAGTATTCACTGTGCGCACAGAGGGCAACGAGCATACCCGCCAAAAAGTGGGAGCCTATATCTCCCATGAACACCTTAGCCGGGTGCGCATTATGCCAAAGGAACCCGGCACAGAGAGCAGAACCCGCCAGAGCAGGATATAGCAGAAAACTCTCAAGGGGCAGCAAAACGATCGCTCCAATGAATGAAAACAGCGCCGCACCGGCGGCAAGCCCGTCCAGGCCGTCGGTAACATTCACCGCATTTAACATCCCTATTGATACTATCGTCAGAAGCGGGACGGCGAGGAGAGCCGGAACAACGACGCCCGGCCAGAGAGAGAGGCCTTGTGAAAAGACAATCCAACACGACCACGGTACTGTAAGCAGTATCTGTGCGGCAAGTTTATAGAGGCTAGGGAAGCCTTCGCTGGATTTCCTGGTAAGTTTGATCCAATCGTCAATAAAACCGATAGATGCGGATCCCAAAGGCAGAATCCAGAAGAGTGCCGCGTTAGATAAGCGCGTCTCAGAAAAAACTGCTTCCGGCAGAAGACTCGCAATTCCTATGAGGAGAAACACAACTCCACCCATGGATGGCGTCGATGATTTCGTTTCGATGTGGCTTTGCAACCCGTAGCTTTTTTGAATCTGCACAACGCGCCATTGATGAAGCCTGGCGATCCAGATCTTAGAACAGAATATCTGCAAGAAGAAGAGGAAAGCCCAGGAAAGAGCGTAAATCATTCCACTCCCTCCTCGACAAGGAAATCGACCAAAAAATCCAGTCTGTTACCATGCGATCCTTTGACTACAATGAGATCTCCTTCGCCAAGTTCTTTCTTTATCTCGGTTCCGAGCGAGAGCGGATTATCAAAGAAAACGGTATTATCGGGAAGCGGTGTATTTTGGAACAGAGTCCGCCAGAGCGTACCCATAATGAACACCTTGGAAAATTTGGTAAAAAACGGAAGCAGTTCTCGATGATAGTCCAGAGCACTTTTTCCAAGCTCCTTCATTTCACCAAGTACGGCGATACGACGCTGCACCGGAATACGAAGCGATTCGGAGAGCGACGCCTTCATCGAAGCCGGATTTGCGTTGTAGGAGTCGTCAAGAAGCATAGCTCCCGAAGTCAGAAGAAAAAACCGGCCCCTTCCGCAGGGGGGCTGGAGAGATACAATAGACTGAAGGGCTTGTTCAATAGACGCCCCTAAATAAAGTGACAATGCGATTCCGAATCCCGCCGCCAACGCCGAATGTCGTCCAAAAAGGGGAGATGATGCGTGGAAAGTTTTTCCCTTGTAGACTACGTCGAAAGTGAGCCTCGGCAGTCCGTTGGAGAGAATAAATTCCGTATCACGGATTGAAAAGTCATTCTCCCCGAAGCCTACGCTGAGAGAACGCACATGAGAAGGAAGCGAAGCTGCTCCAGAAACAAGCAGCGGGTTGTCTCCGAAATAAAAGAAAGCCTTAAGAAAAGGAGATCCGGTAATTTCGAACTTTGCCTGTGCCACACCTTCCACACTGCCCAGTCCTTCAAGATGAGCGGGAGCGACCTCGGTAATCATAGAAATCGTCGGAGGAAAGAAATCAACCATCTCTCCAATCTCGCCGGGATGGTTGGTGCCCATTTCCAGTATCAGTATTTCGGTGTCCGCCGGCATGGCAAGTATCGAGAGCGCGCACCCAATAAGCGTGTTGTAACTGTGTTCCGCTGAATGTACTTTAAACGAGGGAGCCAGGCAGGTGCGGATCATCTCACGCGTCGTTGTTTTCCCGACACTTCCGGTGACGGCAAGTACCTCGAGTGATTCGCGGTGAATTTCGAGGTATCTGCGCGCCATTCGAGGTATTGCCGAAAAACAGTTGTCCACGACGATGGAAGCGACATGATTCGGTACTCCCGCGCTTTCTTCGCAGATGATAAGAGAAGCCCCGCGCGAAACTGCATCGTGAATAAAATCATGGCCGTTGACCTGTTCGCCGCGAAAAGCGACAAAGGCGTCCCCGGGAACGACAAGTCTGCTGTCGGCAACGAAACGCAGGGGTATCGGACCGTCGGGGCCTGTGAGATGAGTATCGGCAAGCGCCGCAATGCAAGAAAGTCGAAGATCGTTTTTCATCGCCACTCTACCCCTCTTTCGTCAGCCCATCGGCGAAGAGTATCCCCGTCCGAATATGGAATGGATTCAGAGCCGATACGCAAGTATTTTTCCGGCCCTTTCCCGGATACTACAACGACATCTCCGGGTTTTGCCGAATCCATAGCTTCGTACACTGCGGCGGATCTGTCGAGAATTGTTTTCAAGGGAACCCTTCTTTCGGAGGATTCGACGCCTTCCACTATTTGGGCGGCTATCTGCTCCGCCGGTTCGTTCCGCGGGTTGTCCATCGTGACGATCACTTCATCCGCAAGCGTAGCGGCGATATTCCCCAATGAAAACCTGTTCGGCTGGAAACGTTCTCCCCCGTGTCCGAATACAGAAATAATCCTTCCTCCGCAGAGACGACGCACTTCCGTCAGTACGTTCTGTAGCGCGAAAGGAGTATGGGCGAAGTCGATGATACAACTCACTCCACTATTGAAGGAATACCTTTCCATTCTTCCGGGAACCTGAATCATTGAATGTAAGGAATCAACGAGAGCCAATTTGTCCGTAGCGTATGGAAGCGTTGCAGAGAGCGCAGCTAAAGCATTGTACACGTTGAATTTTCCCGGAAGAGGCAGGAAAACAGGAACGGGTTCACTGACTCCAGGAAGTGAAAGCGAAAAACGTGTTCCTTCAAGAGAGCTCTGAAGATTGCTTCCAAGGAGATGAGCGCCATACTCTTTCTCTATCCCGAAAGAAACAAGCTTATCGGAATAAAGGCCTAAAAGCCGGCGGGCAAATGCATCGTCACCATTCGCTCCCCCCGCCCAATTCTGCTTCATGTAGTCAGAAAACAGACGGCTCTTTGCCGAAAAGTAATTTTCGAGCGTTCCGTGGTAATCAAGATGCTCCTCGCTGAGGTTTGTAAAGACTGCGGCGTCAAACGAACACCCTTCAATTCTTCCGAAAGAGAGACCATGTGAGGATGTCTCCATAACACACGCACCGCAACCATTTTGCAGCATTCTCAAAAGCATCAGCTGAATATCGCAGCTTTCCGGGGTTGTTCTTGCGGCGTCTTTTTCCTCAATACCGTCATTGTAGACTATTGTCCCTAAAAGGCCTGTCCGTATTCCTATTGATTGCAGAAGGTGGCGTATTATCCACGTAGTCGTGCTCTTGCCGTTTGTTCCGGTAACAGCGAACATTTTCAGAGTGTTGGCCGGATCTCCGTAGACAATTGAAGATAAACGTCCCATGTCTCTTCGAACGTTGGATGACACGATTTGAGGTGTTTCCAGTGGAAGAGGGCGCTCTACTAAAAGAGTTGAAGCCCCCTTTTGAACGGCGTCTCCAGCGAAGGAATGGCCGTCATTATGTTCGCCTCGAATGCAGCAAAACAGCTCGTCTTTCTTTATTTCCAAGCTGTTGCAACCGACATGTACAACGGAAACATCCGTTCCTCCATCGATCGCCTGATTATGCAGCCGTAACGGAGATGAATAACGTGCGGCATATTCTTCAATTATCTTCGAGAGAATCATCAAGGTATCATCCTTCCGTTTTCACTGCCGCTAACAATCCGATCTGTTCCATGTCCTCAACAATTCGCCTAAATACAGGCGCTGCAACATCTCCGCCATAATACTTTCCCTTTGAAGGTTCTCCAATGACAACAAGCACAACATAGCGAGCATCGCTCGAAGGCCAAAAACCTGCGAAGGAGGAAACCCATCTGCCCTTGGCGTATTCTCCTCTTTCAGCGATCTGAGCAGTACCTGTCTTGGCAGCGATTGAAATTCCTGGAACTGCGCCATTCCGTCCTGTGCCCTTGACAACAGTATCGACCATCGCTCTCTGAAGCCATAACGCGACTTGAGGAGACAACACAGTCCGAAGAAACTGCCTCTCTTCATTGTATACTATATTTCCTGAAGAATCTACTACCTTGGAAACGATATGTGGACGCAGGAGATTGCCTCCGTTCGCTATCGCAGAGATTGCGGATGCAAGGTGCAACGGCGTAATAGCGAGGCCCTGCCCTATGGCTATATTCGAAGGAACAACCCCTCTCCACTGCTCCGGTGATGATAAAAGGCCGTCCTCGGCTCCGGGAAGTTCAATCCCCGTCGGTTTGCCGAATCCCCACTCGCGAACTGAATGATACATGTTGAATGGTTTTACGCGTATCCCAATTTGCGCCATTCCTGTATTCGAGGATTTTGCGAGAATTTCGGGGACGGAAAGCCTTCCGAAACCGTTTTTTCCGGCTTCCGATATATGACCGTCGGCAATTTTGATCCTATAGGGGCAGTGGAATGATTCATTCGGATGAACGGAGCCTCTCTCCATGCTTATTCCAAGAACAACGGGCTTAAACGTCGAGCCGGGTTCATACGTACGCCCGATAGAATTGTTTAATAAATTCTGCGTCTTCGATAGATCCGTTCGCACATTTGGGTTAAACGTCGGCCAACTCGCCATCGAAAGAATGGCGCCCGTTTGAGGATCCATACAGATAATGCTGCCCCATCGCGCGCTATGTTCGCGAATACCCTCCTCAAGACGCCGCTCCACGATAAACTGGATTCTGGAGTCTATTGTGAGGGAGACATTCCCACCTTCCGTAGGTGTGTGGTCATGGTCATTTCTGCTGATATCAAGAGTTCGTCCCGACGAATCCTTGGCAAGGACACGAAGACCCGGGGGAGAAAACAACGCTTTATCCCACATGAGTTCAATACCTGAAAGCCCTTTGTCGTCGATATCGCAAAATCCGAGGACATGTGAGAGAAGAGAGCCGCTCGGATAGAGTCTTTTTTTCTCTTCTATCTCGAATATACCTTTAATTTTGAGCGAGCGAATTTTCTCAGCCGTTTCAATATCGACTTTTCTCGCTAACCATAAAAAACGGCCAGAAAGAGGTTTCGAGAGCGTATCGACTAAACTATCGGGGAGTATCCCTTTGAGGTGTACTGCATCTGAAGGATTCCAAAAAGCGGGATCAAGAAAAAAACTGAATGAAGGAACGGAAACCGCAAGGGCGTTCCCGTTCCTGTCATAAATAAAGCCTCTATTGGTACTGACAGGAACATGAATCCAGTACTGTCGGCGCGACTGATTCTCAACCCTCGGGTCAGGGAAGAGCTGAAGAGATGTCAGCCTCCAGATAACGACGCCAAAAAAGATAAAAACTAGAAACCAAGGGGATCCGAAACGTCGCGTCACAAAAACACCCTCCGTTCAGGATACACGGGAATTACTCTCCGGCCATTGCGCCTTCAAGAAAGAAAAAGAACCAGCCTTCATTCTCCTGTTTCGAAGCGACAACAGGAGAACTCTCGAAAGAAGCCTCAGCTAAAAGATGCTCTTCTACGCGGAGGATGCGGACATTAGATGCGAATGTCATACCCATCTCTTGCTTTGAAAAACCGTAGATGCGAGCAGGGGAAACAAGTGATGAGAGTTCATGTTTAAGTACAATACGATTTGCTTTGTATGATTCTATTTGCCTGTTGACAGAATTCAGTTTGCATTCCAGACGGAAAGAATAAAGACGAAGGACTCCGAGTCCCATAAAGAGGCCAAACGCACAGAGCGTAAAAACAATAATATATGGAGAGATTTTGTGAAAGGAATCAGAAACGGTTTCTTTTTTTATATCTTCGCGAAATCGCATGTCCTTTTTACACCTCCATTCTTTTCGGTTTGAATGAAAAAACCCTCATTTTGGCGCTTCGCGACTTATGATTCGCTTCAATCTCTTCATCTGAAGGAACGAGAGGCCGCTTTGTCACAATACTTCCTTTCCCCTCTTCACGCCATTTTTTAAACAGATTCTTTACAATCCTGTCTTCAAGAGAATGGTAGCTCACCACGACAAGAAGTGCGCCCGGCGCTGCGACATCTGGAATATTGTGTAAACCGGTTTCGAGGATTGAGATTTCGTCGTTTACTGCTATACGTAGGGCTTGGAAAATTCTTCTTGCCGGATGCCCCCCCATTTTTCGTTGGACCGGGGCTGGCAATGTTTTTCGAACGATATCTACAAGTGTGGACGTGCGTTCGATTTTGCCTGATTCTTCTCTGTAACGGACGATTCCTCTTGCGAGCTGTCTTGAAAAGCGCTCCTCCCCGTACTTCCAAAAGATATCTGCAATCTCTCTTTCTGAATAAGAGTTCACAAGGTCGGCGGCAGAATAACGAAATTCTCGGTCCATCCGCATATCCAAGGGGCCGTCTGACTGAAACGAGAACCCTCTGTCTTCATCGACAAGCTGGAGGTTCGATACTCCAAGATCGAACAACATCGCATCAAATGGTGCGTTGCAAGTAACTGCAGGAGGAAGGGAGGCAAAATTCCCTTTTTCAGGGTGAAAACGAGCGCCGAAAGGAAGAAGCCGTTCTTTTGCAAACGAAAGGGCTTGGCTGTCCTGATCTACGGCATATACCTCTGTTGATTCGAAAGACTCGAGTATCGCTTCCGAGTAGCCCCCGAGACCAAGAGTACAGTCAAGAACAGAGCGAAGGGAAGGGTGTTCCTGAAGAAAAGCGAGAATTTCTTTTAAGAGAACGGGAACATGCTCCATCAGAACCCCTCCACTCCTTCGGCAATCTCAGGAAGATCGTCAAGGACCTGTTTTCTATAGTCGTTCCATTTGTCTTTGTCCCACATCTCTACATGATCACTGACGCCTACGAACACTACCTCCTGGATGAACTCGGCATAATCGCGTAGTACCGGAGGGAGCAGTATTCTGCCGGCACCGTCGACGGGAAGCTCATGAGCACTCGAAAGCATAAGACGGAGCAATCCTCTGCTCTTGCTTTTCGAGAAAGAGAGTTCCTGAAGACGTTCCATCACTTTTTTCCACTCTTCGGGAGAGTAAAGGGAGACACATTTGTCAATGCCGATGGTTGCGAAGACGCTTTCCCCGAGCTCTTCTCTGAACTTCGACGGAAGTACAATTCTTGCCTTGCTGTCGATTTTATGTTCATATGTTCCCACCAACATGCCAGTGCCTCCCACTTTGTTACACTCTCTCCCACTAGAACCCACAGTATCATTGATTGCAAAAGATACGTAGGCCTCAGGACCCTTGAATAATACAATTAATATGGGTCCTGAGGCCTATTTGTTTGGTGAGAAAAATTGTAAAGAGGGAGCATCCTGTAAGCCGGGTTCTGTCGTGGGTGACCATTTATCTGAAGAACACCTTGCGGCGTTCTTTTCGCGACCGTACCCGAGGGTCGGCGGGCAGCCTCGTCCCCTCCTATTCGGTCTTGCTCCGGACGGGGTTTTCCTGGCATGGAAATCACTTTCCACCCGGTGGGCTCTTACCCCACCTTTTCACCCTTACCCTGAAAAGGGCGGTATATTTCTGTGGCACTTTCCTTTGGTTTGCACCAACTGGGTGTTACCCAGCGTCCTGCCCTGTGGAGCCCGGACTTTCCTCTCTTCAAAAAAGAGCGGCCACCAAGGATACTCCCGGAGGCACATTATATCATCTTTTCCGAAAGAGAACGAAATGGTTTTTCGAGCACAAAATGCGATACAATAGAGAACGAAACGCGAAGCGGGTGTGCATTATCGAGCGAAGGAGCCAGAGTGTAATGATAGAGAAAACGAGTTACGATTCCCCAGAATACGATGTATTCAAGAGTAATGTAAAAAAATTGACAGGGCTTGACCTTAATTCCTACAAAAATCAGATTCATCGCCGCGTACACATGCTGATGCAACGGTGGAGTGTGTCTTCCTACGACATTTTCCTCAAAACTATCAAAGAAAACGATCAGAAACTGCGCGAGTTCCTCGATTATCTTACAATAAATGTTTCGGAGTTTTTTCGGAATCCGAACAAGTGGACGGAATTGCAGGATGTAGTAATCCCAAGGCTGATCCAATCAAGAGGAAAGAAACAACTGAAGCTTTGGAGCGCGGGTTCGGCAACAGGCGAAGAGCCATATTCGCTTGCGATTCTGTCAATGGAGGCAAAACTTGCACCCCAGACTCCCGTTCTCGCAAGCGATATCGACCAGGGGGCAATAGCGATAGCGAAACGCGGCCATTATCTTAAACGGCAGCTTATCAACATCCCGAAAGAACTTGTAGGACGATACTTCACCACTAATGACGGCGGGGAGACGTACCTGGTGAACTCCGAGGTGAAATCCAGAGTTTCCTTCCAACGGTTGAATCTGATAGAAGACACGTTCGCCGACGATTTAGACCTTATCCTTTGCAGGAATGTTGTCATCTATTTCTGTGCCGATACGAAAACCGCTTTGTACCACAAGTTCTTTAAAGCTCTTCGCCCGGGAGGTTATCTCTTGGTGGGCTCCACGGAACAGATTTTTGATTACAGAAAAATCGGCTTTGAATCTGCGGGGGCTTTTCTTTATCAAAAGCCAGCGTGAAAAAGGAAAAGACACAAAAGAAGAGAGCGGGGTTTCCGCTCTCTTCTTTTGTGTCTTAACAGGTTTTCTTTACCGGTCAGTGAGATCTGACTATTTCCTTGATTTTCATCAGACGGCTCAGTGTAGAGCGCTCCTGTTCGTCAAGCTTCATCGTGATATAACGGATTGTCTCGATGAAACCTGGAATTAGAACGTGTTCCAGAGCGTTAACGCGTCTTCGTGTTTTCTCGATCTCGACAGCCATCAAGCGAATGGCTTTTTCTTTGGCAGCAAGTTCGATGAGTTTCGGAATCAGTTTCGCAAAACGTTCAAGCGCAACGTCGAGACTGCCAAGAGAAGTCGCAAGGCCGTAGTTCAGCGGAGAGCCGCCTTGTTCTACTCGATATACCGGTACAAGTACGCTCATCACGTTCTGGAATCCAACCTGAAGGTCGCACTTCGCCCCCGATATCATGAGAGCCTGTTCCAGCATCGCGGGCAGCGTTTGAGCACGCGCAAGAAGGAAACTCTTGTAGCATGCAGCAAGCTCAGCTTCCAGCTCTTCACGGAGCGTTTTTCCCTGCCGTGCTCTTTCGAGAAACGCCTTGATCAGAGCATCCTGCTTATCCTTCAGGAGTTTGTGCCCTCGTTTGGCCACGACGAGACGTTTCTTCAGCCTCGAGAGTTCCATCCTGTTGGGGTTGACATTCATACGGGCCATTATGACCCCCCCTTATACTTTCCCGGAGACGGCTTGAGCCTTTTCCTCGCTCTTCAACCTCGGCTGCAGGTACTTCGCGATGTACGCATCCCGAACGCGCTTCAGTTCTTTCACAGGAATGACTGTCAGAAGATCCCATCCGAGTTCGAGAGTCTCTTCATAAGTCCTGTTCCGGTACTCGCCTTGCCGGACGTACTGGTCTTCAAACATGTCCGCAAATTTCGCGAACGCCTTATCCTCTTCTGTAAGAGCGCCTTCGCCAAGGATGACTGCAAGTTCCTTCGCTTCTTTCCCGCGCGCATATCCGGCAAAGAGCTGGTTCATGAGGTCCGCGTGATCTTCCCGCGTCTTGCCGGCGCCGATTCCCTTATCTTTCAGTCGGGACAGAGAAGGCATAACGTCCACGGGGGGATAGATACCTTTTCTGTGGAGAGTACGGCTGAGGATGATCTGACCTTCGGTGATGTATCCGGTCAAGTCGGGTATTGGATGCGTCTTGTCGTCCTCGGGCATGGTGAGGATGGGAATCTGCGTGATGGAACCCTTTTTCCCCTTCAGACGTCCGGCGCGCTCGTACATTGTGGCAAGGTCGGTGTAGAGGTAGCCGGGATAGCCTCTGCGGCCGGGGACTTCCTTGCGCGCCGCAGAGATCTCGCGCAACGCTTCGCAGTAGTTAGTAAGGTCGGTCAAGATGACCACGACGTGCATGTCCTGCTCAAAAGCAAGGTATTCCGCGGCGGTAAGCGCAAGTCTAGGCGTTGTGATACGCTCGATCGCGGGGTCGTCGGCCAGGTTGACGAACATAACCGTCCGTTGAATGGCTCCTGTCTTCCTGAAGTCCTCCATGAAGAATGAAGCTTCCTCAAATGTGATTCCCATCGCGGCGAAGACGACCGCGAAGTCCTCGTGTCCGCTGATGACAGTGGCTTGACGGGCGATCTGCGCGGCCATTCTGTTATGCGGTAGGCCGCTGCCGGAGAAAATCGGCAGCTTCTGGCCGCGAACCATTGGATTCATTCCGTCGATCGTCGAGATACCCGTCTGAATGAACTCGGAAGGATAGTCTCTTGAGAACGGGTTCATCGGCATACCGTTGATATCCAGCTTTTTCTCTGCGAGAATAGGAGCTCCATCGTCAATAGGCTCGCCGCGGCCATTAAAGACTCTGCCGAGCATATCCTTGCTTACGGGAAGAGTGAGCACCTTGCCAAGAAAGAGCATCTTGGTGCTTTTAATATCGATGCCGTCGGTTCCTTCAAACACCTGCACAAGCGCCTTGTCCGAGGTGATCTCCAGAACTCTTCCACGGCGGCGTTCACCGCTTGCGAGTTCTATTTCTACCAACTCGTCGTAACGGACGTTTTTCGTTTTATTTACCAGCAGAAGCGGACCCGAAAGTTCGCTGATGGTTTTATACTCCTTAGGCAGCATCGCTTTCACCTCCAACGGGAGTGACTCCGGCGACCTCGTTCTTAATTTGGCCTTCGATGTCGTCGATCTTCCCGATGTCCTTCTCTTCAAGATAACGCATGCGGGCGATAGCCTCCCTGACAGGAAGATTGAAAACTTCATTCATAGAGGCGCCCTTTTTGAGGGCATCCATCGAGATATGATGGAATGCAAGAATTGTCTTCAGCATCTTAAACTGCTTTTCCATGGAAGCGTACGTGTCAATCTCGTGGAATGCGTTTTGATGAAGGAAGTCCTCTCGGAGCGATTTTGCCGTTTCCAGTACCATCCGTTCCTCTTTAGAGAGTGCGTCGACGCCGACAAGGCGCACAATTTCACGCAGTTTGTCTTCATCCTCAAGAAGCGTCATGGCTTCGATACGGGTGGGACTCCATTCATCGTCGAATTTGACATCCCAGAATTCATCGAGTTTTTCCGTGTACAACGAATAGCTCAAAAGCCAGTTGATCGCCGGGAAGTGGCGTTGGTAAGCAAGCGTCGCATCCAATCCCCAGAATACCTTTGCTACGCGAAGCGTATTCTGACTTACCGGTTCGGAAAGGTCTCCTCCCGGAGGTGAAACTGCGCCTATTGCACTGACGGATGCCTCTCTCTTGTCTCCGCCCAGGACGATCGCCCTGCCCGCTCTTTCGTAGAAGGAGGCCAGTCGGGTACCGAGGTATGCCGGATACCCCTCTTCGCCGGGCATTTCTTCAAGACGTCCCGACATCTCGCGGAGGGCCTCAGCCCAACGGCTCGTTGAATCTGCCATGAGGGCGACGGAATACCCCATATCACGGTAGTACTCGGCCATTGTTATTCCTGTGTAGATACTTGCTTCGCGTGCTGCGACAGGCATGTTGGAAGTATTGGCGATCAACACAGTCCGTTTCATGAGCGGATGTCCTGAACGCGGGTCTTCCAGTTCGGGGAATTCAAGGAGCACGTCTGTCATTTCGTTTCCGCGTTCTCCGCAGCCGACATAGACGACAATCTCCGCCTCCGCCCATTTCGCGAGCTGGTGCTGGACAACGGTCTTTCCAGAACCGAACGGACCGGGTACGCACGCAGTTCCGCCCATAGCGATCGGGAAGAATGTATCGATGACTCTTTGTCCTGTTGTCATCGGAATAACAGGAGGAAGACGCTTCGCAACGGGTCGTGCTTTTCGAACCGGCCACCTTTGAAGCATTGTTACGTTCTTTTTCTCGCCGTTCTGTTCAAGAACCGCGACAACTTCCTCTACAGTGAAAGAGCCTTTTTCAATCTTGACTACTTTGCCACCCAAGCCTACCGGCACCATGATGCGGTGCTCCACGAGAACCGACTCCTGCACAACGCCAAGAATATCGCCCTGTTCCACTGCGTCGCCCGCTTTTACTTTCGGGGTGAACTCCCATTTTTTCTTTCTGTCGATGGCGGGTACGTCGATACCTCGGGAGATATAATGACTCTTTGCCGCGTCTTCTATCAGATTCAAAGGTCTCTGTACGCCGTCGTAGAACTGTTCTATAAGGCCGGGCCCCAGTTCGACGCTCAAAGGTTCCCCTGTACTGACAACCCTCTCTCCGGGCATAAGGCCGGAGGTCTCTTCATACGCCTGTATAGATGCCGTATCGCCCTTAAGCTCGATGATTTCTCCGACGAGTCCGATCTCGCCGATCCGCACCACGTCGTACATGCCGGCGCCGAACATACCTTTCGCCACTACAAGGGGGCCGGATATTTTTTCGATAGTTCCTTTTATGACTTTCTCAGCGGCCACAATCTATCGCCTCCAAACTTCTATTCATTACTTCACTGCAAAAATATCCATTCCGACTGCTCGCTCGACGCTGCTTCGAATGGATTCCAAACCGACTCCCTCGCTCCCTTTTAGCCCGGGGATGGGGATGAAACTTGTTTCGTACTCGTCGTTCAGTTCTTCGATCCTACGGGTGTGCCCGACGAAGAAAGACTCTTGGACGAAGACGACCGCAAAACCTGCTTTTGCAAGCTCAAGAAGAATTGCACCGACGTCCGAGGTTTCATCATCCTTGACAATGCACGGCTTCACTCCGACCGCTTGAAAAGGAAGGACTGTTTCGTACTCGCCGACAGCGGCCATTGGAGAACCTGTTTTCTTAACGGCCATGACGAAGTAACCCCCTCGCAAGATTTCTGTCCGTATTATTCGCTACAGAGACCATCGCAATACGGAGATTCTTAGCCTCAAGCTCCTTCATCCAAAGGAAGGCGATCACATTTTCCGGCGAGAACGCATCGTATTTTGCTCTTGCGAGAATGCTTGACACATACTCGTCAAGAACTTTTTCCATCTCCACCAAGAGGACGCCAAGGTCGGAAAGGTCCTGGATATGTGAGAAAGCGCTTGCCACGTCCGCGAAAGAAAGAATTCTCGGCCAGCTTTCCACGGGTTCAGGAAGCAGAGCGAGGAGTTTCTCTCGCGATATCCAGCCGCCACCATGCAGAAATGATGCAATATTCCCCGTGTCCATTTCCATACGCTTTAACCGAAGAAGGTTACGAATATTCTCAGCGTCGATCCTGCCCTTTACCCAACGAGTAGCGGAGTCAAAACCTGTCGCTGCCGCCATTTCGGATAAGACAGAGAAAAGACCGTCGTCAAGAATGTTCTCGACTTGAAGAATATCTTTCGTCTGTTCCCAATGCGAAAGGCATAACGGAACAAGACGATGAAGGCCAAAGGGGAGAAGACGGTAGTCTTCGCTCTCCATTGCCATAATCAAATCATCCGTGGGGAGAACGCCAAGAGAAGTTAAAAGATCAAACCGGCGCTCTCCGCCTTCCCGTGCAAGAATCAAACTTTTTAAAAGTACTTTCACATTATGAAAGTCATAAGGAATACGGCACAGATGCACAAGACGAGGATCGGGCACGAATTTCTGCACTTCGGTATACACATGCAAAAGCTCGGATTCGATTACTCTGTCGAAGTCAGCTCCGCCTTTCAATTCAACGAGCCAAGATGAGTATGTCGTCTCGCCCAGAACTTTCAGTGCTGAATCGAGGTCTTCACTGTCCAGTATCCGTTGGATCAACGCTTCTTCTAGAAGACGTCCGGACATTGCCCGGAGTCGCGCGACCGCATAGGCATAACGCTCAGCCGGAGCCAAGGAGCGTCACCTCCGATCACGCCGAAAACAGCCGCTTGACAACGTCTGCCTCGATTTCGTCCCGAATCCACCGGACAAGCATATCAAACGAACAGTTTGTCTCGATATTGTCCTGTTCCAGTATGAATCCACCCGATATATCCCGGCGTTCCTCACTCAGAGAAAGCGACCATCCATTCTGGGCATTGAGCTTCGAAATCCACTCGGAAGAGATGTTTTTTTCGGACTTCGAAATATACACTTTTTCATTTCCCGTCTCCACTGCTTTTTTGAACAGCTTGCCGATAAAAGAAATATATGCTTCTCCAGGCATGGACGCGAGCGTCTTCAGTGCTGCTTGAAAAGCATCCGTTATAGCCTGCTGCCTGACTCCAAGTTCGATTTTTTTCACATCAAGACCGGCGACGATCTCTCGTCTTCTGAGAATCTCTGGCTGTTCTTTTTTAAAACGGTCGCTATAGCCGTTCTCCATTTTTTTAATCTCGTCAGCAGCGTTTTTCTTAATCGCCTCGACGTTTTCTCTGGCTTTTTCCAGAATTCTTCCCGCCTCATCACGCGCGTCATTTTCTATTTTTTTCTTTATATCTGCCAAGGACATTCAGCATTCCTCCTTGACAATCTACAGAGTGATTCCGTTGAGGAGGATAATGCTCATGAGAAGTGCAAGAACAGCGTAGGTTTCCACCATCGCGGGAAGAATGACGGCTTTTCCCGTCTCCTCGGGGCGTTTTGCGATCATCTGAATGCAGGCCGCGGATGTCTTCCCCTGTGCAATCGCCGAAAAGAAACCGCCGACAGCAATGGGAAGGCAGGCAAAGAAAATGCCGAGTCCCTGCCATACGTTCACGGTAACTCCAGCGCCGCCGCCAAGAAGACCAACTTTAAGAATGGCGAAGAAGGCGATAAGAAGACCGTAGATGCCCTGAGTGCCGGGAAGAGCCTGGAGAAGAAGCACGAGACCAAATTTACCGGGGTCCTCCGTCATAACTCCTGCTCCTGCTTCTCCTGCGATTCCAACACCGATTGCTGAACCTGCACCAGCCCATCCAGCCGCCATTGCCGCTCCAAGTATTGCCAACATGATTCCAAGAAGATCCATAGTTATAGACACACTCCTCTCGTATTCGTGAAAAATCTGAACAGTTTATTCTTCGGGTTCATTTTTTATTGCGACAAATGCTGTCTTATACGTCAGAGGAGAAAAGACTGTTCCCCCTCCTGTATAGAATTTGCTAAAAAACTCGACATACTGGAGACGCAGAGAGTGAACAAAAGCGCCCAGTACGTTGACAGCTATACTGAAAATGTGCCCTCCTATGAGAAGAAGGAGTGCGATGATCCAGCCAATATAGGGCACGTCCCCCGCAAGACCGGCGAGCATGTTGATAATTACGCCTACCGCAGAAGTTGCAAGCCCTAGTGCAAGCAGACGGCTGTAGCTCAATACGTCGCCAAGATACGATGTGACGCTGTACAGACTCAGCAATCCGGAAACCGCTTTTCCGATAATGCCTTCTTTTTCTCTCCCTTGTGTTGCGATGAGCACCGCAGCTCCAAGGAACGTAAGCGTTTTCGCAAGGAAAGATGTCTGAGCGGAGATAAAACCGCTTGCTACTCCTCCCCAAAGAAGCAGTCCCGTAAGAAAGACAATCCAACCGCCCGTGTCCGCAAAGGCCCCCATATAGTTCCCTTTCCGCAGAGCATCGTAGAATGCAATAAAGAGTCCGAAGAAAAGCTGGAGAATGCCAAGTGCGAGTGAAATTGCAAGGAAAATCATGGGATTCTCCATGGGGTTAAGGACGAGCATAAAGTTCTTTAGCGGACGCAGGAAGGCAAAAATGGAAAAAGCGTCTACAAGATCTCCGAACCAGCTTCCGGTAAGCGCCCCAACCACGATTGTGGAAACACCGGAAAGAACGAAGAGTTTGAAGAACCCCTTAAAACTCTCGGGCATTTTCTTATACTTTCTGAGAAACCACAAGAAGAATCCTATCATGATAGCTCCGTAACCGGCATCGCCAAGACACATACCGAAGAAGATGAAAAAGAACGGTGCTAGCAGCGGTGTGGGGTCAATTTCTCCGTACTTAGGCGCGCCGTAGAGTCTCGTCAGGTTTTCAAACGGGAAACACCATGCCGAGTTGACTATGTGTGAGGGCGGTGAGTCTTCAGGTTTCGGATCAAACAGAAAGAGTTCTACAGATAAACCGAAGGGGGTAATTGCCTTCGTGAGTCTCTGAACGGCAGATGCGGGAATCCAGCCGCGAAGCATGATTACCTGTTCTGTGGAAGAACCGGAAGAAATTGCTTGGTACCTGTCACGCAAGACAGTCCAGTAATCACTCAAAATACGCACTGAGGGAACCCACTGTTCCGCCGCGCCGGCAATCTCTGCAAGAACGCGTTCTTCTTCAGATGCCAAGGCGACCTTTCTGTCCGAGAGAGCGAGTCGTTCCTCCTCTGGTGTTTTTTTGAGAGAAAGAGGTACGTCCACTCTGCTAAATGAGTTGCGAGCAAGAAGATCTGTGATTTGCGCCGTCTTTTGTTCGTCGAAAAAGACAGCAATCCACCCTTCCGTATCCTTTTCTCCCTGAGTTGAGGTAAAAACCTCACCCATAGATAAAAGAAGCGCCTCAGTTTCTTCTCTCCAAGCCGGAATTTTCGAAACAGGCATCGTTCCCAGAATGCCGCGCACGCGTTCGGTTCCGGAGGTGAGAAGTTCAAACGGATAAGGGAAGTCGGAGAGCGCGTTCAGAAGCGTCTCCGTCGATGCGATCTGTGTGAGTTCAGAGCGAATTTCCATAAGGCGGCGTTCAAGCGATCGCACACTCGCAGATAGGCTCATGAGATCTGTTCTGTCTTCAAGAGTTTTTCCATCGTGCAACGAGATTGTTTCTCGTTCTCCCATGGTTCTAGCCAAGGAAGAAACGTTGTCCTTGAAATAAGGCTCAAGGAATCGAAGGAGAAAACGCGCTTCGCTGAGGAGTCCCTCCACCCGTGATAAGTCAGTGTGAACAGGCGCGGTACTTTCTGACACTGATTCCGACCCGAAAGGGACAACTTCAAAGGATCCTGTCTTCTGAAGAGCGTGCAGGACATTGTCCAAATCGGCTTTGTGAACGTATAACTCGGCTTTTTTAATTCTCGCTACTGCCATATCGAGAAATCACCTCTTCCGAAATCCATTGTGCCGCGCTATTTACCTTCTGTCCGTACTGCTTGGCAAGTTGCTCGGACTTCTTTTGGCCGGCCTCAACAGACTGTTTTGCTTTTTCTTCCGCTTCTCTTTCCACAGAGGCTGTATTCTCTTTGAAAAGCCTGAATGCTTTCTGTTTTGCCTCCTTGGTCCGGCGCTCAACTTCGTTCTGAGCTTCGTTGATCATTTGAGCAGCCCCGTTCTTTGCATCCTTCACAATGTCTTTTGAACGAGCTTCGACTTCCTTGATTTCTTCAGCCAGATTTGCTGCCATATAAACCCACCTCCTTCCTTGGATTGAACGCGAGTGCACACGCTGTGCACACGGTCAACATAAAAACAGTGACTATTTTATTACCAGACAAAATTTGTGTCAAACGTAACAATATGTCCAGATCATAATCAACAAAACGAAACAAGGCAAGAGTCTTAAAGAATATTTTCTTTCAGGAGAAAAGTCAGTATCAGGGGATTTGGGAAAAGAATTGGAGCGGACAACGGGATTCGAACCCGCGACCCTTAGCTTGGGAAGCTAATGCTCTACCAGCTGAGCTATGTCCGCCCTCTTTTGCTTGAACGATGGTATTATATCCGTCGTATCCTGTTTTGGCAACATCTTTTTCCTGACACACCTGATTTCATTTGTTGAAACACAGACTGGAGAGGATATTCTCAGTAGTATGCGTTCTTAGAAATAACTGCGTTGCCCGGGTAACGTTTTCCCTCTGTCCAATGATAAAACACGTGGTGATTAGATACGAAAGAATCGCGCCACGGTTTCGACGTGAACGGTCTGAGGAAATAAATCGAAACATGCGAGGGTATCAAGGACGAAACCTTGATCAGTGAGAATACCGGCATCCCTTGCCAGGGTTGCCGGATTACACGAAACATAGATAATCCGGCGTGGATTCAACGAAAGGACCTTGTGCAGCACCGAAGCGTCACAGCCTGTGCGCGGAGGATCAAGGACAATCACATCGAAAGTACCTTCGAGAGAAGGCGCTACTTTCTCCACTGCTCCTGCAATAATCGCGGTTTTTTCGCCTACTCCATTGCGGGAGAGGTTGCTCCGCATCATTCGTACCGAAGAGTCCCACTCCTCCACCGCTGTTACATGAAGACTTCTGGCGGCGAGAAAAGAAGTTAAAGTACCTATACCGCTAAAGAGTTCGAGAACTCGTTCAGTGCCGGTGAGGCCGGCTAGATCCACAACGAATTCATACAGGATGCATGCCTGACGCGAGTTGACTTGGAAGAATGCCGTTGTATCGTACTCAAATCGAAAAGAGGCGAGGGTTTCTTCTATAAGGCCGTCTCCGAAGAGCACCTCTGTTTTCGGGCCGACGATTACATTGTTCCGTGCCGAGTTGATGTTCAGAGTCAGGCTGCGTAAGTTGGGAAGCGTTTCCTGAAGCGCCGGGAGCAGGCGTTCTTCGAAAATTGCTTTCTTGCGGGAAGAGAGTGTATCGGCAAGGACGAAGGAAACAAGGGTGTCGTTGTTTTCGATACTCTGACGGAAAATTGCATGGCGAAGCATGCCTTTTCCGTTTTTCTCGTTATATGGAACGAGACCGAGAACCGGCAGACTTTCGGCCACCGCTGAAAAGGCCCTGTCAATAGAGTGCGCGGCAACGGGACAACTTTTTATCGGTACTACGTCGTGACTTCTTCTTGCAAAATACCCCATAACAGTTTTTCCTTCTCGGTTCCGTACCGGAAGGGAAGTCTTGTTTCTGTACCTTATCTGCTCTGGACTCGGATTACATGAGGTAACGGGGGGAAACGGTCTTTTATAGATACGTTCAAAAGCATCTTGGACAATAGCACGTTTCAGTTCCAGCTGAAGAGCGTACGAGGCATGCTGTAACTGGCATCCTCCGCAAGAATTGAAAACCGGGCAGAAGGGCTGCCGGCGAAGAGGGTGCGGTTCAAGCAGTTCATCAGGGAAGGCAATCGCATACTCTTTTTTTCGAAGCATGACTGTAGCTTTTAGCGTTTCTCCAGGGAGCGCCCCCGGGATGAAAATAACAAAACCTTCCGGAGTGCGCGCAATTCCGCTCCCGTCGCTGCTTATCTTTTCAGTCCTTAGAAGGACGGAAGCGCCTTTCTCGTACACTCGGATCATCTCCTCTTTTTTTGCGCACAGACCACATTATACACGGAAGAGAGCGGAAAAAGTCTTTCGAGTGAGGGAAAGGTTCAGAGCAGAAAAAGGCTTCCAAGTTTCGTTGGGCGTATTCCTCGCTATTACGTTGTATTTGGTGTGGAGAAAGGCTCAAAAATTGAACGCCCTCCTTACGAAAAGAAGGGCGTTCATTATGGAGAAAGTGTTTTTTAAAGGTGCACGCTGTTTTTGAACAGGAGATACCCCTCGTCAAAAGCCTGGGCGTTGAGTTGTTTTGTTCCTTCGGGAACCTTCGCAAGAATCGCTTTCTTTAGGGACTCCGGTCGCACTATTTTTTCGAGCTCAAGGACGCGGGCCACTGCTCCCAAAGCTACCATGTTCGTAACTATTTCTTTGCCTATCTTCTCACGCGCAGTCCTGACAATGGGAAGATAGTAAATATTCGCATCCACCTGCGGGAAGCTGGTGACGAAAAAATCATCATAAATAATACGCCCGCCGGGGAGTGTTTCCGCTGCGTACTCCTCTGCTGCCTGCTGCGTGAGAATAACTTGAAGGTTGGGCTTCATTGTTTTCGGGTAGTCAATCGGTTCTGTGGAGATGACTACTTCCGCTTTCGACTTGCCTCCCCTGGCCTCCGGACCGTACGACTGCGTCTGGACAACGCTCAACCCCTCCTCGAAAAGAGCTGCGGCTTCTCCTGCGACGACGGCTGCGAGAATGACGCCCTGTCCGCCGGAACCGGCGAAACGGATTTCGTACCTACTTGCCATTTTTCAGCCCCCCTACTCTTTCGATTATGGAGAGATACTGCGCCGTGTACTCCGGAATCTCTCGTTTGACGAATTCGCCGACGACGATTTTTTCGGCGAGCTCCTCGGGAGACATCTCCTGTGCCTTATTCAAAGGCACAGAATTGGCCTTGAAGAAATTCACGTTATCAATAGGTGTTCTCCGCTTGTTTCTTCTGCCGAATTGAGTATGGCAGTGCGTCAGGATTTCGACGACAGAAAATCCCTTATTGTTTATGCCTGCCTTAATAAACTGCTCTGCTTGTTTCGGGTTGGCAATGGTGGTTCTTGCAACGTATGATGCTCCGGCGCCCTCGGCGAGTTTGCAAATGTCAAAGGAAGGATCAATTGCGCCGTAGGGGCTCGTCGTAGCTAAACTTCCGACGGGCGTGGTCGGCGAAACCTGACCGCCAGTCATACCGTAGATGTTATTGTTCATAACGATGGCGGTTATGTCGATATTTCTCCTGCACGCATGGATGAAGTGGTTACCGCCAATAGCGGTGCAGTCGCCGTCTCCCATAACATCAACAACTGTGAGCTCCGGATTTGCGAGTTTGATCCCAGTTGCGAAAGCGAGGGAGCGGCCGTGCGTGGTGTGTACGGTGCATGCGTCAATGTAGCCGACCATTCTGCTCGAACACCCTATTCCGGACGCAATGACCGTTTCCGTTTTCTTTTTCTTAAGGTCGACCAGCGCCCTTAAAAGAGAGTGCATAATGATACCGTGTCCGCAGCCGGGGCACCAAATATGAGGGAAAAAGCGCGTGCGGAGCCAGTTGAATACTTCCTGACTAGGCATATTAGGCCACCTCCTCGATGACGGAGAGAATATCTTCGGGTTTGAACAGCTCGCCGTTTACAAGGTTCTGTGCCACGACTTTCGCTTTACCGTGAACGGCGCGTTCGACTTCGAGCACCATCTGGCCGCAATTCAACTCGGGAACAATAATAGTCTTCACCTTGCGGGCGAGCTTTTCCAGTTCCTTATCGGGGAAAGGCCAAAGGGTAATAGGACGGAAGAATCCCGCTTTGATGCCCCGAGTTCTTGCTTCATGAACCGCCCTCAGGCTTGTTCGTGCGACACTGCCGTAGGCGAGGACAAGGACGTCCGCATCATCCGTCAGAACTGTTTCGTACTCGACGATATCGTCGCGGAAACGGTCTATCTTCCGCATCAGTCGCTTCATCATTTTTTCAATTTCATCGGAGTTATTCGTGGGGAATCCCCAGTCGTTATGGGTCAGGCCGGTGATATGCCATGTATAGCCGTCGCCGAAGGAAGCCATACAAGGAAGATCGTCCTTAGGGTCAGGACGGTAGGGAACGAATTTTTCAGGAATATCGGTGGGGCGTTTTCTCTCCACAAGGTCCTCAGGTTTGATAGTGGGAGGAACAACTTTCTCCCTCATGTGCCCAATAATCTCATCGCTCAAGATCAGAACCGGCTGACGGTATCTCTCCGCGGCGTTGAAGGCCTTGATCGCGATCTCGTAGCACTCCTGCACGGATGAGGGGGCATAACAGATTGTGCCATGATCGCCGTGTGTTCCCCAGCGAGCCTGCATGACATCCTGCTGGGCTGTTCTTGTTGGCAAACCGGTTGAAGGACCGCCTCTCATAACGTCAACGACAACGATAGGAATCTCCGCGATGTAGGCAAAACCAAGATTTTCCTGCTTTAGGGAGAACCCGGGGCCGGAAGTGGCTGTCAAAGCTTTCCTACCGGCAATGGAGCCTCCAATGGTTGCCGCTATACCGGCAATTTCATCCTCCATCTGGATAAACCGTCCGTTGAGCTTAGGAAGTTCCTCCGCCATGATCTCTGCGATCTCGGTGGAAGGGGTTATGGGGTATCCTGCAAAAAAACGGCATCCAGCCGCAAGTGCTCCGTGTGCAAGCGCTTCGTTACCTTGCCAGAAAGCGACATCAGGCATCCTTCGTATCCTCCTTCACTGTGATCGCAAGATCGGGACAGATGTTTTCGCACTGTCTGCATCCGATGCAATCTTCAGGTCTTGCCGCTACCGATTTCAAACGGACTTCGTCAAGCTCGAGAACTTTTTTTGGACAGATATTAATACATAAGGAACATCCCTTACACCAAGAATTATTCACCAAAACTTCGAATTTCTTCGGCAAAAAAGTCACCTCCTACGAATTTCTCCTAAACAGAAAGGAGCGTGCGCATCTTCTAGTGCTCTTCTGATGAGTAGGATAGCTTGAACCTCAACACAGTTCAACATCAAATATAATAATTTCTTTTTTATCTCTTCGCTTTTCTAGAGAAAAAAATGATAAAATCTATCCGAGGTCCGGATCCCTAAAATAGTCGGCGTGTATTTCGAAAGCAGAACGTGCACGGCCTTTGTGGCGCCGCGTCAATTCGACTGTCGCGGAACCGGTTGGAATGATTTTTTCGAAGGACCCGCCGAAAGAAGGGAAAAGAGGGGCTACTTTCTCAGGAGCGTCTGTGAGCCAAAAGACATCTTGATGACGAAGCTTCGTCCCGGAAAAAGCTTCGAGGAATAACTCCGGAGTAAAGGATCCGCTGCGGAAAAGACTGAGCGGAGGAAGCGTGTCTCCTTCTCCTTTGAAAAGACCGCCATACACTTTCCCACCTCCTCCCCAAAGTACCGAAGCAGCCAGACCGCCGCTTCTTCTGATCTTTTCGAAGGCCATGCATTCAAGCGAAGACAACGGAACAATACTTTTTCCCGCAGCCCACGCAAGAAAGGTCACGAAAGAAATTCCAACCTTGATTCCGGTGAAGGAACCGGGGCCGGTGACAACGCTG
Source organism: Synergistaceae bacterium (assembly GCA_018436785.1). GTDB lineage: Bacteria > Synergistota > Synergistia > Synergistales > Aminobacteriaceae > JAAYLU01. The sequence goes on along the minus strand of JAHDKR010000021.1, from coordinate 21,727 downwards.
AAAAGAGAGATGTCCTCCGGTGTGAGGGAGAATGCTTTCAGAAAGTGTTGAAGGAGCCCCGGAAGGAGAGCCGACTGATTTTTTCCGGCATCGATGTTGATCTCTCCGCGTACCTTCTCGTCTTCCGCCAGCCCGAGTGTGGTCCATGCCGAGCAGCAGTCAACTGAAAGAGTGTATTCTTTCATTATTTTTTCTTCCTCTCCTTGAGTTTTCCCAGAAAAGATTCCAGGGCTTTCTCTGCGCGGGCGCCTTGGGCCGAAAAAGAGAGCACTCTTCGTCCCTCGTCCTCTTCTTCGTCTTCATATCGAAAACGAATTCTCCATATTTCGCTGAAGTCTCCGGGTACCCCTCGGTCTGCCCATTCCACGAAGAGAACACTCCGGTCATCCAAATAACTCTCTACATCGAGTTCGGTAGGATCGACCGAAGACAGGCGATAAAGGTCGGAGTGCACTACGGTTTTCTCTCCGCACGAATAACGATTAACCAGTGTAAATGAAGGGCTGCGCACGCTGATGTATCCGTCTGCACGGCAAAACCCTCTTACAAGCGTCGTTTTTCCTGTTCCCAAATCGCCCTCCAGGAGAAATACAAGTCCCGGAAAGGAGTGTTCCGCCATAAGCTCTCCAATTTTCATGGTGCTTTCCTCGGAAAAAGAGATGTATTCACAGCATGAGATCGAATCCATCGGTTAAGCGTCCCCTATCATTTCTGTTTTCTTCGCATCAACATGATGAAAAGAAGAGTCCCGGCGGCCACAAAGAGAAGCACCAAAGTTAGAGGCCCCATGGAAAGACTCTTTCTTCCCATTCGTCCTACGCCGAAAATCCAGAACGCGGCAAGCGCAAAACTCGCGATGCTGAAGCGAAGACCTTTCCAGCGAACTTGTTCGGTTTTTCTAATTTCTTCATCCCAGTCAATTCGTTTTCGTCTCACGTTCTCTCATCCTCATTTTCTGAAGGATCAGCGGAAGAGCGTCGGCGACTTCCGAAGCTAACACTCCGTCGATCCCTAGTTTTCGTGATACGAGCCTTCCGGCGCGTCCATGGACTACAGCGCCGAGGCATGCGCTCTCGAAGAGTGGCAACCCTGCGGCCGAAAAGGCTGCAATGGAGCCGGAAAGAACATCTCCTGAACCAGGAATCGCAAGCGCCTGGTTTCCCTCGCCAATCATTTCGCAGCGGACTCCATCATCTACAAGCGTTTGCGGTCCTTTCAAAAGAACAATACCGTCCCGGACGGCGATCCTTCGGGCGGATTCACCACGAGCGCAACGGACCGATTCGATCGAAGCGCCAAGAAGGCACGCTGCTTCTCCTTCGTGCGGAGTCAGGAGAAGAGAAGCGCGACGTTTAAAAACACTTGCATACTGCGAAAGCCAAAAGATGCCGTCTCCATCAAGAATCATGGATTTTTCCCACTTTTCCAGTACAAGGCGGACAATTTTCCCGGCTTCCGGTGATCTTCCAAGACCCGGGCCAAGCACCAGGCATTCTATACGGGATTCCCAGGATTCCAAGACATTGATTATCTCTTTTCGTGAGGAAGTGAAAAGACCGGCCTGAACAATGCATTCAGGAAGAGAAGACGCAGCGGCGGCGCAAACGACTTCCTCAGAAAAAATAACCGCTAGACCGCATCCGGAGCGAAGCGCTCCCCGCGCCGCAAGGACTGGCGCTCCTCTGTACAGTGAACTGCCTCCGACGATAAGCACCCCGCCTCTGTCGCCTTTATGAATACTCGCCGGCCTTTGGGGAAGGAATGCGGAAAAACTGCTCATTGGAAGCCTATCTCCAGGACGACCATCGCGACCGCATAGTCTCCGTCATGAGAGAGCGAGAGGTGGATCCTTTCCGTTCCTTTGTGCGGCAACAGATCCAGGACGGTATGAGAACATCTGACGACCGGAGCGGATCCAGTACGCTCAATCCACATGCCGCCACCGAAAGCCAGGGAATACATGGAAATGCCAGAGGCCTTCGAAAAGGCTTCGCGCGCGGCAAAACAGCCTGCAAAATGGCGTGCTGGACGAGCCTTCCCGCAAGCGTACTGAATCTCATCAGGGGAGAAAACCCTGTGAATGAAGTGTGCGGATTCTACGGCCTTTTCCATCCGTGAAATGCTGCATAAATCAACACCTATTCCTTGAATCATATTCTACCTCCAAAAACGCCTTAGAAAATTGAGTTCGACGACCTCATAAAGTGAAGATTACTCATCTCCCGAAAGGAGCCGGTCAAGAGCGATGTGCGCCAGCGTGTGACCCTGTGCGGCGGCTCTCCTGTACCATTCGGCCGCCCTGGCCTCGTTTCGGAACACTCCCCTCCCGAACTCATAGCTCCACCCCAGACTGAACTGCGCGGGAGCGTACCCTTGTTCCGCAGCCTTCATGTACAAAGAAGCGGCTTCGACATCGTCCTGCTTCCCGCCTAGTCCGTTCGTGTACAATCGCCCCAGGCTGTACTGAGCCGCCGCGTTCCCCTGCTCAGCAGCCTTTCTATACCACTTTGCGGCCTGAGCGGGATCAGGGGTGACTCCCCGCCCCTCTTCATACATAGTGCCGACGATAAACTGGGCGGAGACCTCTCCCGATTCTGCAGCGCTCCGGTACCAGCGTGCCGCTGAATCTTCGCTCTGAGAAACGCCGCGTCCCTGCTCATACATCCTTGCAAGTCTGAGCTGCGCTTCCGTGTGCCCCTGCGACCCTGCCCTGTGATACCAGTCGGCGGCCTGTGTATCGCTTTGATTCATGCCGCGTCCCTGTTCCGCCATGTTTCCAAGGTTGAACTGCGCGCGTACATCTCCTTGTTCTGCTGCTCTACGGTACCATCGAACAGCCAGAGCATCATCCCGCGCTCTTCCCCGTCCGTTTTCGAAAGAGAGCGCGAGAGCGAACTGGGCGTTGACATGACCGAGTTCCGCCGCTTTTTCGTACCACTCCGCCGCTGCCGTAAAATCAGGAGCTCCCAGCGCTCCTGCGGAATACAGTCTTCCAAGGGCGAACTGGGCAGAGGCATCTCCCTGTTTCGCGGCTTCCAAATACCATTCCGCAGCCTTCTGGTCGCTCCCGAGGATTCCCCCGATCTCGTACAGCCTTCCGATGCTCCTTTGTGCGGAAGCGTCCCCCGCTTTTGCCCGTTCCATCAGGTCGCTTGCCGCGAAAAAGAAAAAGGCCCCCGCTCCGAGCATGAGCACCGAAAGGAAGAAAAAGAACCATGTGAAAAACCTTCGTACTCTCCACGCCGAATGCACCTTCACCTTCTCTGCGCGCTGCGGACTTTCTTTCTTCGAGTCAACGCCGGCTTTCCTCCCAGTACCGTAAACCGCTTTCTCATCGCCGCTGGAGAAAAGCATCTCTCCGAGAAGGCCTTCCTTGAACTCCCTCATACTCTGCGGGCGATTCTGCGAGGAGAGAGAAAGAGCGCGCAGCAGCGCCCTCTCCGCGTACAGAGGAAGCGGAATGCCCAAGCGACTCGGCGGTTCGAGGGGGTCCTCCTCCATTCTGTCGAGCGCATCCGGGGGGATCATCCCCGCGATGCAGCGGTAGAGCGTCGCCGCCATCCCGTAAACGTCGCTCCACGGGCCCAGATGCCTGCTCCCCTGGTACTGCTCGGGAGGGCTGTACCCCTTTTTCATGACGACCGAGTGATGCCGCTGCTGCATCAGCGCCAACGCAGACTTCGAGGCCCCGAAGTCGAGCAGCTTCACCTGCCCGAAGCGCGTCAGAAAGATGTTGTCGGGGCTGATGTCTCTGTGGATCAGGCCGGAGGCGTGTACCTCGTCGAGCGCGTCCATCAAAGGGGAAAGAATGCCGACCGCTTCGCCGAACGGCAGACGCCCTCCACGCTCCTTGATATGCGCCATCAACGTTCGCCCCTCCAAGTGATTCATCACCATGTAGGCGGTGCCGTTCTCCTCGAAGAAGTCCTTCACCGAGACTATGGAGGGGTGTTCCTCGAAGCGGGCCAGTATGCGCGCCTCCTCGATGAACTTCTCCATCCCCTTGCGGAAGTCTTCGCTCATCTCCTCGGAAGCGGGCAGAACGCAACGGCTCTCCGGGTTGCGTAGAGACGCTCCGGCGGGAAAGTACTCTTTTATTGCGAGTTTGGTGTTCAGCAACAGATCCATGCCCAGGTAGGTAATGCCGAAGCCCCCTTGCCCCAGCGGTTGTCCGACGATATAGCGGGCATGGATGATCGTTCCCGGTTTCAGACGGTTCCATCCGCCCTCTTCGGGTTGAGAAGCGGAGTACCCGCAGACAGGGCACGGAACATCAAATCCCGCAGATGGGGAGAAACACGCCGGGCAAAGAGGCTGTCCGGGACTCGGTGTGGAAATCTCCTGCTGCTCTTGTGCTCCGTTGGATGTACTCATGCTCTCCACTCCTGGTGTGCGGCTTTTTATCACGGCGCCGTCATGGCACATACTGCTCTTATTCTACATCATCGGATTCAATGGCATGAGAGTTATTCAGGGTGTCTTCGCTCCGGCGGGGTACAAGTGCGCCTGCGGCAAGGCAGAGTACGGTCACATTGTCCTGGAATCGATATTTTTGTGCTATGGCGCTTTTGACGAGCGCCCGGGCCCATTCCTCCGGGTCTGGCGAGTAGACTTCGAGGATTTCCTTCTCGGAGAGGGTTTTGTAAAGGCCGTCTGAGCAGAGGAGAAGCATAAAGCCGTTCGGCGGTAGTCCGTCGGGAGAGCTTTTGAGGAAACCCTTCCCGACGATCTTGATCGTCCTGTCGCCGATGTAGCTTGTGAGGGCGTCTCTCTCCGGGTGCACGAGCGCGTCTTCCTGTCTCAGCAATCCTTTTTCAACAGCCTTTTTTAGATTGTTCGCATAGATATGATCTTCGGTGAGAGGCGTCAGGCTCTGCCCGTCTGTCATGTACAGCCTGCTGTCTCCAGCGTGCGTCCAGTAAACGCCGCTTTCGTGGACGACGACGGCGACGATGGTAGTACCGCAGTTCCCTTCGAGGTTTCTCTCGACGGAGAAGGCGTAGACGGAGTTGTTTGCCTCCCGGAGAGAGCGGTCAAGTGCGTCCTCTATTCTCTCGTCCGTGTTTTTTCCCCCATACGACTCCAGGAAAGCGCGTACCGCGATACGGGAGGCTTCCGCTCCTTCCTGGAGTCCGCCCATTCCGTCGGCTACAATTGCAAGAACTCCTCCGTGCCGTACGAAAGCTACATCAGAAAGATCGCTGAATCCGAAGGCGTCCTGCTGTTCTTTTCTGGCGCCGATGTGCTGGTAGTTCCCAGGGCGGATCATCATCCTCGGCGGCTCCTAGCGGATTTCGAATTCCGTGTGTTCGTCTCCCAGTCGGAAGCGCTTAAAGATGGTAAGGACGGTGGGCGCGGTCAGTCGCACCCAAGCGTTTCTTTCCATAACAAAAGTGCCGTTTGTGGAGTTCAAATCTTCCAGCGTACAGCTGTCGGGGGAGGGGCCCTGCATTATGCGGGCGTGTCTTCGGGAAACCGCGGGCGACTGGATGACGAGATTGGAGTACGCCGGATCTCTTCCGATTATAATGCCTTCGAGGGGCACGGGGATCTGCAGGCCTGCGTACGGTCCGGCGATTCCGTTGAGTATGGCCGCCCGCTGTGCGCCCGAGGCGAAGGTCGGAAGGCCGCCGTCCGCTCCTCCTCTGGGGCCTGATGCGCCCCTTCCGGCAGCGTACATCCTCTGGGAGAATACGTTGACGAGGCCTGTTCCGAAGAGTATAAGCCCCCCAATGGCGACGAACCAGAGGCCGGTGTTTATGATTCCCGTCGCGACCGGCATATCTGCTTCTGCGGTTATCCGTTTTTGCAGTACATTGGCGAACTCTGCTGTTGTGCGAATATCACGTACACGGAGGAGGCCGTAGAGGCCGATCATGAGGCAGATGCCGCCGATGGCCAGGTAGGCGTATTTCATCCTGTTTTGCTTTTTTACTATGTTGTAAATGGCACCCCCCGTCGCGAGGAGTCCAGAGAGAAGTGCGAGCGCTACGAAGACGGTATCCGACGCCTGCTGAACGAGAATCGTTCCCAGCGAGATCCAGGGCAGGAGGCAGCCGACAATAAGCATTCCTCCTCCTGTCAACGCGATGTAGTGCATGATGCGTCATCTCCCTTTCGATAGTGTACGAAAAAACGGTTATTTCACCTCAAGAATGCGGATGCGAAGCTCTGTCTTCCCTATTGAAAGTCTGTCGCCGTCCTCCAAAGGGTAGTGTCCCTGTATGGGGACGCCGTTGACCATCGTTCCGTTGGAGGACTGGAGGTCGTTCACGAAGAGTCTGCCTTTGGAAAAAACGAGTTCGCAGTGCCTTGCTGAGACGGTTGCATCGCCGAGTATGGAGAGCGCGGACGGCCCCCTGTTTCTGCCGAGGACTATCCTGTCGGTGATGACGGCCTTGAGAGTCGTGTCAGTTCCCCTGGCTCCGGAAGGTGTCAGCTCAACATGCAGTGAAGCCCTCTGCGCTGCCTCTGAAAGGACGATGGTTGGGCTGCTTTCGTCTTTTGGCAGGATCGACTGTTTCTCGGAGGAGTCCGGGGCTGCTGACTCTCTCTTCGCGGTACGCATCCTTTTTTGTATCAGCCAAACAGAGAGAGGAAGAGTGATGATCGCAGCGATTGCGAGGAGGTAGGCCCACACTGAATAATCTGTAATCGTTGCGGAGGATTCCTTAGTTTCTTCGGGAAGCATAACTGGCATCCGCTCGACCTGAGCGCCGAACAGACGGAATTCGATGCCGTCCGAAAGGGAGCGCGTGCCGTCGAAAAATGTAATTTCGAGCCGTTTCATAGTTGCGTCGGGAACGAGCCCCTCGAGCGTGATATGCAGGGCGAGAGCGTTGTCCAGGGATGCGGCGACGGAGTCGAAGATGGACGTGAAGGGAGAGGTCCCTGCGCGGTAGAGCTGTCCGCCGGAGCGCCTGGAGAACTCCCCTATGCTTGCCAGCGCGGCGTCCTTCTGTTTTTTCGCCATCGTCCGAAGCACTCCCAGCAGTTCTTTGGACACGGAGCCGTCCCATGCGACTCCCCTGCTCTGCTGAAAAACCCGGATAGCCGCTACAGTGCGCGGTCCCAGTTTTCCGTCGACGGGCCCGGCGTCGTACCCCAGTTCGTTCAAAAGCTGCTGCGCTTCGGTGTTTCTGTTGGTACTTTCGCGTTCGGGCGAGTCGAAGAAAATGGAGTACACCGGAACAGGGCCGGAGGCGAGCGCGTTGCGGACTTCGTCGGCTGTGGCGCCTCCCGGCGTCTCGCGGAAGCCGTCGCTGCACAGGAGGATCATCCGGCGCGCAGGGAGTCCGGAGCTTTTTATCTTCGCCAGTTCGAGGGCGCGGAGAAGACCGAGATTGAGCTGCGCGCCTGGGTCTTTCGGTGAAAGAGACTGGACGGCGTACAGCAGCGCGTTCTGTTCGGCGGTGAAGCCCTGGACGACGGAGACGTTCTCGCCGAACGACATCACGGCCGCGCGGTCGGAGGGGCCCATACGGCGGATCCATCCGGAGACCGTCTCCTGCAGTTCGGTGAAGCGGTTCTGTCCTATTGAGGCGGAGGTATCGACGAGGAAGATGATAAGGACTCCGTCGTTCTTCGCGGAAAAAGCGCTCCAGCGGCTCACATCGAAGGCGCGTCCGCCTACGGTCGCGGTAAGTTGCTCGGCTCCGCCGGGGACAAAAGGTTTTCCGGAGGCGTCAAGAAGGTCGGCGTACACGGTTAAAGAAGGATAGTCGAGGTACGCCTGGCGGACTCTCAATGTCGAGGGTGCGGCGAGCGCGGCGCCTGCAAGCAAAAGAAGCAAGCAGACTGCGGAGAGGATGCGGTTCAGGATTCCTGTTCGGTTTCCCATTGGAAGCGCTCCCCGCACAAAGGAATGAAAAGAAGTTCGCTCTGCCCGACCGAGATTGTGTCATAGGCGGCGAGCAGCTCCGAGGCAATGACCTCTTCTCCATTGAGATAGACCAGCCCTCTGCTCAATCCCGCCTGGATTCTGAAGATCTTCTTTCTGGGGTCGTAGACGACGAATGCATGGTCGTTCCGCGAGATTGTATCGTCTCCGGAGATGCAGATGTCCATGGAGTCGGCCCTGCCGACAGAGTTCTTCTCCGAACGTATTCGGTAGTCGCGTCCGCGGTCCGGCCCCTTGACGCAGACAAGCCAGCCGACGACCGGATCGATTCCCGTCTTGCGCTTGACGACGGCGACGGTATGCCCTTCGTCGATGGAGCTTCCGGACGAAGGTGTGTTTCGGGGAGACAGTTTTACGGTAGACCCTGCGTTGCCCGCCACCGGTATCGCTGCGGGGTTGATTCGCCGCGTTCTTTCGTTGTCGTCGGCGGGAACAGCGCACCACGGACAAGAATTATTGGCGTCGGGATCGTAGAAGTGTCCGTTCGGGCATCGTTTGATCGTCATTTCGAATCACTCCGTTTCAGAATTGAGATGATATCCCACAGAAGCAGAAATCGACAATTCACCACTTTTTCCGCTCATTCGCAAAGGGTAGCGTCAAAAATGTATTCTGGATACCTAAAAAAATGCGAAAGGGCATTCGGAGGCGTATATTATAAACAAGAGTACCATACGCCAAAAAAACACTTTTTTCAACAGCTTCTTCGGCATCCAATCAAGGCAAAAAGCCCTTTTCACCTTTATAAAAAGAACTCTTGCTCATGTGAAACTGCAACGAGTAGAATATGCGTAAAAAGGAGGGACCTCGTACGGGCAGCGACTCTTTTTCGAAGGGGGCGATACGGAATGGGGAAAAAAGGAATTCTGTTTCTCGTATGGTTTTTGGGTTTTGTTTCCGCGGTTGAAGGAGCCGCTACATGGTACAACGCCTATACGGGGGGAATGTGGAACAACCCCGGCTCCGCGTTAATAGACACGATGCTCTATAACAGAATGATGGCAGAAACCTCGTTGAAGAAGATGCAAAGGACGCCTTCCGGTGGAGTGGGAGCTTCGGGGCAGGTGCGGACGCTCTACCGGCCTTCTTCCTCTCAGTCCTCCATACCCGCCAAGGTTGCCGCTGTTTTGAGCAACGATAACGCTACAAAGAAGGAACTGACTGTATTTTTCAAAGAAGGGTTGCAGAGTTTTGAACAGTTTGCTCAACAGGCGGGCCGTCCGTATGATCTGGGCTTTTCGATGGCGTTCTTTGCCGGAGTCTGCATCGGGTTAACAACGGAAAATGAAGTGGACGATGACGCCATTCTAGCAGCCGCGTCGCAGATGGACAAGCTGCTTGCGGAACAGTCGGGGATAGCCAAAGCCTCCGATACGCAGCGAAGGGAATTCGCAGAGGTCCTGGCGTGCATGGCTGTTTTTGCTCTTGCCGGTCATACGCAGGCCGAGGAGGCAGGCGACGACGAGGCTGTAGAATCGTTCAAGCAGTTTGCCCGTCAGTCGATGATCGAGATTCTGGGAATGGATACAAACCGTCTTCGTATGGACGGTCGGTGTATACGCATTATCCAGTAATAGACCATCAATGAAACTAGAAAAAAGAGCCCGGCGGAACATATTAAACTTTTCGACGGGCTCTTTTCGTTATTCTTTCTCGTAAGGGATGCCGTCCGCCGCCGGAGGGCGGGACTTGCCGACGAATCCTATCAGCACGGCAAGCGTGAGCAGGAACGGAATTGTCGCCAGAAGCTGGGACGGCATAGGGAGCATCCTCTGGAGGTCCCCACGTCCCAGGTAAACGGTGAGCCCCTGGGCCGAGCTGAAGAGAAGGCATGCCGCGAGCGTTCCGACGGGTTTCCACTTTCCGAAGATCATCGCCGCGAGGGCGATGAACCCCTGACCGCTCACGAGCGTCGAGCTGAAGCGAGAGACGATAGCCACGCTGAGCGCGGCGCCTCCGAAACCTGCAAGAACTCCGGAAGTGATAACAGCAAGGTATTTGATTCTGAGAACATTTATACCCAAGGTATCCGCCGCTTTGGGGTGCTCGCCGACGGCGCGAATTCTCAGGCCGAGACGGGTTCTATAGAGAATGAACCAGAGAAAGGCGACCAGGAAGAGAGCAAGGTAGACGGTCGCGTACTGATTGAAGACCATATCAAAGAAGCCGTTCTGCTCGAAAACCCCGTTCAACGGTCGGGGAATTTTCGCGTCGAGAGAGAGTGAGAGCGTCTGCGTCGCCCCGTCGAAGAAGTAGCGAGAGAGAAAAAGGGAGAGACCGGGGCCGATGAAGTTGATCGCGATACCCGAGACAATGTGGTCGGCGAGGAACGTCACGCATGCGAGGGCGTGGAAGAACGCCAACGCTCCTCCGGCCGCTCCGGCAGCGAGAAAACCGATCCACGCATCGTTGGCGAAGTAGCCGACGGCCGCTCCGACGAAGGCGCCGAGGGTCATCATTCCTTCAAGCCCGATGTTGACCACGCCCGCGTTCTCCGAAACTACGCCGCCGAGGGCGGTGAAGATAAGCGGGGCCGAGTACATGAGCGTCGTGGCGATAATGAACGCAATGCTCTCAAGCAGCATGGGAATCACCTCCCTGCCTTTTCTTTGGTTCCAGCCACCGTCGAATGATCCGGAGCAGCTTGGGCATGGCGACGAAAAAGATGATAGAGCCGATGACGATGTTCACCACTTCAATCGGTGCTCTGAGGGCGAACTGAAGCTTGGATCCTCCGTATTTGAGCGCGCCGAACAGAAGTCCCGCCGGAATGCACCCAATAGGCGAGCTGCCGCCGATCAGAGCGACCGCGATACCGTCGAAGCCCAGACCTTCCATCGCTGCTAATTCTGCGGCCTGGCGCGTCCAGCCGAGGACATGGAGCGCTCCTGCCGCTCCTGCAAGTCCTCCGGCGATGGCCATCGAGGAGATCATGCGGGCTTTCACATTGATGCCGGTATGCTCTGAACAGTCCGCGTTGTGACCGACGGCCCGAAGCTCGTAACCGAGCGTCGTCCTGTTCAGGATCCACCAGCAGAAAAAAGCAAGGAAGAGCGCGACCAGTATTCCGGCATTGAAGGGTGTTCTGAAAATGTCGTGCCAGAATGGATGCATAGCGCGCCAGGTTCTTCCCGCTTCGCTTACTTTCCACAGCGGCAGTATTTCGATTCGCGCCGAGTCCAGAATGAATGCCGTAGCATTTGTTGCAGTTCGTTTGATTGACGGCAGCGTAACAATAAAGTTGTTCAGGTAGAGGGCTGTCCAGTTGAGCATAATTGTGGCGATGACTTCGTTGACGCCGAAGCGCGCTTTAAGAAAGCCCGCGATGCCTCCCCAGACGGCAGCCGCTGCGATGCCCGCCAGTGCGGCGACGATGGCGTGGAGCACAGGAGGCAGGTGTAGAAAAGCGCCTGCGAGTGCCGCGCCCAAGGCGCCCATGATGAACTGTCCCTCCGCCCCGATATTGAAAAGACCTGTCCGGAAGGCGAAAGCGACTGAGAGCCCCGTCATGATGAGCGGCGTGGAGTAAATGACTGTGTAGACGATATAGCTCGGTCTGGAGAAAATCCCATCGATGATCACATGATACGCCTTGAGAGGGCTGTATCCGCTGATCAGAAGCACGAGGGCGCCGACAAGAAGCCCTGTGAGCACTGAAAAAAAAGTGAAGAAGAGAGGCGAAGCTGCAAGTAGCTTCCTTTTTTCGTCAGACATGCACTGCTCCACCTCCTGCCATGAGAAGCCCGAGCGTGCGTTCGTCTGTCTCTTCCCGGTCAAGAACGGCAACGATGCGGCCTTCGTAGATGACTGCGATACGGTCGGCGAGAGCAAGCGTTTCGTCGAGATCGAGAGAGATAAGGAGAACAGCTTTCCCTGCGTCGCGAACCTGGACAAGTCTTTTGCGTACGTATTCAATGGCGCCCACGTCAAGTCCCCTTGTCGGCTGCGACGCGATAAGCAGCTCCGGATCGCGTGTGATTTCCCTTGCGAGGATGACCTTCTGCTGGTTTCCTCCGGAGAGCGACGTAGCGAGATACTGTTCGCGGGGAGGGCGAATATCGAAACGATCAATGAGCGTTTTGGCATGACGGCTGATCGCTTGCAAATCAAGAATACCGCTGCGCGAAAAAGGCGGGAGTGAGCGCTCCTCAAGGATAAGGTTCTCGGCGATCGTGAAGGGGCCGATGAGGCCGCGTTTTTGGCGATCCTCCGGGATTGCCGCCAAGCCCATGTCGATTCTCTTTCCGGATGGGAAATCCGTGATCTCAGTGTTGCGGAAACGGATGGAGCCGGATTCGACGGGGCGGAGGCCGGTCAAGACCTCTACAAGCTCGCTCTGCCCGTTTCCGTCGATTCCTGCAAGAGCCAGAATCTCACCTCGTTTTACTACGAGCGATATACCTTTGAGCGCAGGAAGTCCCCTGTTATTGAGGGCATAAATATCAGTAAGCAAGAGCACAGGCTCTTGCACTCTTGCAGGCGTTTTCTCGACATCGAAAGAAACGGCGCGTCCGACCATCATTTCGGCCAGCTCGCTCTCGGAGCGGGACGCAACGTCGACAGTCCCTATCTTTACGCCCCTCCTGATAACGGTGCAGCGATGCGCCATTTTTTTTATCTCTCGTAGTTTATGGGTGATAATGATGACTGTTTTCCCCTCAGCAGTCAGATTTTGGAGTATCTCGGCAAGAAAATCAATCTCCTGGGGAGTAAGAACTGCCGTCGGTTCGTCGAGTATGAGGATTTCTGCCCCACGGTAGAGGCACTTCAAAATTTCCACGCGCTGCTGCATAGCCACAGAAATATCCTGAATTCGTGCGCCAGGATCGACAGCAAGTCCGTAACGGCGCGAAAGGTCTTCCACCTCTTGGAACGCACGTGTGGTATCAAGGATGCCGAATGCTCGAACCGATTCACAGCCGAGAACGATGTTCTCGGCTACGGTAAACGGCTGCACAAGCATGAAATGCTGATGCACCATTCCTATTCCCCTGGCGATGGCTATCTTGGGGCCGGTTATCCGGACTTTTTTACCATTGATGAAAATCTCTCCCGAAGAAGGAAGATAAAGGCCGTAGAGCTGGTTCATCAGCGTGCTTTTTCCCGCGCCGTTTTCACCGAGGAGCGCGTGGACCTCGCCGCGGCGAACATCGAAATCGATTGAGTCGTTTGCGACGAAGTTTCCGAATCGCTTTGTAATTTGTTTCATCTCTACCGCCAGTTCGGCAGCGTTCTTTTTACGTTCCGGCACAACCCCACCTCCTCAGAATAGAAAAGGTGCGCGGAGGATTTTTTGATGTACTTCCCCCGCGCTCGTTTCTATTTCACCTCGAAGGAAGCAAAGGTCTCTTTGCTGAATGGGACGACAACTTCTCCGGCGATGATTCGCGCTTTAACAGCTTCCACTTCCGCGAGCAGCTCCGCTGGAACGTGTTTTGATGTTGTGGGGGCAATATCTACTCCGCCCTCCGCGAGTCCGTAAGAAACCGTGTGCCCGCCTTGCCATTTACCCTCGATCAGTTCCTTTGCGATGTTGAATATCGCGTTGTCAACGCGTTTCATGGCGCTGGTGAGAACATTGTCGGGAGCAAGATAGTTTTGGTCTCTGTCAACGCCAATCGCCCACTTCCCCTGTTCCTTAGCCGCTTCGATCAGACCGTCGCCGACGCCCCCTGATGCATGGAAGATGATGTCGGCGCCCTGCTGGTACATGCTGTTGGCGATGGATTTGCCCTTTGCAGCGTCAGTGAAGGATTCTGCGTACTGGCTCAGGATTTCGACGTTCTTTCCAGCTTGCGCAACACCTGCGCGGAACCCGTATTCGAATCCCCAGATCACAGGGAATGACATGCCGCCAATGAAGCCGACCTTTCCAGTCTTCGTCATCTTCGCCGCTATGTAACCGACGAGGAAGGATGCTTCTTCAGCCTTGAAGACAACGCCGATAAGGTTTTCCGGTGTTTTTTCCCAGGCGAAGTCGATAATGGCGTATTTCTGATCGACGTTGTTCGTGGAAGCTTCCAGTACTGCGTCGGCCATTTTGAAACCAATTCCCCAGATCAGGTCCGTTCCTGCGTCGAGCAGGGTTTCAAGGTTTGGGCCGTAGTCGGCGTCTTGACGCGATTCTATATAGGCTGCCTTCACACCCAGATCTTTTTCAGCTCTTTGAAGCCCTTCCCATGCTGATTGGTTGAAGGATTGATCGTTCACGCCACCTACGTCTGTGATCATTGCAATCGATAGTTGTGATGCCCCCGAAGACAGCGCAAAAACAAGAAGGACAATCAAAGCGAACAGCACCCGTAAAGCTTTCATTAGACCAACTCCTCTCTTGGGATAGTATTACGTGCCGGAAGAAAAACCGGCTTCAATATTTCAACAATCTTACATCCCTGGAAAAATTTCCGCAAGCGCCATCCGCGGCTCTCGAAGCGTGTTTTCAATGGGATAATCAGTTTTGATGAAAAGAGGATACTGTAAAGAGCAGATTGTCTTTGTGTGAAGGAGGCAGTGTGTAAGAGAATATAGACTGCTTTCAAATACAAAAAGAGCTCCAGCAGATAGCTGAAGCTCTTTAGTAGTCAATGGTGGGTGGTAGAGGACTCGAACCTCTGACCTCTTCCGCGTCAAGGAAGCGTTCTTCCTCTGAACTAACCACCCAACGAGGAGATATTCTACAGACCGTTGTCGTCTTTGTCAAGGAGTCCAAGTGTTTTTTTCAGCGTTGAAAGCGAGAGCTTTTTCATCCAGGGCGGGGACTCCCAACCTTTTTTTACGGACGCTCTGGAGAGCGCTCCGGAAAAAAGCGCTCCCCAATAAGCGTACGGTGATTTTGTCCAGAGCCCTGTAAAGAAACAAAGAAGACAGATACATCCAAAAAAGTTTCTGTACGTCACGCGGATTCCCCGTTCTTTACCATGGAGTCCCTAGGAAGATATGAGGAAGAAGAAGAGAGAACTTCGGGAAGTATGTTGTGACAAGCAATGTGGGTGTCCACGCAAGAGCTATGATCCACATGGTTGGTCCCATCATTTCGTTGATAGGAGCTTTTCCCAAGCGCCCTCCTAGGTAGAGAACAGGAGCTGCAGGCGGAGTGATACATCCCAAACCTGTATTGACACCTACGATAGCGGCGTAATGAATTGGGTTGAATCCAAGTTCGATGATGATTGGAATGAGAATCGGTGTTCCAAGCGTGACGCTGCTTATGTCGTCCATCAACATTCCCATGATAACAAGGAAGATGTTGATCATAAAGAGAATGATCCATGGATTGTCGGAGACTGCTCTAAAGAGGCCGAGCATCTTTCCCGGAAGATTTTCCATTATGTAGAGGCGGCTGAGCATCATAACAGAATAGAGCATGACCATGACAACACCCGTCGTAACAGCTGATTCAACGAGCGAGTCCCACAGTCCGCGAAGGGTCAGTCCTTTATAAATGAACATCCCCGTCGGAATAGCATAGATTACCGCAACGGCAGCAGCTTCGGTGGGCGTCATGATACCGCCGTAAATACCGCCGAGCACGATGAAAGGGAGCATAAGCGCAGGTAGAGCTACGAAGCCTCTCTGTTTCATCAGATTGAAACGCGCTCTTCCTTTAGGAGGTTCGGTTACCTTGACATTCGGGTTCTTACGGACGAGCCAGCAGTTCACGAGACAGATAAGAGCGGTCATCATGATCCCCGGCAGTACTGTGGAAAGGAAACACGCTAATATCGACTGACCGCTTATCCATGCAAAGATGATGAGGGTTGAATTGGGGGGAATAAGCATCCCGAGCAGTGAGGCGTTCGACATGAGCGCCGCTGCGATTCCCCGCGGGTACCCTGCGGCTTCAAGTCTGGGGAACATAATGGAGCCGATGCAGGAAAGCGTTGCACATGCGGAACCGGTAATGGAGCCGAAAACCGCACAAGAGATGGTTCCGACGACTCCAAGACCACCCTTGATTCGTCCGACGAAGACATCGACGAAATCAATGAGTTTCTCGCCAATACGACCTTTCTCCATGATCCCCCCCGCCATTATAAAGAGGGCGATGGAGATGAGAGCGATGCTGTTCATTGAGCTGAAACCGTACGGTAGCACCATAGAAGATGCGTACCCGGCGCCGGTGGGGCCGCCGAAGAAGAGAAGCCACGCAGTAGAAGCCATGAAACTCATCGGCACCGGAACTCCCAGCACAAGACAAACAAGAAGGATCAGTACAGCAATGTAAATCATGATACTCCTCCTTTAATGAGCAGCCGGAGATTCCTGAACAATCTCATTGTAAAGTAGTATGTCATGAAAATTAGGCCGAGGAAGACAGCCAGGTAGGATGTCCACAGAGGTATTTGCCAGATAGTGGTTTGAGGGATGGCAATTCCGGTGCCGAGAGGCCCCATGAAGCCAAACATGAAGAACTCGTACCCGTACCAGGTAAAGAGTATGCTGATGCCGGTAGTTATAAGGTTCCTGAGAACAACGACAAGCCGCTTAAAAAAACCTTCTTTCATATACGAATCGATAACGTCGGCGGAGACGTGTGTATCGTTGTAAGCTCCGTATGCTCCCCCCATAAAATAAAGCCAGAAGGCCAACAGACGGACCCATTCCTCGAAGCCGTAGAGGTCGCCGCCGATGATATACCGTGTAAATGCAGCGGCAGATATGATGATAGACAAGAGAAGAGAGCAGGAAACAGAAACTATAGAAAAAAAGAAGAGCAGGATTAAATCTACTTTGCTCTGTTTTTCGGGACGATTTTCAGGAAAACAGCCGATGGTCTCGTTGTCCGCCATAAAGATCTCCTTTCCTTCTCGTATCCTTTCGAGTAGGGGGTGTCCCTACTCGAAAGGATACGGGGTTGTTGAATTGTCTATCTGGGTGCGTATTCTTTCTTGAACTCTTCGATTAGTTCAGGAGTAAACTTATCGGAAAGCTGTCCCCAAGTGGCGGATACTTTTTCAAAAATGGGCTTCAGCTCTTCTGCGGTATAGGTATGTACCTCGATGCCGGCGTCGCGCATAAGCTGAAGGTGCTTTTCCTGGTCTTGTTTCGCAAGTTCGATGCTCATTTCAGTGACCTTCGCGCACGCATCGGCGATAACCTTACGATCAGCTTCCGAGAGTTTCTCCCATGTTTTCATGCTGATCATGTAGTTGAAGTTTTCGACCGAGTAATTCAAGTCATACCAATACTTCAGAACATCCTTGAGCATTGTGTACGCAGCTGTCGGGGTCATCCCGTCAACGCCGTCGGCGACGCCTGTCTGCAGGGCTGTGTAGACTTCAGCCCAGGGAACGGTGACGGTACGGTAGCCCATTGCTTCCGCGCCGAGCTTGTAGACGTCCATGTTGGGAATGCGGACGAGTACGCCCTTGTCCACGTTCGGATTCAGCGGCTCGTTCACCGGCTTGGTGCTGCCGATACCGATAAAGCCTTCGACCTGGAATCCAAGAAGCTTAACGCCAAGGCGCGCGCTCAGTTCGTCCATCTTCTTGAAGAGCCAGCCGTCGGGAGCAAAAACGGATTTCGCTTCGTCAAAATTCCTGACAAAACAGTTGATGTAGGTTACTTCAAGGCGAGGATCGAACTGGCTGGGAACGGATATGGCAGCCATATCGATCGTTCCGCGGATAAGCTCTTCGTAGACAAGCGTGTAGTCGCCCAGCTGGTTTGCAGGATACACTTCAACGACGATGCGTCCGTTCGTCTTTTCTTTTACTTCATCCGCAACCTGATGCATCAGTTTGGTGGCGGTGTGCTCCAAGGGGACCTGCCCGGCGAATCGCAGAGTCATCTCGGGAGCTGCGGAAGCCATGTTCGGAACGATGAGGAACAAAACAAGGGCGGAGAGGATACACAAGGTGACAAATTTTTTCGCTTTCTGCATTATGTCAGCACTCCTTTCGTTTTTGCGGTACTCATCGATGATGCCTCTTGTGTCGCGTGATGGTTATGCCTATTTTTTCACCGGACGAATATCCCCTCCCTTCACCTTAAAAAAGCGCACGGAGTAATGTGTTATAAGTTCTCCTGCGCTGTTCGGGCGATGATTTCTTCCTGGTGGTATTGATCAAGGTCAACGAAATAGTCGCTATACCCTGCCACTCGAACAAGAAGACTGCGGTACTCGTCCGGATTCTTCTGCGCCTTGCGTAGTGTCTCCGTATCGACTACATTGAACTGGATATGATGTCCTCCGAGTTTAAAGTAGGTCCGTATGAGTTGTCCCATTTTCTCAAGCCCGGAGTCTCCGCTCAGAACCGAGGGAAGGAAACGCTGATTAAGCAGCGTGCCTCCTGATTTGAGCTGATCCATACGGCTGAGGGACTTGACGACCGCCGTAGGTCCATTCCTGTCGGCGCCGTGAGATGGCGAAGTCCCGTCTGATTCCGGCGCATGGGCAAAACGTCCGTTTGGTGTAGCGCCCAGTTTTTTCCCAAAATAGATATGGCACGTTGTGGAGAGCATATTCACGTGGTATGTAGGTCCCTTTGGAGAGTGTTTCCCGTCGATGGCGTTCAGAAGCGACGCATACACCTTCTGCATAATCGAGTCGGCTTCTTCGTCGTCGTTACCGAAGAACGGGGTGCGGTTCCAGATAAACTGGCGCATCTCCTCCCAGCCTTCCCAATTCTCGTGAAGCGCGCGAAGAAGATCGGCAAGCGTCACAGTCTTTTCTTCGAAGACATGCTTCTTGAGAACGGAGAAACTATCCGTGACCGTACCAATTCCGCAGCACTGGATGTAGTCCGTATTATAGCGGGGGCCGCCGTCGTAATAGTCCCTGCCGTTCTCGATGCAGTCGTGAATGAGGACGGAGAGGTACGGAGCCGGAGCATGCCGTGCGAACATCCTTTGGATGTAGTTATCCGTACGTATTTTTGTGTCGACTACATAGTGCAGCTGTTTCTCGAACGCTTGATAGAACTCCTCGTAGCAGGTGAAAGTCTGCGGGTCGCCTGTCTCCAACCCTATGCGCTTCCCGGAGAGAGGATCGGTTCCGTTGTTTAGAGCGAGTTCCATGATCTTTGGAACATTCAAGTATCCGTGAAGAATGTAGGCTTCCTTGCCGAAAGAGCCGGTTTCGACGCAACCGCTTGTTCCTCCGGTACGGGCGTCTTCGACGGTTTTGCCCATCCCCAACTGCTCCATGAAGACAGCCTCGGAGTTGAATGCCGAAGGATAGCCGGAGCCTCGCCGCATCACCTTGCAGGCATGGCGAAGGAAACGTTCGGAAGTTTTTGAAGATATGTGTACGCTGACCTGGGGCTGGAGCAGCTGAAGCTCGTCGAGAACGTCGAGTATTATGTAGGAGACGTCGTTTGAGCCGTCGCTTCCGTCCTCGGCTATTCCGCCCAGGTTGATCTGGGTGAAGTCGTTGTATGTTCCGCTCTCCGCAGCAGTAACGCCAACCTTCGGAGGCGCCGGGGTATTGTTGACCTTGATCCAGAAGCAGGAGAGAAGTTCTTTCGCTTTCTCGCGGTCAAGGGAACCGTCTGCGATTCCCTTCTCGTAAAATGGACGGAGATGGAGGTCGAAATGCCCCGGGGACATGGCGTCCCAGCCATTCAACTCGGTGATTGTGCCCAGATGTGTAAACCAGTACATCTGGATAGCCTCGTGAAAATCGCGCGGAGCGTTCGCCGGAACATGACGGCAGACGTCGGCGATCTTGAGGAGTTCTGCCTTTCGGACGAAGTCCTTCTCGGATGCTGCCATCTCCTCGGCGAGATCGGCATGACGTCGTGCGAAGATAATTGCGGCGTCGCAGGCAATATCCATCGCCTGTAGCTCCTCGTCTTTTTCAGTGGCGTGAGGATCGTTGATCCAATCAAGCCTTTCGCGAGCGGAGGCGATTTTTTTCTTCATGTCGAGCAGTCCGGTTGAATAGATCGTTCCGTCGAGCGCTGTGTGTCCCGGGGCTCGTTGCTCCATGAATTCAGTGAAACACCCAGCTTCATAGAGCGCAAGCCATTCTTCGGGGAGGTTTGAAAAAATCCTGTCCCGTAGAGTGCGGCCGGTCCAGTAGGGCACGACTTCTTCCGTGTAGATGCGAATATCATCTTCGTGAACCCTGTATCCGGTCATAGGACGCGTGTTCAGGATTTCGAGGTCTCTTGCCGTATGGCAATTCAGTTCCGGGAAGGTGGAGACTGCCTTTGGAGCAGGGCCCCGCTCCCCCACGATCAGCTCATCTTTTCCTATGTAGAGCGTCTTTTGTTCACAAAGATTTTTGAAGTTAAGCGCCCTCATGACGGGCACCGGGTATTTGCCTTCATTGGCCCTGTAGAAATCGGTGGTCAAACGGGCTCGTTCGATTGAAATACTCGGATATGTTTCGAAACTCTCATTTCTCAGACGTGCAATTCTCTCGTTCATTTCTCTTATCCTCCTTTCACCGCGTGGATCCCCCGCGATGCAAACAGTGAAAGCGCCTGTGAAACTTCATAATCCGACGGGGGCTGCGTCTGCCCCATTTTGAACTCCAATCCAAGGTTTTTGTACTTGCCGGATCCGATAGAGTGATATGGCAAAATATTCACGCCCGAAACGCTTCGTAGAGAAAGAACGCATGCAATCACGGCCTCCAGATTTTCCGGAGAATTGTTCACACCGGGAATGAGGGGAATCCTGATATTGATGCTTCCTCTTCCCTGTTCCACGAGCTTTTTGTCGAGGCTCCTCAGATTGGCTAAAATTCTTTCATTACCTACACCAGTATAGTATTCATGCAGCTTCGGGTCAATCAGCTTGATGTCGAAAAGAAAAATATCCGCCTCTTCCGCGGCGAGAAGAAGATCCTCCTCGCGACAGAAGCCGGAAGTATCCACTGCCGTAGAAATTTCCAGAGAGCGGAGCGCTTCCAGACACGCGATGAGAAACTCGGCCTGCATCAAAGGCTCTCCTCCGGAGAAAGTGACACCTCCGCCTGATTCGTCATAAAAAGCAAGATCCTTTTTCGCGAGGCGAACAATTTCTTCCACAGTCATTTCTTTGCCGACGAACTCGAGAGCACGCGTAGGACAAACTTGCTCGCATATCCTGCACTCGACACACTTCGAAGAGTCCAGCGCAATTCCTTCGGGGCCGAAGCTTCGGGCTCCATTGGGACATTCACGAACGCATCGTCCGCAGGCTATACACCTGTTTCCATGATACGTGGGCGCCGGAAGAGGTGAAATGCCTTCCGGATTATGGCACCACCAACAGGAAAGAGGGCATCCTTTAAAGAAAAATGTCGTGCGGATCCCCGGTCCATCATGGATAGAGTACCGTTTCACATCGAAGATAAATCCTGTCGGTTCTTTTCCGAAGAGCATTACAGTGTCTAACCTCCGCTGATCATATGAAGAGCCTGTACTTCCGCTCTGTCAGGAACGACGGCGGTGGCGAAATGTTCTCTGCGGTAGGGAGTACCGTCGATCCACACTGCGATCATTCTGAAGGTATAGCCGCACTCATCAAGGACATCCTGTATAGTCATGCCCCGGCGCCACTCCATCTCCCTGCCGTTGACCCTGATCATTGGTCCGCCACCGCCCGGCCCTTGTGTTTACTGGTGTGCCTTGACGACGTCGACGACTTCGGGGAAGTCGATGCCAAGGCGTTTGAGTGTCTCCAGTGTCGGAACTCCGTTCGCATTCCACCCTCTGCGCTTGTAGACGGCGTCGACGAGTTTTTCCCATTCGCTTCGTCTGAATTCGAGAAGTTTTGTCATCTTTTCTTTCAAAGGCAGACCTTCGGGGGAAATACCCGCTTCACTGAGCTTGCCGTCGAAGTACTCAGGACGCGCGTTCCACTCGTCTTCAAAGACGGGGCCCAGGGCGCGGT